>JAHRHE010000132.1 GCA_020027965.1 Nitrospirota bacterium | reverse complement strand
AATGCCGCGTTGGAGCGCCACCTGGCGAATCCCTTCGATCGTCGGAAGCGGGTACAGAGAGCCGCCCCCGCTGTTGTGTGTGTTCTCCAGACAGATCAGGGTGGTGTTGATGTAGGTAGGATCCTTCGGTCGGATGGCGGCTTGAATCTGGTCGGGCTCGAGAATGCCCCGGTTGCCCGGGAGCCAGTGCAGGTGCACGCCCGCGAGCGCCGCTGCAGCGCCATGTTCGTACCGGACGATGTGGGATCGGCTCTCGACGAGGACTTCATCTCCCGGCTGGGCCTGCACCCGGATGGCGAGCTGATTGGCCATGATGCCGGTCGGCACGAACAGCCCGGCCCCCTTGCCGAGCAGCGCGGCCGCCATCTCCTGCAGGCGGTTGACGGTGGGGTCTTCGCCATACACGTCGTCGCCGACGGGGGCGCGGGCCATCGCTTCGCGCATGGCCTCGGAAGGCTTGGTGACGGTATCGCTCCGAAGGTCGATCATATCCGTTATCTCGAGGGCTCGGCGCATTCTAAGTGAATCCGCCGCGCAAGGACAAGACCTCGTGGCATGGCAAATAGCTGATGGCTCATGGGCGATGACAAGACAAGAACGGAACGCGGCGCGCGAGCATGTCAGGGAGCAAGCTACCCGGCACCTCCACCGCTACCTCCAAAGCCGGGTGGCTTGGGTGACCCCTATTGCGCGCATCATTTTCACCCGCCCACCCCGGGCGCGCCAAGACGCGCCCTTTCCCGCGCGAGCACTCCATCCACCTTTTCTCCAAGGGGCGGGCGGCTGGGCTGGCCTTCACTGCGCGCGTCCGGCGATCACTCTATCCACCTGTGCCCGGAACCAATGAATCTTGAGTGAGCGACGCGCGAGCAAAACGGTCAGCCCAGCCGGCCCGCCACTCCCTCTTGTGTGCGCGCTCTGCGAGCAGGGGCCCGCCCTGACCGCCCTGCCGCTCCTTCTTGTGTGCGGGCTCCGCGAGCAGGCGGGTCAGCCAGGCCACCCGGCCACCTACCCCCGTTTTTGACTACCCCAAAAACCGCGTGCTATAGTCCTGGCACAGTTCGAAGCTCGTCACTCATCACGCGTCACTTGTCACGGGTTTGAGATGGTTGAAGTTCCAGCCAAGATCTATGTCACCAACCTTGCCAAGCGGGCTCGTGAGGCGGCGCGACCGCTGGCGCTCCTCTCGAGCGGGATCAAAGCCAGGGCTTTAGCGGCGATGGCCGAGCGCGTGTCAGTCGAGGCGGCCGCTATCCTCGAGGCCAACCGGCAAGATGTCGAGGCGATTGGAACACACCTGGAGCAGGGGAGCGACAAAGATTCGGTCAAAGCAGCGGTGGATCGAGTGCGACTCACCTCTGAGGCGATTCGAGGGATGGCCGACAGGATGACCCAGATTGCCGAACTCCCGGATCCGGTCGGTGAGGTGACCAGGATGTGGAGGCAGCCCAACGACATGCAGGTGAGCCGGGTCCGCGTGCCGATCGGGGTCATTGGCATCGTGTCGGACTCGGGCCCCATCGTCACGACAGAGGCGGTGGCCCTGTGTCTGAAATCCGGTAACGTCTGCGTAGTTCGAGGAGGACCGGAATGGAATCGCTCGGGGAGTCTCATTGCCACAATCCTGCGGGAAGCTGCTGAGCAGGCTGGGGTGCCGACCGGGGCTATTACCTTCATTGAGCGTCCCGAGCGGGAAGCGGCCATCGAGCTGCTCCGCCAATCAAAATTTCTGGACGCCATCGTGCCGCGCGGCAGCGCCGGGTTACGACAAACGGTGATGGAGCAGTCACGGCTCCCGGTGCTGTGCCATGACCTCGGGGTGTGCCGGGTCTATGTTGACGCTGACGCTGACCTTCCGCTCGCGCAGAATATCGTGGTGAACTCCAAGGTGCAGCTCCCGTCGGCGTCCAACGCCGCCGATACGCTCCTCGTCCATCAGTCGATCGCCAGGCCTCTCGTGCCGGCCCTGGTTCGCCGCTTGCTGGACGAGTTCAAGGTTGAGGTGAGAGGCTGTCCGAAGACAATCACCCTGACGGGATCCCAGTCGTTGACCGGATACCAAGCCGTCAAGGAAGCGACGGACGAGGACTGGAGCAGACAGTTCCTGTCCAAGACGATTGCGATCAAGCTGGTCAAGGATATGGATGAGGCGCTGGATCACATGGCTAAGTACGGTCCGGGCCATACCGACACCATCGTCACCCGCGACTACGCGAGGGCGATGCGATTCGTGCAAGAAGCCGACTCCAGTGCGGTGCTGGTGAATGCCTCCACACGCATGCATGACGGCGCCCTGTTGGGGCTGGGTGGGGAGATCGGCATCAGCACCACCCGGCTCCACGCACGGGGTCCCCTCGGGCTCGAAGAACTCACCTGCCAGAAGTATGTGGTGCTGGGAACCGGTCAACTTCGCCAGCCGCACCCCGTCCCCGTCACCTATGAGGATGCCATCATGTTGAAGAGACCCTCCTGAAGAATTGAATCATTGGCTCATTGCCGATTGAGTGCTTCCTCACTAACGACGCAATGGATCAATGACACAGCCATTTGAGCAGATTCCCCCTCTCAATGCCGCGCTCGCGGATCATCTCGCCTGGTGGGGCTTGCGGCGATTCGAATCCGACGCGGCCTACTTCCAATGGCAGTGTGACACGCTGAGCTCTCACGATCTCAATGATCTGAACCGGCTGGCAGAGGCCAAACGAGCCCCGGGCGGAACGGGTGCCGAGACGGCGTTCTATGATGTGGCTGCCAACTCGCATATCCTGCCGGTCCTTTACAGTCAGCGCTACGAGTACTATGACAAGGTCGGACCGATCGTGGCCGAGCGGATCGGTGAGGCCCGTACGATCCTGGATTTCGGCTGCGGCATCGGACTCCTGACCACCTTCTACGCACGGCAATTCCCCGGATGCTCGTTCGTGGGAGTGGACCGTTCGGCCGCCTCGCTCACCGTCGCTCGCGAACGGGCGAAGGCGCTCCGACTCTCGAATCTTCGATTTGACTGTCTAGATCTGGAGCAAACGCCGCTGGATGATGTGTATGATCTCATCGTGTGCACCCAGGCGCTCATGCAGTCCGAGCGTGACCCCGGTCTTCCCAGCCTCGATTGGCGGACATTCGAACGTGCGCGTGATCCTATGGTCCAGTCGTCCTTCGAGCAACGCACCGGGGTGGGAGGCCGGCTGGATCGGCTCTGCGCAGGCTTAAACGCATCCGGGCGAATGCTCGTATTCGAGAAAACCCGCCAGCTCGCCCGCCGGGTGCCGTTCCAGCGCGCGCTCGCTGCCCGCGGGCTCCGGCTGCTGGAGGTGCCAATTCCGGTCCGGTATCGTCTGGTCGAAGAGGTAGCGGATGACGGGCCTCTCTTTCATCTCACGAACCGCGTACCGTTGGCCCTGCCGGAGAGCGTGCCGGTGTGGGATGAAGCTCCGGAACACCTGACGGATGAGGAACTCCATCATTGTCGGGGGGAAGGCGCGCGGTTTGCTTGGGGCCGATTGCCCCAGCGTCAGGTCTTGAAAGAGGCAAGCTGGGACAGCCCGGCTCTGGGTTCGCTGCGAGCCGAATGGGGATGGTCGGGCGGAGCCCTGGGCTATCTCTATGTGACTGCCGGCGACCGGTTCACCGGCCTCGTGGTGGGCCGCCTGGGGTCGGGCCGCCGGCTTGAGTGTGAGATCGGACGGCAAATCGAGGCGATCGGGGAGAATCCTGCCGCCCTTGAAGCCTGGTTGGAAAGCGCCTGGCCGTCTTCCGTCACCGGCGACCATCCGAGCCTGACGCCGCTGTACGAGAACCACACCGCTTCCGCCCAGACGGTCTGGCTGTCCCTGGCCGATCGCCGCACGCTCCAGACTTCAACGTTCGACGAGGCGCCGGAACTGCAGATGCACGTGGAGCTGGGGGAGACCCCCGGGCTGATGTATTTGTACGGTGCCAACACCTTCGACCAGCGACAGCTCGTGGTCATGGAGCCTCAGCGAGGCGAGCTCCTGGAGCAGTACTATCACGAGCTCCGGACCGGCAGCAAGTTGGAGAGGACGTAAATGCCGGTGCGTACGATGAATTTCCGATCGGCATTTACCGGCAATTGCCCTTGACCTCAGTTGTTCGTGAGCCCTACAATTGCAGCATTCTGCCGTATGATGCCGCGAGTCCAGGGCCGAGCGGCCAAAGGGGCGCTTCCTGATGAAAGTCGAATACGCAAAGGGTGAGCGGGCCAGCCTGGATCTCGTCCAGTTGCACCGGCACGCCTCCGCACAGTCCGGCGGTCGCAAGGCGAAGGTGATGGTGGTGTTTCCTCCGGACTGGTACCCGTCCGAGCCCTACCTGAGCCTTCCCACCCTCACGTCCGTCCTGCGCGCCGCCGGACATCAGGTGGTCCAGAAAGATGTCAACTTGGAGATGTACGATTGGTTTTTCAGCGGCGATTTTCTCCGGCGCGTCTTGAAGAAGGTGCCGCAACAGCTCGATCGATTGCGGAAGCTCTCCAAGAAGCGGGAGCTGGAGGAATGGGAAACCGAGACCCAGGTGGCCCTCTGCGAGCTCACCCGTGACCGGATCGCTGATCTGACCGAGAAGGCGGAGAAAGCGAAACGGATTGTCAGGACTCAGGAGTTTTACGAGACGGACAAGCTCGAATGGGCGATCAACGTCTTCCGTGAGGTCACGGCCGCGATCTCCCTGGTCTATGCTCCGGCGCGGATCTGCATGCCGCCCATGGAGACGGACCTGTCCTACAAAGTGTTCATGTCCAGCGAGGTACTGGATGCCGTGCAGGATACCCAGGTGAACGTCTACCGCGATGTCTTTGAGCATCTCCTCAGACCCGCCATCGAGGCCGAGCGGCCGGATGTCATCGGGATCTCGATCGTGTTGCAACAGCAGCTGTTCTCGACCATGACCTTCTGCTCGTTGATCAAACAGTACTTCCCGAACGTTCACGTGACGATCGGAGGCAACACGGTCACGCGCCTCCGCGACGTTCTGCCCGGCAAGCCCGACCTGTTCGCGTTGTTTGACAGCGCCGTGATCTACGAGGGGGAGACGGCGTTCCTGCAGCTCGTTGAGGCCGTTGCGGCCGGTCGTGACCTGGCCGGAATCCCGAACGTCATCTATCGGGGCGCGGCAGGGATCCAGACCTCGGTGCTGACCTATGCGGAGGACATGAGCACGCTTCCGCCGCCGGATTTCGTCGGGCTCCCGCTGGAGAAATATTTTGTTCCGGACCGGATTCTGCCGTATCTGGCGACGCGCGGTTGCTACTGGGGCCGATGCGAGTTCTGCGACCACGGCGAGGGGTATACGGCGGGCTACCGAACCAAGAAACTCGAGCAGATCATCGATGACCTCAGGACCCTGAAGGCCAAGTACCAGACGAAGTACTTCCATTTCACCGACGAATCCTACCCGCCGGCGCTGTTCAGGAAGTTGACGCGAAAGCTCACCGAGACCAGTCTGGACATTCTCTGGACCACGCACATGCGCTTCGAGAAGAGTCTGCTGGACCAGATGGTGTGGAACGATGCCGCGGCCTCCGGATGCCGCTATCTGCATTTCGGATTCGAGTCGGGCAACGAACGCGTCCTCAAGCTCATGGACAAGGCGACCACGGGGGACGTTATCCACAGAAGCCTGGAACTCTCGTCAAACGTCGGCATCTGGAATCATGTGATGGGATTCTTCGGCTTTCCGGGCGAGACTCGGGAGGAGGCGCTCTCCTCCATCCGGTTCCTAGAGGACAACCGCGAGCTGGTCCATTCGATCGGGTTCGGTACGTTTGATCTGAGCCGGCACACGCCGGTGGCCAAGAATCCGGAGAAGTTCGGGGTCACCGCGTATGTCAATCCGGAGTGGGATCTGGCGCTCGACTACTACTACACCGTCCGTGAGGGGCTGAGCGTGGAAGAGGCGGAGCGGGTGTTTGAAGAGTTTGAACGCCAGCACTATCCTGGTTGGGACCTGCGAGTGTTCATTCGAGAGTATGTCTTCCTGTACGTGGCGCGGTTTGGCACGAATCGACTGCCGGCGCTCCAGTTCAGGCCGCCGGTCGTTGGGGCGGGAGATCTCACCACAGTGGCCGGAAAAGTCTGCTAAGAGACGAGGCTCATGGTTGATGGATTGATACAGATTGACGGAGCAGCCCCGAATGGTCAGGAGGGGCGGAAACTGAAAACGATGCTCCTGTTCCCGCCGGAGTGGGTGCCGACGGCCCCGTATCTGGCGCTGCCCAGCCTCACGGCCGTTCTGCGCCAGCACGGACACGAGGTGGTGCAGAAGGACGTCAACATCGAAATGTACGATCTGTTCTTCAGCGATACCTTTCTCGTCTGGGTCAAGGCACGCATGGGCATGCAACTTCGCGCCCTGGAGGCCAAGGAAGCATCGGGCTGGTTGACGGATCAGGAAGCGGGCCACAAAGCGTGTGTGCTCGAGAAGTTGGCGGTGGACGTGTTCGAGCTGGCCGAGCGGGCGGACTCGGCGAAACGCGTCGTTCGTGGCGAGGAGTTCTACGACGCGGACCGGCTGGAATGGGCGCTCAACACGTTCCGGGAGGTCATGCACTACATCTCTGCCGCGTACTACCCCGCTTCCCTCGTGTTCTACCCGATGGAGAGCAACCTAGGCTACCGGCCCGGCGTGTCGAAGGAAGTGTTCGCCTGCCTCGAGGATGATCAGGTCAATGTCTACCGGGACGTGTGCCGACAACTTGTGCTGCCCGCCGTCAGCAAGGAGTCCCCGGACGTCGTGGGAGTATCGATCGGTACCCAGATGCAGCTCTTGGCCGGTTTGACCTTCTGCCGGATGATCAAGGAGGCGTTCCCCCAGATCCACATCACCGTCGGGGGCAACGTGATCACGCGGCTCCAGGAAGAGTTGCCGCGCCATGAGCGGTTCTTCACGTCCGCGTTCGACTCGGCCATCTTGTATGAGGGGGAACACGCGCTGCTGTGGCTGCTGGAGTCGCTGAGCGGCGGTCGGGAGCGCAGCGCGGTACCGAACCTCATGTACCGCGATGAGACGGGACTCCACCGCAACCAGGAGATCTATACCGAGAAAACCACGACGCTTCCGCTCCCAGATTTCGACGGGCTCCCCCTGGACAGCTACTTCGCTCCCGTGCGGATTCTGCCGTATTTAGCGACCCGAGGCTGCTACTGGGGGCGCTGCACCTTCTGCGACCACGGACAAGGCTACTTCGACCAGTACCGGGGCATGCCGGCGCAGGACGTCGTCCGGCAGATCAAGGCGCTCAAGGAGAAATACCGGGCGACGCATTTCCTGTTCGCCGACGAATCCTATCCGCCCGCGCTGCTCAAGAAGGTGTCGCAGTTGCTGGTGGACCAGAACGTCGGCATCAAATGGACGACCTTGATCCGTTTTGAGGATTCGCTGCAGGACCCTGAGATCTGGAATACGGCGGTCAGATCGGGGTGCTGCACCTTGTACTACGGCATGGAGTCCGCGAACGAACGTGTCCTCAACCTCATGGACAAGCATGTCAAGAAGTCCGTCATCGAAAATAACCTGCGACAGGCTGCGGAGGCTGGGATCTGGAATCACGTGATGGCATTCTACGGGTTTCCGGGCGAGACTCGGGAGGAGGCGGAAGAGACGCGCCAGTTCCTGCTGGACAACCGGGAGCATATCCATTCGGTGGAGCTGTTCTACTTCGTGGCGTATCGCCATACGCCGATGGTGCGGAACCCGGAGAAGTTCGGCATCACAATTCACAAGCAAGAAGAATACGACCTGCCACTCGACTACTACTACACGCTGAACGAGCCCGTGGGATTGACCTGTCTGGATGCCATGCAACTCTGCGAGGAGTTCTACCGCAATGACTTTGAGCCCTGGGCGGTGCGGGAAGTTTGGAACCAACCGCTTGCCGCAGATCTATGCGAAGCGCGCCGAGGGACGGGCGTTTGCGACTGCCGGGAGCGTCTCAGGCCTGGTGACCTGGCCGGTGGCGAGAGGAGATGCGGAGGCATCGAAGGACGGGGAGACATCCATGGCGCGCGTGGTCAGCCATGGGGTTTCTTGAAGACGTTATTCGTGAAGCGTGAAGCGTAACGGACCGGCCAGAAGCTGATAGGCCGCATTAATCGCCTTGGTCATGGCCTCGCCCTTGCGGTACATGCTCATGTATTTGCGCGGGTTGTTCGTGAGGTTGGCATAGCGGTGCGGATGCCAGGTCGCCAGGAGTTCGCGGCGCCTTTCCTCAAGATGCTCCCGCGTCAGCGGGGGGGTCAATCCGAACACCGCCAGCGCGTGGTCGATGTCTTCCTGCTTGCTGTTTCCGCGATCCACAGCCATCGATTGTCGCTCCCTTCGCGTTGAGTGTGACAAACCGATGTCCTGGCTGTCAATGCGGCACGGCGTGAGGCGCGCGCGGGCGCCGAAGCCACGCGCCCGTCGCGGGCCGCTGCGCGGCGGATCCGAGCGACCCGGAGCATCCCGCCTGTGACGGCTGATCTGATCGGAGTTCGAGATGGGTCATCCACTGCCGGTGCTCCAGCCTGCTGAAGTCCTTCGCGGGAAGGACTATCGGGAGATCCTCCGCAAGGAACTGGATGCCGGGAAGATCCCGATCAGCCTCGGCAAGAGCTGTCCGGTCCAGTGCGAGTTCTGCTACGAACTGGACCATTCGTACCGCGAAACCGTCGAGCCTCCCCGAACGACCCAGGAAGACTGGGAGTTCATCCTGGACTACATCAACCGACGACCGACCGACCCGCTTCAGTTCTGGTGCCTGGGCGGCAACGAATACATGGAATGGACGGATCTGTTCCTTCATCCCAAGGCGATGGAATGGGTCGAGGATTTCCTGAAGTATACGGACAAGAATATCCAGTTCTTTACGGTCGGGTTCGTGCACGTGCCCAAGATCCATCAGCTCGCCGAGCAGTATCCCGGCCGCATTAATTTCGAGTTGTCCGTGATCACGCTCAGCGACTATCGCCAGAAGCTGATGCCCCACGCTCCGTCGGTCAAGCACCTCCTGAAAGTACTGGACGGGCCCGCCGTCTCATCGGCCAACTTCTACGCCTTTGACGACCACACGATGGCCGACGATGCGCTCACGATCTCGGGGATCAACCAGAAATGTGTGTTGTGGATGGGATGCCTGACCCCGGTCAGGGGCCTGAAAGAAGAGACGGTGACGCTGATGCGTCAAGGACGCACCGTTCTGCCTCGTGAAGCGGAACGGATCTATGATGCCGGGCTACCGAACATGACCACGATTCACACGGAGGCGTACATTACGGCGTTCTTGAACCGGAAGCGGATCGTCAGCCTCTTCGATTCGCTTGAGCTGGACAAGACGGATACGGTCGTCATGGCCGGGAGCGTACACAAAATCCTCACCCTGTATCGCAAGCATCGCGCGCGGTTTCTGTACGTTCCGAACGCCACGCTCGGTGGGGATTCTGATTGCACGGTGCTGCTCACGTTCGACGATATCGCCAAACGCCTGGCGTCACAGAAGGTTCTCCACATTCCGAAGTGTGTGATGCAGTCCGGTCGGGGGCCGTACACGGACATTGCGGGCGTGACGCTCGATGAATTCCTGCGAAAGACCGGCGTGACCGTCAAGGTGCTCCACAAGGTCGACACCCGCTTCGCCAACACGCGGCTGTTCAGAAACGGCCATCTGAAGACCTACGTTGAAGACTACGTCAGGAACCCGCTGACTCAATCCTACGAAGCGCTTCCCCTGCCGGCATAAGGCTGGAGGTGGCGCCCGGGGGCAGGGCTGACCCGCCGGAAGACACCGCCGGCTCACCTTCTCGCCGGCGCGCACAGACGTGGCGCTCCTTATTCGTCGCACCGTGCGCCTCGCGGAGCGCACACGGAAACGGGCGCCTCGCGGAGCGCACACGGAAACGGGCGTGAGGTAGCCTAGCAGCGGGGCACCCGTTGCTCTGGGAATGCAACGGGTCTAGGCTCGCGCATCGCGCACCCAAGAGGGAGGCGGTGGGGCGGTCGGGGTGGTCCCCTGCTCGCAGAGCGCGCACACAGGATCTTCAGCAAGTTCTTCACTAAGGATAGTGTGCTCGCTCGATGCGCGCAATAGACTCCACCCCGACCACCCCACTAGGTGAAAGAATTATTTAGGGTGGATGGAGTGCCGGGTACCCATTGCTCCTCTTGTTGCAATGGGTGATGACGCGCGCAGTCTGAGGTTGCTAGGGCACCTGCCCTAAGAAAATGCAGTAGTAGAGGT
>JAHRHE010000244.1 GCA_020027965.1 Nitrospirota bacterium | reverse complement strand
GTTGCCGCGATCGGGAAGTCGTTCTGATCCTTGAGCGTGGGTGCGGACGGGCCATCCCCCCGCCCACTCCTGCCATGGCAGGTCCAGCACTCCGCGTCAGCATAGAGTTGTCGACCCCGAGCGATCCGTTCGAGGGTCTCCGGCGGGGGGGCCGGAACGGGGACCGTCTTCACATCCTCTCGCGTCCAGAATCCCTGGTTCAGGCTTTTCACATACTCTACGACTTCGAGGCGCTGCTCCTCAGGCATGTGGCGGAAGCTCGGCATGATGCGGTACCCGCTCAAGCCGAACGTGAGCGGTCCTCCTCGACTCCGGATCCCCTCTGTGACGGTCCGAAGCAGATCGGCCGTTGTCGGTAACTCCCCCGTTGGGGTGGAGCGCAGCTTGAACAAGCCTGCGGTGAAATCCCTGGGCTGCGGCGCTCGGTTTGGCGAGAGAGTGGCGCCAACCGATCCATCTCCCCGGCCATCCAGGCCGTGACACGGGACACACGCCATTCGATAGATGTCGCGCCCCATCTGCACCATCTCCGGGTGCTCCCACGGTACGTGCGGGCCCTGGTGTCCCGAAAAGGTATGCTGATAGGCAATCACCGCCCATCGGTCCTCGACCGAGAGGGCCCCCTTCCATGGGGGCATGGCCGATCCTCTGGATTTAAACGGCTCAACGGTGCCACCCTCGCTCGCGCGCCAGAACCAGTAGTTATCCCTCATCTCGGCGACGGCATGACGGTCGCGAAAATCGGACGGCTTGAGTGGCAGCGCCAGACCCGCTGGTCCTTTCCCATCACCCTGCTCCCCATGACAGACGGCGCAGTTGGCCGTGTAGATTTCCTTCCCCCGCGCGATCATGGCCTGATCGGTCCAGACGCTCGGCGGGATATGTCGATCAGCATACTCCAGGGGTGCGGGTACATGGGCGTGACCTCCCTCCTCTACCTCGTGTGCCTCGTGCTTGTCCCCGCCATTGGCCCTGAGAGCCGGAGGATGGATCACCCACACCCCAACTGCCAGGATGACCAGGGGGGGCGGAATGTACCACCAGTGCTTCATACGCATGCCCCTCCTCCCTAAAAATCCCAGTCGATGCCGAGCACGACTTGATTGCGCCATTCCCGGAGCGGGTTGTGTTCGACTGTGCTTCGCAGGTTCACGCTGTCACGGGCGAAGAAGGCAATGTTCTGCCACAGGAAGTATTTCACCTGGAACGAGAGCACACTGCCGTCCTGCTTCTGGTCCGTCAAGCCCCCTGCCCAGAGCTGATCGAAGCGTGTCGAGAGCATGACCTGCTCGTGGGCGAGGAAGTCGAGCGCGAGGGTGAGGCCTGTCGCGGTTCGGTCGAACTCGCCCGCCAATCCGCTGGGCAGATCAAAGACCTGGTCGCGGATCAGCGCGCCGTACACATCAAGCCCTTTCCATCGTGCGTTCGCGGCGAGGCCGTATCGAAGCCGATCAACCCGCTGATCGCTGGGGCGAGCATGGTTGGCCGGGTCGGGAGCCCAGTCCACGCCAAAGCCCCAATTGATCAGGGCCGAAACACTGAAGGCCGACTGACCACGCTCCCCAAAATCGACGCGCCACGCTGCATAGGCGTCCCACCCGTCGTTCTCACGGAGAAACCCGACCTGGATAATCTGCGGGTGATCGATCAGGAAGTTGTTCAGCATAGTGTGAAAGTCCGCGCCCGGTGCACCCGGTGTGTTGTACATGACCTGATCGGTGACGAGCTGCGGCTCTGCCTCGTCCCGATCCTTGAAGAGTCCAAAGAACTTCGAGGTGAAGGCATATGGGACGACGGGAAAGCGTTCCACCTCTCCCTCCTTCACTTCGGTTTCCGTGGCCGCGATGAGCTGGCGGTTCGTCGGGTAGGAAAAATTGGTCGACGGATCGATCTTCCCGGCCATCAGCATCGGGCCGTGCATGTTGAAGCCACCGTGGCGGCCGACCATGGTCTGGTTGCCCATCTGCATCGTCGGGGCGCCAATCAGCCCGAGCATCTGCCCCAGATTGGCCATGAAGAAGGCCTCCTTGCCGAGGCCGACCTCTCCCTTGGTGCGAAAGCGGCCATCCTCAAACACCACCGCATTCGGCTCCGCTTCGAGCTCAACAAAGAAGCTCAGATCAGGGAGCAGTGGGCGCGTGACAAATAGGGTGAACTCCTCAGGAGGAACGAATTTGGATTCCGTCTCGCCAGGCGACTGTGTGGACTCGAACAGACCGCCCTCCATCCGAAAGGCGAGGGTGTCCAGAATGGTCTGCGCGAATCCCTGGTCCTTGAGGCTGTCCACCAGACCACCCGGGCGCGCGGCACTTGGGATCTGAAAGCCCATCATGTGAAACTGCTCGCCAAAGCTATTCAAGCGGGGCGGCCGCGTGTGGCAGACATTACATTGCAGGTCGTATTGGCGCGCAAACGCGGGGACAGCCTCGACCGACTCCACGTGCACGTATCCGATACCTGCGGTGACGAGTGCCAGGAGAACGAGCCAGCGCCTGAACATACCGTCTGCCTCCCGGTGATGGAGAGCCAATAGAAATGGTTCCCGTGAAGCGCAAAGGAGGAGATTCAGGAAATGGAGGGAGCGGCTTAAATGAGGAACGAGGCGTGGAGAAGGAACAGTGGAGGACGGCTACGGACTGGCGGTGCCCAATCGGTTGGCGCGGCAGGGATTACTGGCCTCGCGGCGAAAAAGATGACGGGAGTGTCCAGAACGGCAAGATCAGGGGAACCAACCACCGGCACGGCGTCTGGGCTGCAGGCCGAAAGGCTATCAGCACCATGTTCGTGGTGCTCGGTGTCCGCCGGTGCTG
>JAHRHE010000034.1 GCA_020027965.1 Nitrospirota bacterium | reverse complement strand
GACGCGCGCACTAGGGGTCAGCCAAGCCACCAGGCTTTAGGGCCACTCGAAGCCCGAGTAACTTCCTTCACGCAGGAGGGGGGAGAGGATGAGTGAGTGGATGAAGTACGCGCTGTACTTTTCGCTCGGAGGGGTGATGGTGAGCGTGTCCACGTATTTCGGAGCGATGGGGCGGGGGTTCCTGGCCGCCTTCATTAGCACGTTCCCGGCGATTACCGGGGTCACGATTGTCTTGATCTACCTCAATGCCGGCCACGAGCACGCCTACACCTACGCCAAACACCTGCTCTGGCTCGTCCCCGCGTGGATCGCCTATGTGGGTTTCCTCATCCTGACACTCAATCGTATCGGATTTTGGCCCGCCATGGCCGGCGCGCTGACCCTCTACATGACCATCATCGGGCTCATCAAACTGGCAGTTCGGTAAACACTGTGGCCGGCCCCACCAGGATCGACTCACCCGCCGGCGACCTCATCATTGAGGGCGCGCGGCAGCACAACCTCAAAAACATCAGTCTCCGGGTCCCGCACAACGCAGTGACCGCGATCACCGGGGTATCCGGATCAGGAAAATCCTCGCTCGCCTTCGACACCCTCTTCGCTGAAGGGCAATGGCGCTATGTGGAGTCGCTGTCAACCTATGCCCGTATGTTCCTGGATAAGATTGATCGGCCCGACGTGGACCGCCTGCAGAATATTCGACCAGCCATCGCAATCGAGCAGAAGAACCCGGTTCGCACCGCCCGATCCACAGTTGGGACCGCGACCGAGATTGCAGACCTGCTCCGCTTACTCTTCGCCAAGGTGGGCCGGCCTGTCTGTCCGGACTGCCAGGAAGAAGCGCGCGGCTACCATCCGGGCGCCGTCGCCGACGACCTCCTGGCCCGCTTTGCCGAGGCCCGCGCGATGATCCTCTTTCCAATCCAGGACCCCGGTCCTGGACACGACCGTGCCTTCATCGAGTCCTTGCTGACGCGCGGATTCGTGCGACTGAGATGCGGGGACGCGGTCGTCGAGCTTCAGGCGGGCACTTCGCTTCCGAGAACCAGCCGCGTCGACCTCTTCGTCATTCTCGATCGTCTGGTCCTCAGCCCGCCAAACCGGAGCCGAGTGGTCGAGGCCGTCGAGACGGCCTTTCGGGAAGGAGACGGTGTCTGTCGCGTCGAGGTCATCGGGCGCGGCGTCCAGACCTACGGGATGCGCTTCCAGTGCCAGCGCTGCGGACGGACCTTCGAACCAATCCGGCCGGTGATGTTTTCATTCAATCATCCCTTGGGGGCCTGCCCGGACTGCAAGGGGTTCGGCAATAACCTTCGGTACGACGAAGAGCTCGTGATTCCTGATCGCAGCCGCTCCCTCGCCGAGGGCGCCGTCGAGCCCTGGACCAAGCCCGGCACGGACTGGTGGCAGAGACAGATGCTGCTGGGGATGAAACGACAAGGGGTCAGCCTCACGACGGCCTATGCCCGGCTGACCGACGAGGAGCGGGAACTGCTCTGGCGGGGCGATAAGCGGTTCGAAGGGATCCAGCAATTCTTCGAGTATCTCGAGCAGAAACGGTACAAACTGCACGTACGGGTTTTGCTCAGCCGATATCGGAGCCCGTTTCCTTGTGCCGCCTGCGGCGGCAGCCGCCTCAAGCCGGCCGCCAGACACGTGAAGATCGCCGGGCGCGACATTCATGAAGTATCCCAGTCGGCAATCCGCGAGGCGGCCGCATGGCTTGCGTCGCTCCCACTCCAGGAGTTCGAAGCGCGCGTGGCGGCGGACCTTCTTCGACAGCTCACTATGAAGCTGGGCTTTCTCTTACGGGTCGGCCTCGGCTATCTGACGCTCTCGCGCCAGACCCGCACGCTCTCCGGGGGCGAAGCGCAGCGCATTTCTCTCGCGAACCAACTCGGCGCGCAGCTGGTGGGGACCCTGTACGTGCTGGATGAGCCGACCATCGGGCTCCACGCCAGAGATACCGCGACCCTCGCCAAGATCCTGCGCGAACTGGCCGACGCCGGCAACACCGTCGTCGTTGTGGAGCATGACCGGCCGATGATTCTCGCGGCTGACCACGTGATCGAACTGGGCCCATGGTCCGGCGAGAAGGGAGGGGAAATCGTGTGCGCCGCCACTCGCGAGGAGTTCCTCGCCGACAAGCGGTCGCTCACGGCCCGCTACCTCCGAGGCGAGGACACGATTCCCGTGCCCCGGATTCGCCGGCCAGGAAACGGAAAAGCCCTCATCGTGGCCGGGGCACGCGAGCACAACTTACAGGACCTGACCGTACGGTTTCCGCTCCGGATGCTGATCTGCGTGACCGGCGTGTCGGGGTCCGGAAAGAGCTCTCTCGTCGAGGACATCGTGTACCGGGCTGTGGCCCGCGCGTTCCGCCTTGAGTCGATCCCGATGGGACGCTTCAGAGCGATCAGGGGCCTCGAACATCTCCGCGGCGTCCGCCTGATCGACCAGCAGCCGATCGGCCGGACTCCCCGCTCGAATCCGGCCACCTACCTGAAGATGTTCGAGGACATCCGCCGGCTGTTTGCTGGCCAGCCCGAGGCCGGCCGGCGGGGCTTGCTGCCCGCTCACTTTTCGTTCAACACGCCCGGCGGCCGGTGCGAGCGGTGCCAGGGGAACGGGTATCAGAAACTCGAGATGTATTTCTTCGAGGACATCTATGCGACGTGCGAGGAGTGCGACGGCCGCCGGTTCGGGCCCGAGGTCCTGGCGATCCGTTTTCGTGGAAAAACCATCCACGAGGTGCTCGCCATGACGGTGAACGAGGCGGAGTCTTTCTTTGCCGGTTCGGAACGGCTCTGCGACAAACTGCGTCTGCTCGCCGCGCTCGGCCTCGGCTATCTCCGGCTCGGACAGCCGGCCACCACGCTCTCCGGCGGAGAAGCGCAGCGAGTGAAGATCGCCGCTGAGCTGGCTGGGCTCGTCGGAGGACGCTCACGCGGCGACGGCTCACGGTCGATGGGCGTCCCGCCGCGAGACCTTCTGTATATCATGGATGAACCGACGACGGGACTCCATGTCGATGACGTGAAGAAGCTGCTGGCAGTGCTCGGCCAGTTGGTCGAGGGGGGCAATACCGTGCTGGTGGTGGAACACAACCTGGAGGTGATCAAGAGCGCTGACTGGATTATTGATCTCGGGCCGGAAGGAGGCGAGCAGGGCGGCCGAATCGTCGCAGAGGGCCGCCCGGAGCAGGTCGCGCAGGTTGCTGCCTCGCACACAGGCCAGTTCTTACGCCCCCTGCTTGCCCAAGCAGGTTGAGGCTAAGGTTGAGGTTGAGGAAAGATCCAGTAAGGTGAGGTCTTCACTTAACTTCAGCCTTAACCTCAACCTTGTTCTAGTTCAGGCTTGGGTCGATCGGCATCTCGGCATACGCGGCGTAGCTCCCACCGAGAGAGCGGAGGATATCGGGCCAGATGCGGAAGGGCTCTTGGTCGAACAGGATGGCCGGATCTGCAGGAATGGTCATCCACGCGCCCGTCTTCATCTCGTTCTCGAGCTGACCGGGCCCCCAGCCCGAGTATCCCACATAGGCCCGGAACGTCTCGCTTCCGGCCGGGCTCGTCATGACCCTCTCCAGAGCTCCCATATCACTGCCCAGATAGACCCCGTCGAAGACATGGTGGGTGTTGGTCGGCTCGGCGGCGAGACGATAGAGGATCAAGACATGGTTTGGCTGCACAGGCCCGCCCGAAAAGAGAAGATGGCGTTGCCCCTCCAGCACCGGAACCTGGGGGAGCACTTCCGAGAGGAGCATCGCGGTCGGGCGGTTGACCACCACGCCCAGCGCGCCCTCCGGGCCGTGCTCACACAGCAGGACCACCGTCTGTCGGAAGTTTGGATCCCGGAGAGACGGACTGGCAACCAGAAAAATACCCTTACCGATCGATGCGAAGCCTTCAGCCATCAGCGATCTGCTTCTGGACAGGGAGAGGGTCCGCGCGCGCCTCACGTAGTGATCATTCAGTTGTCAGCGATCCGCGATCGATGTTCGGCCCTGTCCTGGTTACTGCATCCCCACGCGTCATCATGATACTTCGTCAAGGCGGGAGGATCAAGACGAGCGCGGACGCCATTACAGCTCGTACAGGTCCTTTCGCCGGTCCCGAAGCAGCTCGTTGTACGGGTTCAGGGATTTATCCCGGGCCTCGGCGGGACCGATTTCCAGAACCCTCACGTCTTCCTGATCGGCCGGAGCGCGATGGAGTAGGCGTCCCCGCGGCGAGACGATTTGACTCTTGCCGATGTAGGTGAGCCGATCCTGACCGCCCCGCGCCTCGAACCCGATCCGGTTGGCAGTGATACCGAACACGCGGTTCTCCAGACACCGGGTCACCATCGCATCAGGGCAGTGCGGCAACACCAGATTCGATGGGTGGCACACGATATCGGCCCCCTTGAGGGCCAGGGTTCTCGTCGCCTCCGGGTAAAACCAGTCGAAACACACCATGACGCCGATTCTCGCCGACCCGATGTCCCAGACCCGGAACCCTGTGTCGCCGGGAGAGAAATACAGGGTCTCCTGAAAAAAGAGGTGCGCCTTGCGATAGACCCCCAGGAACCCTTCGGGCCCTACCACCACGGCCGAGTTGTAACACCGGCCCCCGTGGCGCTCCGGCAGGCCGCCCACAAGATGCATGGTCCGCTCCTGCGCAAGCTCCAGGAGCCGCTGGGTCGTCGGACCTTCGGGAACCGTCTCAGCCAAGGCGTCCACTTCAGCCTTGGAAAGGAACTGGTACCCAGACGCGAAGAGTTCCGGCAGCACCATCAGGTCGCACTGGACCTGCCCGAGGCGCGTGGCGACCACGTCCAGGTTGCGTTTCACCTCGCCGAAAAGCGGATTGAACTGATAGTATCCGACGCGCATGGCGATCTGGCAACGCGCAACAGGCTAAAGGCCATTGGGGGATAAAACAAGAGGCGAAAGCCAGCGGGCCGAGATGGTCCGACCCATTGCCTCTCGCCTCTCGTCCGCCCTCGGGGGCCATAGCCTGCCCGCCGCAGGGCTTCGGCACGCGGGCCCTTCCGCGGAGGTCCCTTCAGCCGGCTGAGTTACTTTACTTCCGCCAAATGCATGACCGCGCTTTGGGCTGCCTTGGTGGCCACATCGGCGTGGCCTGCCTTCCCGTGTTCCACCGCATCCTTCAGACTCTTGACCCCTTCATCGAGATGCGGGTTCTTCATGTCCTTTTGAGCCGCCTCGGCGTGCTTCAGCGCGCCTTCCGCATGCTTGACCAGGACATCGGCATGGCCCTGCTTTCCGTGATCCACCGCTTCCTTGGCATGCTGGATGGCCTCTGCGACATGTTTGTTTTCAGCCGCCTGCGCAACCGAGGAAAGGAAGGGCGTGCTCACCAGTGCCGCCATCACACTCACCACCAATACCCCGAGAAGAATCCGTCCACCCATTCGTACACCTCCGGTCCGGATGCGTTGCGCGATGTCACCCAATCCGCCCCACCCCAGGGCGTCGATCGCTCCGGGGACGATACCACGTGGAATTTTGTAGTGTCAAGACGGCCTGGGCTCCCGGCCGGGATCCTGTTGCCCGAGGATCCTGGCCTCCTTGGCCCCGAGGACCTTGCGCAGCAGGTGCACGTCCGTTTCCACCGGCGCGGCAAAGTCCCGACTCCACTCCCACCATGAACCGGGATAATTCCTGATCTTCGGATACCCGGCCAGCTTGAGCACAACATAGAGCCATGCAGAGCGGACTCCGCCGGTACAGTAACAGATGACTTCATGACTTTCGTGCAGGCCCTTATCCTCCAGGATCGCCCTCAGGGCGTCCAGACCCTTGGCCGTCGCGTCGGGGTTCAAGAAGAGATTCCAGGGGACGCAGAGCGCGCCCGGGATGTGGCCGGGCCTCGGGATGCCCTGCACTTCTTTGCCGGCATATTCTTCCAGACTGCGTGCGTCCACGATGAGGGTCTCAGGATGCGGGCGCTTGACCAGTTGCTTCAGCTCGTCCTTCATCACGATGAGGTTCGCATTCGGCGAAACGCGGAAGCTCCCGGGCTTCGGGTTGGTTGTTCCATGCTCATACCGGCGCCGTTCGGCGACCCATTTCACCCAGCCGCCGTCTAGGATCTTTCCCGTGGTGAAGCCCAGGTACTCAAGCATCCAGAACATGCGGCCCTCGTCGCCCCAGTCATCGAACGGATTGGAATAGATCACGACGTCGCTGTCGTTATTGACGCCAAGCGCCTGAAGCTTTTTCTCGATCCGCGACACATCGGGATCCAGCAGGCCCTTGGCGACGGCGTTGGGATCGCTGAACTCGTGCCATGTCGCATGCACCGCCCCAGGAATGTGCCCCCCGTACGCATGGGCCGCTTTTCCGCGGACATCGATGACGACGAGGTTCTCGCGACCCAACTGCTCATCAAGCGTCTGTGTGTCAATCAAGAGAGGATGCGTCATGCTGGTTTCCTCGGATTAGCTTGGTTTCCCTATCATCTCACCCGCCCGCCCCGGCCGCGTCGAGACGCGCCCTGTCCCGGGTCACCCGCCCACCCCGGCCGCGTCGAGACGCGCCCTGTCCCGGGTCACCCGCCCACCCCGGCCGCGTCGAGACGCGTCCTGTCCCGGGTCACCCGCCCACCCCGGCCGCGCACGCGAAACGGCGGCGAGCGTCTCCATCCATCACGGCAGCCGCGAGATCGCCCGACAGGGGGATCACTCGCTCATAAATCGTAAAGGCGTAGGGGTCGGCGGCCGTGAGGCCATACTTGGTCCGCAGCATCTCGTGCTGGCCGTCCGTGAGAATATGATAGCGCACGCGGACCCTCAGCGTGAAGTCCCCTGGCTGCGCCGGATGGCGATAGGCGAACCGGTACTCCCGGCTCGCCAGTGGCAGCAGGCGATTGTCGTGGACCTCCAGGATCACCGGTTGCCAGAGGATCCAGCGACCCATCGTGGTCTTCTGTTGGGTCAGGACTTCCTGGTGCTCGTCCTCCAGGAGAAATTCCACGGTGAAGTGCCGGTCTGGATCCCCCGTTGGAATCTTATGCCCGGCTCCCGCATTGATCAAGGTCAGCGTGACGGTGATCTCCTCGCCCGCTCTCGACTGCCGGGGGTCGGCTTCGAGCTCCACGGCCAGGGCCTGCTTGATCATCTCGGGATCATGGCCGCCCCGCCAGAGATGTTGCCGCCCCTCCCGAATTGGCCCGCCCTCTGCGACCGGACGAACCGCCGCCGGCATGTGGCAGCTCTGGCAGATCAACCCCTTTTCCTTCATGAAGAATTTTCCCTCGTACTCCGCGTAGGTGCCGCACGGCCCGGCGTTGTAAAACTGGGCCGGCCCCGAGACCACATTGTGGCACCGGTAGCAGATCTGGGTCGTACGGAAGGCCGAATCGAACTTGGTGGGGTGCGGCGCAACCGAATCGTCATACGGCCCCAGAATGACCCCATCTCTGACATGACACGCGGCGCAGGTGATGGCCTCCTTCTGATATTCGCGATCGTAGCGTGGATTGGGCTCCTGGATCGCCCTTTCCACCCGCCCGCGAGGGATCGTCTTGATGAGCGTTGGCTGCTGGTTCTCAAGGGGAGTATGGCAGTTCAGACAGACCCAGATCTGGCCATCGCGCTTCCAGTAGGCCTGGAAGAACGGGTCCTGATAGGCCTGCGCGTGGATACTGCTTCTCCATTCCTCGTAAATCGCTCGATGGCAACGGCCGCAGGACTCAGCCTTCAGGCTGTCCAGTCCAGCCGGAACTGGCTGGTACGGAATCGCCCGGGCATAGTCGGAGCGCAGCCCGAAAATCACGGTGGGCTTGACCTCTGTATAATAGACATAGGTCAGTGTGCCCAGCACGAGGACGCCAAGAAGAATTTTCCACGCGCGTCGCATCCGGCCTTCGACCACCTTACTGTTGCCTTTTGGCTTCTTACCTGCTCCCGCCTACGCTTCCAGCAACGCGAGCAGGTGGCGCTCCACGGAGGTCGAGAGCGCGTTCAAGTGATAGCCACCCTCCAAGCATGAGAGCAGCCGTCCCTGGCAATGACGCCTGGCGATGCCCGCGACGATCGCGGTCAACGCTGCGTACCCATCCTCCGTCAGCGCCATGCCGGCCAGAGGGTCGTCGCGGTGCGCATCGAAGCCTGCCGAGACCACGACACAGTGCGGCTTGAAGGCCTCAGCGGCTGGCACCAGAATGCGCTCGAACACCTCCCGATACTCCTCATCCCCCTGCCCTGGCGGCATCGGCACGTTGATGGTCGTCCCTCGTCCCTTCCCTTCGCCTTCCTCGGTCGCTCTCCCTGTGCCCGGATAATAGGGAAACTGGTGGGTGCTGAAAAACAGGACCGAGGGATCATCATAGAAGGTGTGCTGGGTCCCGTTCCCATGGTGCACATCCCAATCCACGATGAGCACGCGACCCACCCCATGCCGTCGCTGAAGGTACCGGGTGGCGATGGCGACATTATTGAACAGACAGAAGCCCATCGCTCGGGCCTGTTCCGCGTGATGGCCCGGGGGCCGGACCGCGCAGAAGGCATTGTTCACGCGGCCCTCCAGGATCGCATCAGCCGCGGCCAACGCCCCGCCTGCGGCCAGGTAGGCCGCCGTGAGCGATCCAGCCGACATCGAGGTGTCAGGGTCCAGGAACACGCGGCCATTGTCCGGCGCAGTGGCTTTGAGGTGCCGCACATAAGACGTCGCATGCACCGCGGTGACCCACTCATCTGCAGCGGCTACCGGCTCGATGCGATCCAGACGATCCAGTACTCCGCTCGTCTGTAACCGAGACAGAATCGCGCGCAGCCGCTCAGGGGACTCCGGATGCCCGGAACCCATGTCGTGGTTCAGGTAATCAGGATGGTAGACGAATCCGGTGTGGGCCATATGATCTTATGATCTTAGCGGGCGGCAAATGGCTCGTAGCCAACAGCGACCGGATCGGAGCGCTTGGCCATCAGCTATCGGCTCTTCGCCATATGCTCTTCGCTGAGAGCGGCGTATCGTAACACGGGCGAAACTCCATAGACAATGACGCGCGTACCGTAGTACAGTGGCCCCTCGCGCGTTTTCTGCCCGGGCCAGCAAGCCCGGCCCACTGGCACGGGAGGATCAGTCGTGGCGAATCCTCGGATTGAACCTCTCAAGAAACTGTTGGCGATCGAGCCGAATGACGAGGTGGCGTGGTTCGGGTTGGGGAAGGCCTACATGGGGGATAAGAATTTTGAGGAGGCGGTCACGGCCCTTGAGAGCTGCATCCGGGTCAAACCCACCTACTCCGCCGCGTATTACGCCCTCGCGCAGTCACTGCACCAGCTCGGGCGAATCGACCAGTGCCGGCGGATCTGTGCCCAGGGCATCGATGTGTCCACCAAGAACGGGGACGCGATGGTCACCAAGAGCCTGGCCATGCTCAAACAGAGCTTGGGATAATCCTGGTCGCATCCGGCCCTTCCCCGATACTCACAACAGCGTCTTCAGAGCTTGGAGCTCCGGCCCGCTCAAGGCATACCCGGCGGCGGGATTGATGACGAGCGCCCGTATGCGCGGATAGGCCGCTTGCTGCTGGGACCGTTCAACGACATGGACATTGGCCAGCCGCACGCCTGACCGCGAGGGCAGGGGTTCCACATCCCACAGCGAAAGCAGGATCGCGCTGAGGTGCCGGACCCTCGGCAGCAGCACCGTGATGGCCCCCGCCAGACGCTTCAGGTCCAGCGCCTGCTCCATACGCTGAGGCAACCAGTCCTGACGCGGGACCGTGATGGCCAACACGACCGGCGCGCAATAGTGGACCAACTGCCTGGCTTTCTGTGAGATGCGTGCCAACAGGCGACCCATCAACACCTCTCCTCTCTCCTCCGGTTGCTCATCCTCCCCATTCCGGCCGCGCTCTGTCCATGGACGGTGCGAACGATGCCGCGAGCCGACCAAGGCGGTAATCTCCACGAAGAACCGATCCCCATCGAGGACGCATTGCAGGTCTGCGGTCTTCGCCTGCGACTCAGGAAGAAACCCGATCCGGAATCCCGCCCGAATCAGCAATGTGGCCAGCTCCAACTCAGCCAGAGCGGACTCGCGCGCGCCTCGATCGTGGCCGGTGAGTCGGTGAATCAGACGAGCCAGGCGGGTGCGGCTGGCAAGATCGGTGCAGACCCTGTGCAGGGCTGCCCACTGGGTTTCGAGCGTCTGTGTCCATCGATCCCGCCGTTCGATCTCGAGGAAGACTCCCGGGGATCTCCGTAAAGCGGAGTGCCCGATTGCCTGCCTCGACAGTCGCTCGCTGCGGAATCGCCTCACCGCCTTCTAACCCCTCACCCCGGAGGTCGAACCGAGCCTTTTGGGTACACCGCTCTAACTGCCTGGTTTTTCGAGCCACTCGGAATTCTGGCCAGCGAGCGAGTCATACAGGCCGTCCAGCCATCGCCCAGCGCAGCCGAGAACTTCTCGCACCAAGGGTTCAGGCTGGCCGGTTCGGGTCATTGTCCAGTGGCAGACATACTCCACCAGCGTCTCGCGAGTAAAAGACCGCGAGGTGGTCGTGGCCACAGCCGTCAATTCCGACAGGCCGGTCCTGATGATCTCGGCGACGGTTTCGCGTCCGTAGGAGGTGCTGGCCGTGACGTACTGGACGGCTCGATTGATTTCGTTCTCGGTCATGCCCCCCTCGCTCGAACTGCCGGGAGATTCTAGCATTACCTCAGACTCTGTCAATGTGGACAGCCCTGCGGCTCTTTCAGAGAGGCTGGAAGACAGAGCAGATCAGAGACTTTCGTAATATATTGATAATACGATTAAAAAATTATTTTAAGCTCGTGGGCAACCTGGTGGTATGATGAGACCCAAGGAGAGAGCTGGCCCTTGAGGGTTTCACAATGAAACGCGCCGTCCTGAAGCGAATAAGTATGAAGCCGTCGGTCTCGGGCACCCAGTCCGGACGAATGCCGGAGCGATGGGACCTCTCCCACCTGCTTCGCGACCCCCTCGAGGCCTTCGAGCAGCTTTCCAAAGAACTGGATGCGTTGGTCTCTCGATTTGAGTCCTGGAGGACCCGACTGACCCCAGAGATGACCAGCCAGGCCTTCCAGGAAGTCTTGCGCCTGGCTGAGGAAATCGCCACAGGGTCATCCAAGTTGGGGGCCTATGCCTACTTGTGGTTCTCGGAAGACACCAAGCACCTCCAGGCCCGGGCTTTCAAGACCAGGGTCGAGGAGCGGCTCACCGCCTTCCACAATCGCATCTTGTTTTTCGAGCTCTGGTGGCAGACCGTGGATGAGACGAACGCCGCGCGTTTGGAGGCGGCCTCGGGTGACCTCCGGTACCATCTCGAATCGATCCGTCGGTTCAAGCCCCACACCCTGTCGGAACCGGAAGAGAAGATCCTCAACGTGAAGAACATCACGGGTCGCCATGCCGTGAACACGCTGTATGACGTCCTGACCAACGGGTTCACCTTCAACATTTCGGTCAACGGCAAGCGCAGGACGGTCACTCGTGAGCAGCTCTCGGCATACGTTCGACACGCGAAGTCCAGCGTGCGGGAGGCCGCCTACAAGGAGTTGTACCGAGTGTTCGCCGCGAACCACGATGTCCTCGGCGAGATGTATGTCACCCTGGTGCACGACTGGAAGGCCGAGAGAGTCGAGCTGCGGAAATTCGGGTCGCCGATTGCAGCCCGGAACCTGGGTAATGATGTACCGGACGAGGCCGTGGATGCACTCCTCTCCGTCTGCTCTAAAAATGCCGAAGTCTTTCAGGAATACTTCCGCCTCAAAGGACGCCTCTGCCGCATCACGCCGATGAACCGCTACCACCTCTACGCTCCACACCGGGCCGACCGGAAACAGTACCGCTATCACGACGCGGTGCGGATGATGCTGGAGGCCTATCGCGGCTTCTCACCGCGTCTGGAGGATCTCGCCCGACAGGTCTTTGTGGAGCAGCATGTTGACGCACGGGTGCGCCCGGGGAAGATGAGCGGCGCGTATTGCTACAGCGTCGTGCCGGGATTCACGCCGTACGTGTTCCTGAATTACACGGGTGAGGCACGCGACATCGCCACGCTGGCGCATGAACTGGGGCACGCGGTCCATGGCATGCTGGCGGCCGACCACTCCGTGTTCACGTTTCACGCGACGCTCCCGCTTGCCGAAACCGCGTCGGTGTTCGGCGAACGCATTCTGTCGGATGCGCTCATGACTCAGGAGTCCAGCCGGGCCGTGAAACAGAGTCTCTTGCTCGCCCAACTGGATGACATCTACGCCACGGTCATGCGCCAGGCTTTCTTTGTCCTGTTCGAAAAAACCGCTCACCACATGGTGGCCGGCGGCGGAACCGTCAAAGATCTGGCTGCGGCGTACCTGGCGAACCTTCGGCGGCAGTTCGGGAAGGCCATCCGGGTGCCGGATGAGTTTCGGTGGGAATGGCTCACGATCCCCCACATCTTCAGCAGCCCCTTCTATTGCTACGCGTACAGCTTCGGAAACCTGCTGGTGCTGGCGCTGTACCGGCACTACAAAGCGCAGGGACCGGCCTTTGTCCCCAAGTACCTCGACCTGTTGGCGGCAGGCGGGGCCAGGAGCCCGGAGGCACTCCTGTCCGAGATGGGCATCGACATGCGCTCCGAGGCCTTCTGGCAGTCCGGGTTCGACACGATCAAGGACATGGTGCGCGAGCTCGAACAGACCGCAGGCTAACGTCCCCCGCTGCCCGCATGGCCAACCAGACGGCGACCACCGCGGCCCCCCTCCACCAGCCAGCTTCCATAACCAATTGACCTTATGAGAGAAGTTTCCTGTTGACGTGTAGGCCGAAAGCAGGCTAAAATGCTAACTATTGAGAATGGTTTTCATAATTGTTATCCGATGCTCTGGCACCCTGGCCACTCTCCCCTGACCAGGCTTTCCCGCTGAGGCCGGCGCAAGCAATGAGGACCCCATGTACGTCTGCTTGTGTAAAGGGCTGACCGAGTCGGATATCCGGCGGGCCAGCTGCTGCTCCAGCTCGCCCGATCCTCAGGCCCTTCTCGACTCCCTGGGACTGAACGACGAGCAGTGTTGCGGGCGATGCTCCGATCGGGTTGATGAACTGCTCACGATCGCAACAGGCGGCCGGACGTGTGACGCCCTGAAGCCCGCCTGAAATCGTCCAACGCTCGTCCTCTCTGCAGTCCCCGGGGCCCAACACGACTGAGAGAAGTTCCTCCTCTCCCTGCACCCCTTCCCAGCAACGCCCGACGCCTACGGCGACAGAAGGAATGCCTCGACGGCTCCCGGCCCCTCACTTCTTTGACGGCACGCTACTTCTGGGTGCCTCGTTTCACGACCCGTGTCACCTCGGCCACCCGTCGACCCAACGACTTGGCTGCGACCAGTTCCGCGTCGTCGATCCCGGGACTGCCACCCTCCGTGGTCGCGGACGCGCCGAAGGCGCCGCCGCCGCTGACCACGATCATCTGGTTGCCCAGCATTGCGGCCAGGATCGAGAGCATGGTCAGCTCCTTGCCCCCCGACACCTGGCCGCCTGTGGCAAAGGCTGCACCGACCTTGTCCCGCATCTTCAACTCCGGAAACACGCCGAACTTGCGTTGCCAATCGTCGAAGAACGTCTTGACTTCGCCGGCCATGTTCGACCAATAGACCGGCGACCCGACCACCAGGGCGTCAGCCGAAAAGAGATCGTCTCTCGTCACCTGACCGACTCTCTTTATCACCGCGGACGTTCCGGGCACTTCCCGAGCGCCATCCACCACGCCTTGAGCCATTTTCTCGGTATTGCCAGTGACGGAATGGTAGGCGACGAGGACCTTGATCACGGGGGACGGTTCGGCGCCCCAGGCAACCACCGTGAGCGCAAGCCAGAACCACGTCACCAAGAAGACACAAGCGGTATTGAGTCGCATAACCCTCCTTCCTGAGTGAAGACCTGTGACTCCCGGGGAACGGAGATGGCGGTCAACGCAGTCCGTGACAAAACTTGACGGGTGCACCGTGAAACGGACACGGAACCGCGATCGTCAGCGTGGTCAGGACGGGTAGGGACACCGCCGCGTCGCCATAGGACCAGGCGCCCGGGCCAATGCGGGGCGATCAGAGATCGAACCGTTGGGGTCGACCGGCAGGAGGGACGGGAAGACGAGCGGACTACCATCGTGCAGGGCGGGCCTAGTGCCGAACGGTTTCCTCATCCATGTATTCTTCCACAGAGACCTCAGTCAGCGTGCCTCGATACTCGCACTTATGACAACGGATCCGCCATTCTTCGATCCACTTCTCCTGAACGTACGACTGGCGGCATTGGGGGCACACGAAGACTCCCTTCTTGTACAACACCTTCCGCTTCTCTTTCATGGCGTGCCTCGCGTCGCGACATGAACCTGACAGCGGAGACAGGATGGCACAGCCGGCGATCCGATTGCAAGCCGGTCCAGGATCTCTTTTGCCTGCGCGACCTCCTGATGGGAGCCCGCCCCTGTGACGGCTGTGCTCCCTCGCGCCTCGACCGGCTCTACAGGCCCGCGTGTTCCTTCGCGGACGGCTTGCTGGCCTGCCGCTTTTGGACTTCTTCCTCGACCAGGAGGCGCCGGAGCACCTTTCCCACCAGCGTCTTCGGAAGCGAAGGCCGGAACTCGATCTGCTTGGGCACCTTGAACTTGGCTAGATCTTTCCGGCAGTGCGCCAGGATGTCCACCGCCGTGGCGGCTGCTCCGGGCTTGAGCACCACGTACGCCTTGATGAGCTCCCCACGCAGGTCCTGTGGGATTCCGACCACGACGGCATCCTCGACCTGCGGGTGCCGGAGGAGCACTTCTTCGACCTCGCGGGGGTAGACGTTTTCCCCACCTGCTTTGATCATCTCCTTCTTACGGCCTTCGATCGTGAAGAATCCCGCCGCATCCATCCTGGCGAGATCGCCGGTGAGGAGCCATTCATTCTTCAACACCTGCTGCGTCTCCGCGTCTCGCTTCCAGTAGCCGCGCATGACCTGTGGCCCACGGATGATCAGCTCTCCCACCTCACCCGCCGGCACTTCGCGTTGGCCGGTCTCCACATCCACGATCTTGGCGTCGGTGTCCGGCAGTGGCAGACCGATGCTCCCGCGGCGTCGCTCACCGGGCGGTGTCCTCAAGGGATTGACATGGGTGACGGGGCCGGCTTCCGTCAATCCGTACCCCTCCACGAGTCGGGCCCCTGTCAGAGACTCGAAACGATCCTGGACGGATTGCGGCAACGGTCCCGCACCACTGATACACAGCCGGATGGAGCGGAGGTCATAACGCGTGACGTGTTGCTGGCCACTGATCGCCGCATACATGGCCGGGATGCCGGGGAACACTGTGATGCGTTCCCGCGCAATCGTCCCCAGCACCTCGGTGACCTGAAAGCGTGGCAGGAGGACGAGCGTCCCGGCGACGCCGATCGCCAGATTCTGGCACGCGCTAATCCCGTACACATGAAAGAAGGGAAGGACCCCGAGAAACACCTCCTGTCCCTGACGCAGGTCGGCCATCCAATTCCGACACTGCCAGGTGTTGCACACCAGGTTGTGATGGGTCAGCACCACGCCTTTAGGGGTCCCGGTTGTGCCGCCAGTGTACTGAAGCAGGGCAATATCGTGCGGACGGACCGCGACAGCAGGGCGCACGGCCGGCCCGTCCATGAACAGTCGCAGAGAGGACACGGCCGGACCCAGGGTCGGCCGCCCCTCCGGTCGCCTCTCTTTCCCAGCTCTGATCGGGTACAGGAGACGTTTCAGCCAGGGCAGATAGTCCTTCACGGAGGTCAGAATGACCCGCCTCAGACAGGTGCTCCCGAGTAGCGGTTTGATCCGAGAGTAGAACTGCTCCAGCGCGAGAATGGTTTCGCATCCGGAGTCGGTGACCTGGTATTCGATTTCGTGCTCGACGTAGAGCGGGTTAATGGGCGTGACCACCGCGCCCGCGCGCAGACTCCCGTAATAGCCGATGACGGTTTGGGGAAGGTTCGGGAGCATCAGTCCGACCACCCCACCCGGTTGAACCTGGGCTCGGATCAGAGCCTGGGCGAATCGGTTTGCCAGGTTATCCAGCTCGCGGTAGCGGATGGTTCCGCCATAGAATCGGATGGCCGGACGATTGGGCCACCGCGCAGCCGCGTCGGTCAGCAGATCGGGTACGACAATCTCCGGGTAGGACAGTGTGGAAGGAACCCCATGATCATAGTGCTCGGTCCAGATGCGATCCATCAGGATCCCTCAGAACGTCGCAAGCCTGAGCGGACTGCTTGACAGGCCTCCGGGGGCCCGACTAGGATGGGCCCGTGGCCGCCAGCGCGCACCACCCCTCGTTCTCCAGACCTTCGCCAATGCTTTCCTGGGCCGGTGTCAGCGCGAGCGCAACCCTCCTGGTCGCCCTGGGCACGGCTGCCGGCGCACCAGCAACCTTACCACACGAGGTGTTGATTCCCGTCACCACGCCGCAGGGTGTGACCATCCTCACCGAGCTGGCCGACACCACGGAGAAACGGGCGAAAGGGCTGATGTTTCGGGATGCGCTGGCGAAGGATCGCGGAATGCTGTTCACCTTTCCGGAGCCACAGCACTGGACCTTCTGGATGAAGAATACCCAAATCCCGCTCGACATTATCTGGATGGATGGGAACAAGACCGTCGTCCATGTGGAACGCAATGTGCCGGGATGCAGTCGAACGGACGAGAGCTGCCCTCAGTATCAACCCAGTCAGGCAGCCATGTACGTCCTCGAGCTGGCTGCCGGCATGGCCGACTCCTTGAGTCTGCAGCGCGGCGCCAAGCTTCAGTTCCAGCTCCCCTCGAGCGCCCGCCCACAGCCGCCCAGACGTCCTTGAAAATTCGCCTTTTCGGCGACTCCCGTTCACCCACGTCGCGCCAACACCCGCCCTACCGTTCCTGCCAGGTACGAACTCGCCGCGCCGTGATGACTCCGTCCACGCGTTCGATCGCTTTGAGCACGCGGCTCAGGTGCGACGTGTCGCTCACGTCGATCACGAAGTCCAGCACCGCCTTCCGGTCCTCCCGCGTGCTGATCTCGGCACGGCTGATATTGGCGTCGCATTCGGAAATGGATGAGGACACATTGGCCAGCACACCGGTCTTGTCCACCGCGAGCACCGATACCTTGACCGCGTGCGTGCTGGGGGACGAGGTATCCCATTCAACCTCCACCAACCGTTCCTTATCATAGTCGAGCGCCTCAAGATTCGGACAACCGACGGAATGGATCGTCAGGCCGCGGCCGCGGGTGATGTAGCCCAGAATGCGATCCCCGGGGACTGGATTGCAGCAGCGGGAGAGTTGCATGAGCAAGTCGCGTCCTCCTTTGACCTTGACACCCTTTTCGTCCGTCTTCCCCGGGGTCGGACGCGCGGCGGGAAGCGCTTCGGAAGCCTGCCGCCCCCCCTCGGGCGGAGGCGGGAGCAGTCGGTTCATCACCTGCGCGGTCGACAAACGCCCGAACCCGATCGCCGCGACCATTTCATCCGTGGTCTCGAATCCGGATTCCCGAGCGACCTCCAGGAGCCGGTCCGATTTGAGCATCTGGGCTGGAGGCAGATTGTGACGGCGCAATTCCCTCTCCAGCAGACGTCGGCCGATCTCGACGCTCCGTTTCTGCTCCTCCACATTGATCCAATGCTTGATCTTGGTCTTGGCCCGAGGGGTCCGGACGAACTTGAGCCAGTCCTTGTGCGGAACCTGCGTGGCAGCGGTCAAGATCTCCACCGTATCCCCGCTGGCGAGCTGATGTTTCAGCGGCACGATCTTGCCGTTGACTTTCGCACCCACGCAATGGTCGCCGATTTCCGTGTGAATGGCGTACGCAAAGTCGACCGGGGTTGAGCCCAGCGGCATCTCCTTCACCATGCCCTTGGGTGTGAACACATAGACCACATCGTGGAAGAGGCCAAGCTTGACGGTATCCATGAACTGACGATTGTCCGGCAGATCCTGATGCCATTCCACGAACTGCCGGAGCCAACTGAACACCTTGCCCTCTCGATCATCAATCTGGCCGCGCTCCTTGTATTTCCAATGGGCGGCGATCCCCTGTTCCGCGACTCGATGCATCTCCTCGGTACGGATCTGAAATTCGACGTGCTCGCCTCTCGGCCCTACCACCGTCGTGTGGAGGGACTGGTACAGGTTTGACTTGGGAATGGCAATGTAGTCCTTGAACCGCCCCGGGACCGGCCTCCACAGCGAATGAATCAAACCCAAGACGGCGTAGCAGTTCATCTTCGTATCCGTGATGATGCGCACGGCCGTGAGGTCGTAGACCTCTTCGAACGAGATCGCCTGGCGTTCCATTTTCTGGTAGATTCCGTAGAGATGCTTGGGGCGTCCCTGCACCTCACCCACCAGACCCGCCTCCTGCAAGGCCTGCCGGACGAGATGGATGACCTCCTCGATGTACTTCTGACGTTCTTCATCGCGCTTGGCGACCCGCGACTTCAGCGTCGAAAAGACCTCCGGCTTCAGGTACTTGAGACACAGATCCTCCAGCTCGTTCTTCATCCATCCGATACCGAGGCGGTTGGCCAGCGGCGCGTAGATCTCGAGCGTCTCCTGGGCGATTTGCTGCCGTTTGGCCTCAGCGAGATGCTCCAGCGTGCGCATATTGTGGAGCCGGTCGGCGAGCTTGATGAGCACGACCCTGATATCATCCGCCATTGAGAGCAGCATTTTGCGGAAGTTCTCGGCCTGCCGCTCTTCATAGTTGCGGAACTGGATCCTCCCGATCTTGGTGACGCCGTCCACCAACCGCAAGATATCCTGACCAAACTCCTGTTCCAACTCATCCGGCGTCGCAAGGGTGTCCTCCAGTGTGTCGTGAAGCAGCGCGGCGACAATCGTCGTGACGTCAGACCTGAGTGAGGTCAGAACACCGGCAACCGCCAGCGGATGCCGGAGATAGGGTTCCCCCGAGCGTCTGGTCTGACCTTCATGCGCCTTGGCAGAGAACGCGTAGGCCCGACACACCAGCTCGACATCCGCATCCGGATTGTAGCTCTGCATCCGCTTGATCAACTGATCGCGGTCGGTGATAGTTTCGTACGGCATCACGGACATCACGATACTTGACTGGCCCGGACGTCTCGGATCCGCAACTGGACCCGGTCCAATCCATTCCAGGAAGAGAGTTCCGGCACGAACGCCAGGTCGACCGGTCGTTGGGCCAACACACCAAGCCCGGCCAAGGACCCCATGCGAAATCCAATGCTCTCGAACGCCGGAGAGTGACGATGTCGGACGGTCAGTTTGAGGTGGCCCTCGCCGACCACGCGCGTGTCCAGGATGGCCAGGTTCCTGACGGCCAGAGTCGGCTCCGGATTGCCGGCTCCATGGGGATGCAGCATCGCCAGCTCACGGACCAGCCGTCGGTCGACCTCGACCAAGCTCACCTCCGCATCCACGTGAAGGGTCGGGACCTGCGGCTGCTCGCCGGCCCAGTCGGACACGATCCGGGTAAACCGCTCACGAAAGGCCATCAGACTGGACTCATGGATGGTGAGTCCCGCCGCAGCCCGGTGGCCCCCGAATCCCTCCAGGAGCGATTGACACTGACCGAAGGCCTGGAAGAGATCCAGGCCCGGGACGCTCCGCGCCGAGCCTTTTCCTATTCCCTGTTCATTCACCGCGATCACCACAGCAGGCCGATGGTACCGCTCCACCAGTCTGGCGGCGACAATCCCGATCACCCCGGGATGCCAGTGCCGCGACCACAGGACCAGCGCCGGCGGAGGCTCGGCGCTGCCGACCTCTTCGACGGCCTCAGACGTCGTGTCCAGCTCGATGCGTTGCCGTTCCCGGTTCAATCGCTCGAGCTGCTCGGCGAGCTCCCGGGCTTCGAGATCCGACTCGGTCGTCAGCAGTCGAACACCGAGGTCGGCCTGAGCCATTCGGCCGGCGGCATTCAAGCGGGGAGCCAGGCGGAAGGCCACGCTGCCTGCCGTACAGGCGCGATCCACGCCCGCCGTCCGTTTCAGCGCCCGAAGACCGCATCGAGAGCCACGTGTAATCAGCTCCAACCCTCTCCGGACCAGCAACCGATTTTCATCCTGTAACGGCACCACGTCCGCGACCGTGGCGAGGGCTACCAAGTCCTGCATCAGCTCCAGCGCCCTGTCACCAGCTCCGAACATGGCCACGTAGGCCTGGGCAACCTTATAGGCCAACCCGCCTGAGCAGAGACCGGAAAACGGATAGGCTGAATCCGTCCTGTGGGGATTCAGCACGGCGAGAGCCGCAGGCAACCGACCATCCGGTTGGTGATGATCGGTGATAATGACCTCGATGCCAGATCGGGTTGCGACCTCGACTTGCGGATGGGCGGTGGTTCCGCAATCCGATGTGACCAGCAGTGTCACCCCATCCTGGCCCAGCCTGCGCAGCGCCTTGTCGTTGAGCCCATAGCCCTCTCCAATCCTGTGGGGAATATACCATGTCGCATTCGCTCCAAGTCCTTGAAAAAAGCTCAGATACAGACTGGTGGCCGCCATGCCATCGACATCGTAATCCCCGTAGAAGCACACCCGTTCTCCCGTGGTCACCGCGTGGTGCAGGCGCCTGACGGCTGTCTCCATGTCCGGGAGCAGAAATGGGTCGTGGAGGGACCCCGGTGCCAGCCAGGCTCGTGCCTCCTGCTCCGTGGCCACACCGCGGGCGAGCAGCACGCAGGCCGTAATCGGCGAGATGGAGAGGGCTTGGACGAGGGCGGCCTGTCGATCCCGGTCTGGCGCGTGAACGACCCATGTTTTCCTCGTCATCCGGCTCCTCAGAAAGTGGGATGTCAGTAGGTTACACAACCCCCTGAGATTCCAAAGAAAAATATTAGTCTTTCTGGAAACCTTTGTCAAACCGGGCTCGGGCAGACTGGGAGGAATGGGAGGAACCTCGGCAGAGACGTTTCGTGCCGCCGGCTACTTCAAGCTGTCTGCTAAAGGACGGAGTAATAAAGGAAAGCGGGCGAAAGGCGGGCGAGAGAGATCGGCAGGGAGGGGTAGCCCCAAGCTTTCAGAATCATGGTGGGCCGGCCTTCGGCACAAAATACCGAGCGCTCGGTCCACCCGAGAGACTTACTCCCCACCCTTCTGCACATAGTTCTTCACGAATTCTTCGGCGTTTTTCTCGAGCACGTCATCGATTTCATCAACCAGCTTATCAATGTCCTCTTTGAGTTTCTTCCCGGTCTCCACAACCTTGGGGTTGGGCTTGACCTCCTCTTTGGCTTGCACGTCCCGTCTTGATTCCGGTTTCCTCTCCTGTTTTTCCATGGGAGCACCTCCACCCCTCACCGGACCGAGCACTCACTCCAACGTCTGCACTACGTTGCTCTTACTCCTGAGAATACCCCAGGTTTTCCACCACGTCAAGCCACCCTGCATTTCGGCGCGAGTCCCCATGGCGGGACAGCGCTACGGAACGATCAGAGAGACAATCAGCAGGGCCACGATATTGATCACCTTGATCATCGGGTTGATCGCCGGCCCGGCCGTGTCCTTATAGGGATCGCCGACCGTATCGCCCGTGACCGCGGCTTTGTGCGTTTCGCTTCCTTTCTTGCCCTGCTCTTCGATGTATTTCTTCGCGTTATCCCAGGCGCCCCCACCGCTGGTCATGGAGATGGCCACGAACAGTCCGGTCACGATGGTCCCGACCAACATCCCGCCCAGGGCTCGGGGGCCGAGTATGATCCCGACGAGAATCGGTGAGATCACGGGGATCAGACCGGGGACCATCATCTTCCTGATCGCGGCCTTCGTGACAATGTCCACACAGGTGCCGTATTCGGGTTTGGCGGTGCCGGCCATAATGCCCTTGATCGTCCTGAACTGACGTCGCACTTCCTCCACGACCAGCCCCGCGGCCTCTCCCACCGCTTTCATGCACAGCGCCCCGAACAGGAACGGAAGCATCCCGCCGAGAAACAGCCCGACCAGCACAAACGGATCGGAGAGATCGAACCCCGTGCCCCGCTGCGCCCCGCCGGCCGCGCGGGCATATTCGGCGAACAACACGATCGCGGCCAGTCCCGCTGATCCGATGGCATACCCCTTGGTCACCGCCTTGGTGGTATTGCCGACCGCATCAAGGGGATCGGTGATGTTGCGGACAGCTTTGCCCAGGTGAGCCATCTCCGCAATGCCACCTGCGTTGTCCGTGATCGGGCCGAATGCGTCGATCGCCACTACGATGCCGGCCATCGAGAGCATGGAGACGGCCGCGACCGCAACGCCGTAGAGCCCGCCTGTGTCGACGCCTCCGCAGACCCAGAAACTCCCCAGGATGGCCGCCGCGATCACCACCACCGGCCAGGCCGTCGCCTGCATGCCCACCGCCAGTCCTGCGATGATATTCGTGGCGTGACCGGTCTCGCTGGCCTTGGCGATCTGGCGCACCGGGGAAAACCGCTTGGACGTATAGTAGTCCGTGATGAAGACCAACGCCAAGGTCACTGCCAGACCGACCAGCGCGGCGACGTAGTAGCTGGTGCCGCTCACTCCACCGACACCGTCCATCATCCGCACCGTGATCGGGTAGAACGCTACCGCCGCGAGTCCTCCGGCGACGAAGAGTCCCTTGTACAGCGCCGCCATGATGCCGCCCCCGGCGCCGACTCTGACGAAGAGAATCCCCACGATGGTGGCCAGAATGGTCATTCCCCCCAGCGCGAGAGGATACAGAATCGGCTCGACTTGTCCTTTGAAAATCGAGGAGGCCAGCACCATGGCCGCGACGGTCGTCACCGCGTAGGTCTCGAACAGATCGGCCGCCATCCCCGCGCAATCACCGACATTGTCCCCCACGTTATCCGCGATCACCGCGGGATTCCTCGGATCGTCTTCCGGGATGCCCGCTTCGACCTTTCCGACCAGATCGGCCCCCACATCGGCTGCCTTCGTATAGATCCCACCGCCGACTCGGGCAAACACCGAGATCAGGCTTCCGCCAAAGCCCAGACTCAGCAGCGCATGAATGGCCTTCGCTTGCCCCGACACGGCAGAGGCGATGGTGTAGAACGCGGTCACGGCCAGCAAGCCCAGCCCGATCAGCAGCAGACCCGTCACGGCTCCTCCCCGGAAGGCCACCGTCAGGGCCGCGTTCAATCCACGGTGCGCCGCTTGGGCGGTACGCACGTTCGCCCGGACCGCAATGTGCATCCCGACGTAACCCGCCGTCGCCGAGGCCACGGCGCCCACCAGGAACCCGATGGCGGTCAGCAGGCCGAACTGATCGGACCAGATCCCGGCCGACCAGAGAATGATGAAGAGTCCGGCCGCAACCATCCCAACGGTGCGGTACTGGCGGTTCAGATAGGCCGCGGCCCCTTCTTGGATCGCCTGCGCGATCCGTTGCATCTCCTTGTTGCCCGGATCGAGCCTGACCACCCAGAACGTCAGATAGACTCCATACGCGATACCGGCGGCGCCGCAGGCGATGGCAAATGTGATGACGGCAGTCGATACGTCCACAGACACACCCTCCCTTATCAACGCGGGACTTTACGTGCTCCCGATGGCTTCACCAAGTCGCCGTTCTCTGCACCTCCACCACCGCTGGAAACGTGGGGCAGCCAGGAGCTCGCTTGAGGGGGCAGAAAAGCCGGGCTATTGTATACAGACGACCCTCAATGATCAAGGCGAAAGCCGGGGCGGGGCCGGTTCCAGCTTGAAGACAGGGAGATCGTCGGATGCGTCGTCCGACAGCAATCGCATCCCCGTTTGCGACATCGCAGACCATCTGCTATAGTGAGGGGCCTAGATTGGAGGGCGGAAGGAGAATGCGATGGGGTTAGGGCCTGAATACATCCTGGTGGAAGGGAAGACGTTCCAGCGACAACAACTGGCGCTCGACAACCACGTCTTCAAGAACTGTACGT
>JAHRHE010000033.1 GCA_020027965.1 Nitrospirota bacterium | reverse complement strand
GGATCGTCAGGGCGTCCGCTGCTTTCTCGGAGAGGCTGAAGTTCTCGACCCGCTCCTTGCGGCGCAGTGACAGGAGATCGTTGTCCAGATCCTTACTGAAGGCGCCGTAGGCGTAGCGGAAGAATTCGAAATGAAAGCCCTTCAGACGCTTGTCGAACAACTGCAGTTCGCACAAGAAGGCGAGCTGTTGCAGCTTCACGTCGCTCATGAGCCCGTGGGGCCTGTCCTGAGCGTTGCCGAAGGACCTGTCCTGAGCACAGTCGAAGGAGCCTGCCAGGTGCAGCAGATATACGAGGAGCGCGCGATCGACGGTCATCTGCTGGGGAGTCCGCATGGCAAAAGCCCGTAGGGCGTCAGGCGTGAGGCGTCAGGCGACAAGGAATCTTTTCATCAATCCGGATATTTCTTCGTGATCGCCTCACGCCTTACCCCTCACGCCTGCCCTGAGCCAGTGGTTCGACTAGCTCACCACCCCGAGCCGAGTCGAGGGGTCGAAGGGCCTACCGATTAGGTGATTTCCGCTTTGAGTCCCTGCGCCATGACGATCTTCGTGTCCAGATTATGGGTCACGGCCTTGGGGTGGGTCAACACAGGGATCAGGCCGGCGGCCGACGGGATGAGGTTGCCCGACTGCTTGACGCCCCCGAACGGCATGCGCACGCCGGCTCCGATGCAGGGCAGGTTCCAATAGAAGATCCCGCACTGCATGTGCTCCTCGGCATACTTGGCCTTGCGGTAATCTTCGGTGATGATCGAGCCGGACAGGCCATACTTGGTGTCGTTGTAGACCGCCACCGCCTCTTCCACGCCGCCCACCGGGACGATGGCCACGTGGGGGCTGAAGGCCTCCTCGGTCAGACAGACGCTGTCCTTTCGCCACGGTCCGGTGTACACGAACGGCTTGAGCCAATACCCATCCGGCGTCGGCGGCGGCTCGGAGTTCCGGTCCAGCAGGATCTCAAACCCCTCCTTCTTCGCCGTCGCGTTGAACCGCCGCCCCTTCTCCACCCCCTGCTGGTTGATCATGGCTCCATAGAAGACGTTCTCATCCATCGGATCGCCGACCGTCACCCGCCTGGCGGTGGATACAAACCGATCCTTGAAACGGTCCGCGACCCGGCTGTCCACGAGCAGGCGGCCGGCGGTCACACAGCGCTGGCCGGCGGTCTTGAAGGCGGAGAGCAGGCTGGCGGTGACCGCCATGTCCAGATTGGCATCTTCCATGATCAGCACGGCATTCTTCCCGCCGGTCTCGATCGTGCAGACCTTGTGCGCATGCCGGGCCACTTCCAGCTTGATCTTGAGCCCCACTTCATAGCTGCCGGTAAAGAGCACCACGTGAGTCTTCGGATGGGAGACGAGGGGCGCGCCGGCCCCCTCCCCGGTTCCCTGGAGCACCTGAAAGACACCCGCAGGGATGCCGGCCTGCTCGAAATATCCCGCGATTTTGGCGCCGCACATGGGGGTATATTCGCTCGGCTTGAGGATCACGCAGTTGCCGAGCACCAGGGACAGCCCGGTGAGCCAGAACGGCAGCGCCACCGGAAAATTCCACGGCGTGATCGCCACCACGACGCCCCTCGGCTCCAGGAACTCGTAACAGCGCTTGGTGGGGACCTCGTCCCCGATGACGCGCCCATACTGGCCCAGGTGCCCGAACGCGAACGCATACTGGGCCGTGTGGATCGCTTCCACCACGTCCGCCCGCGCCTCATTGATTTGCTTGCCGGCTTCGCGGGCGACGATGCGCGCCAAGGCCTCGGTGTCCTCCTCCATCAGCCGGGCCACTCGTCCGAGATACTCGGCCCGCTTGACGAGGCCCATCGCACGCCAGCCCTCGAATGCCCGGTTGGCCGAAGAGACCGCTTCCTCAATATCCTCGGGCCCGGACTGGGGGAACGTTCCGATCACCTCGGCGGGGTGGGCAGGATTGCGGCTTTCGAACCAGGCGTCGGATCCTGCCGCCTTCCAGTGTCCATTAATCAGGTTCTGTACCTGCGGCGCGGCCATAGCAAACCTCCTTCTTCCTGCACGCAGCCCCCAGCCGGCATGATCCAGCCGCTCGCTGATGGCTGCTCGTCAAACTATAGTCTTCGGACCTCGGACCCGTCAACGAACACCTCTCTGACCGTCAACCGCCGACGCGCCAGACCAGGAGCGCGAAGCGATGGCCTAAACACGCTCTACATGCTCTTTCTGGAACCTCAGTCCTCAGTCCTCAGCCGTCAGCACTTCTTCGGGAAGCCCTCATTCCTGGGTCCCACCTATTGCCTATTGCCACTAGCCACGAGCCTGCCCGACTCGGCCGAGCTCGGCCGAAGGGGCCTGCCACCTTTCTCACGTGCTTGACCCGGTTGCAAGGTTCGTCTTAATATTGATACTCAATTTCTTTCCCGCCTCAACCAAGGACTGCGATGAGCAAAGCTCTCAGCGAGATGACTGTCCTCAAAGACCACCTGGGCAAGCACCAGCTCAAACTGACCCGGCAGCGGGAGCAGATCCTGAGCGTGTTCCTCAAAATGGAGCACGTTACGGCCGAGCACATGTACCGCCTGCTGTCGAAGAAGGATCCCCACATCGGCCTGGCGACGATCTACCGAACCCTCAATCTGTTCTGCGACGCAGGATTAGCCCAGGCACGCCATTTCGGGACCCAGACCCAGTACGACAACGTGTCCCACAAGGGCCACCATGACCATCTGATCTGCACGAGCTGCGGAAAAATCGTGGAGTTCGAGAACTGTGATATCGAGCGTCTCCAGGAAGAGGTTGCGAAACGAAACGGCTTCGTGATTCAGACTCACAAGCTGGAGCTCTACGGGCTGTGTTCGAGCTGTCGCCATTGACCACAGGCATTTTTTTTAGTATCTTGTTGAGAGCATGAATCAATTTCATTTTCATCCTGGCGCCGGCCGGCGAGCCCGCCTCGTGCGAGGGCGCCAGGCGCGCCCTTCGGGTCCGACCGGCTGGAGTCCGCTGAGGCGGATCGCGCTCCTGGCGGCGCTGTGTACCGCAGCGATCCCCCTGCTGGCGGCCACCAGCCCGACGCCAACCCAGGTGGTGGTCTACTCAGGTCGGGCGGAACGGTTGATCAAGCCGGCTCTCGATTCCTTTGAGGGCAAAACCGGGATACGGGTCGAGTTGCTCTCGTCGGGAACGACCGAGCTCCTGAACCGGTTGCAGGCTGAAGGCGATCGCACACCGGCCGACGTGTTCCTCACCAACGACGCCGGCAACCTAGAGCGGGCCCGGGAACTAGGACTGTTGCGGCCGCTGGCCATGAGAGAAATCGAGCGGGCCATCCCGGCGCCCTTCAGGGCCCCGGACAACAGTTGGGTGGGGCTCTCCGGGCGTATCTGGATCCTGGTGTACAACACGCGCCAGGTCAAACCGGCTGACATCAAGTCCATCCTGGACCTGGCCGAGCCACGCTGGAAAGGGAAGATCGCGATCCCCAATGCCGGCAGCGAATATCTTCAGGCGGGCGTTTCGGTCATCAAGGCCACGCAAGGCGACTCGCGTACGCGACATTTTCTCGAGGGCCTCAAATCCAATGCCGACACCAACGTGTTCGGCAAGAGCTCCCAGATCGTGGAGGCGGTGGCCAAGGGCCAAGCGGCGGTCGGCCTGGTCAACCACTATTACATCTACCGCCACCTGGAGGCCCAGCCGGACGCCCCGATCGCGGCGCTGATCCCGGACCAGGCTGAGGGGAGCATGGGCGCCATCATGAACGCGGCCGGCATCGGCGTCACCAAACACGCGCGGCATCTGGAAGCCGCGAAGCTGCTCGTGGAGTTTCTGGTGTCGCAGGCCGGCCAGAAGATGTTTGCGGATCTGAACAAGGAGTACCCGCTCCATCCCGAGGTCAAGGCCAACCCCGTTTTGCCGGAGCGACAGAGCTTTCGCGTGGCCCTGGTGCCCTTGGTGAGACTGAGCGAGCTTCGCGAACCCACCATGGCCATGATCGAGCAGGCAGGGCTACGGTAACCCGATGACTACGGCCATCCGGCAGCTCCTCCCCTCCCCGCTCCAGGTCGTCGCGTTCACCGTCGCCGGCCTCGTGTGCCTGCCTCTTTTCTACGTCGGCTACCTGGCGCTGACGGCGGATCCCTCTGTCTGGAGCCGGCTCTGAGTTTGCCGGCCGGCGGATCTGGGAATGGGCCCTCGTGCTCCCGCTGGCCATTCCGTCCTACGTGCTGGCCTATGTCTATTCCTATCTGTTGGGCATGGGCGGCCCCGCCGAACAAGTCTGGCAGCTCTGGTGGGGACCGGATGCGCGGCTCTTTTCCCCGCAGAGCTACGCGGGCGCGACCCTGGTGATGACCTTGGACACCTTTCCCTTCGTGTACCTCCTGGCCAGAGCCGCGCTCATGAACTTCAACGTGTCCTATGAAGAGGTCGCGCGGGTGTGCGGTGCCTCGCGCCTGACCACGCTGTGGACCGTGACCCTCCCCCTGATGAGGCCGGCCATCGTGGCCGGGCTGTCGCTCGCGGTCCTGTACGTGGTCTCCGACTTCGGCGCGGTCTCCCTCTTGCGTTACCAGACGCTCACCTACGCGGTCTACCAGCAGATCACCGGCCGGTACGACCATGCCGCGGCGGCGGTGTTGAGTCTGCTGCTAGTTGTCTTTGCCTTGATCTTTCTGGTCGCCGAACGATGGTTCCGGCAGCGCAGCCGCTTCTATCAGACGACGGGTCGCTACCGGGCGCCCGAGCGGAAACCCTGCGGTCCGCTGGGGACGGCCCTGGTGACGGGGTACCTCACGCTGGTCCTGGGGGCCGCCTTCGGTGTCCCTGCCTTCCTGCTGGTCAAATGGAGTCTCTCGACTATGGCCGCGCACACACTGGATGCCCGGTTCCTCGAGTTTGTCTGGAATAGCACCCTGCTCTCCGGGGTCGCGGCTACCTTTGCCGTGCTGATCGGGATCCCGGTGGCGTACCTGGCCAGCCGGCGGCCGTCGCGGATCCACGGCCTCTTCTTACAGACAACCTATGCCGGGTACGTGTTGCCCGGACCTGTTGGGGCCCTGGCCCTCCTGGTGCTGTTTTCCCACATGGCGCCCTTCTGGTATGGAACCGTCCTCGTCCTGATCCTGGCCTACATCCTCCATTTCCTACCGGCCGGGCTCCAAAGCATGGAGCCGGCCCTGCAGCAGGTCTCGCCGAATCTCGAGGAAGCCGCGAGGAGTTTGGGGTTTGGTACGTTCCACACCCTCCGGACCATCACCCTGCCCCTGGTGCGGGGAGGCTTCATCGTGGCGTGGATCCTCATGTTCCTTCAGAGCATAAAGGAATTGCCGGCTACGCTGCTGCTCCGGCCTGTCGGGTTCGACACGTTGGCGGTGCGGGTCTGGTTGGAGGCCAGTGAGGAGTACTACCAGCTCGCGGCGGCGCCGGCCCTGCTGATCGTGATTGTGACGCTGCCGGCCCTGCTGTTGCTGGTGGCCAAGGATTGGCGGGCGGCGTGACATCGAAAAACAAGACTGAGCACTGAGGACTGAGTGCTGAGAGGAATAGGCTGATGTCGCAAGGTCAGCGGAAGAGAACCGGCGCGGCGCCTGCCGGAGGACAGACCCGCACACCCGAGCCACGGACAGTGCTCGAACTCCGCAAAGTCACCTGCGCCTACGAGGCGGGGCGTCCGGCCATCCTGGATATCTCCTTCTCGGTCCGCGAAGGCGAGACCCTGTGCCTGCTGGGCCCCTCCGGATGCGGCAAGACCACGGCGCTCCGCGCCATCGCCGGCTTCGAACCGGTTGTGACTGGTGAGATCCACCTGGAAAGCCGTCTGGTCTCGACGCCGGGCATGCTGGTGCCCACGGAACGCCGCCGCGTCGGGATGGTGTTCCAAGACTATGCGCTGTTCCCGCACCTGCGCGTGGCGGAGAACATCGCGTTCGGGCTGCGGCACCTTCCCTCAGACCAGCGGGCGGCCCAGGTACAGACGATGCTCGCCCTGACAAGTCTGCGCGGTTTCGAGCGGCGCTATCCCCATGAGCTCTCGGGAGGCCAGCAGCAGCGCGTGGCCCTCGCTCGGGCCTTGGCCCAAAAGCCCGTGGTGCTGCTGCTCGACGAGCCATTCAGCAACCTGGACCCGGACATGACGGGAAAGATGCGGGAAGAGCTGCACGCTCTCCTGAGACGCACCGGCACGACCTCCATCCTGGTCACGCACGACCACGAGGAGGCCTTCGCCATCGCGGACCGGGTCGCGGTGTTGAACAACGGGCGTCTCGAGCAGTTCGACACGCCGGAAGCCATCTACCACACGCCGTCCACCCCGTTCGTCGCCGACTTTGTGGGCCAGGCCGATTTCATTCCCGGCACCATCCAGAACGGGAAGGTCTCAACCGAGATCGGCGAATTTCCCAATCAAGGCGGGTACCAGGGGAGCCCAAGCGTGATGGTGATGATTCGTCCGGACGACGTCCACATCGTGCCGTCAGCACACTGCCCGGCTCGGATCGTGGCCAGACAGTTCCGCGGTTCTGAGAATCTGTACACCATCGGTCTTCCCTCCGGACATATCGTCCACAGCAGCGAGGCGTCGACCAACGTGTACCCCCTGGGCACGCCGGTCGAGCTGCAAGTCATCGCCACCCACACCGTGCTGTTCGCGCGGGACAGCGCCCCCGGTCCGGACGCCTGAACGTTTCAGCCTCTGCGGGTGGCCGGCGTAGTTTCCGGTTGACACAGCCCGGAAGGTTCCGGATAGTATAACAGTTTGTCGAGCTTCGTCTTTTCGCATCCGAAGTCGATTTCAACCTGCGAGGTCGGTAGCACCATGGACGCATTGAAGAATCTCGTTGACTACGGCGTGATCGGGCTGTTGCTGGTGCTCAGCGTCTGGGCCTTCGCCGTGGCGCTGGAACGGTGGCGTTTCTTTCGCCGAGTGGACATCGGGCAATTTCCGAATTCGCAATTCTGCGAGATCGCGCTGACGAAACGTTTGGTGATCATCGGCACGGTGGCGGCAAACGCGCCGTATATCGGCTTGCTGGGGACCGTGCTGGGCATCATGCTGACCTTCCACACCATGGGGACCTCGGGCACCATGGCCGTCAGCACGATCATGATCGGCCTGAGCCTGGCGCTCAAGGCCACCGCGGTCGGCCTGCTCGTGGCCATCCCCTGTGTGGTCATGAACAATGTCCTGCGCCGCCGTGTGGCGGAATTGATGACCTTGTATGAGGCACAGTATGGAGCGTGAACTGAACCAGATTAACGTGATCCCGCTCGTAGATGTGATGCTGGTGTTGCTGGTGATCGTGCTGACCACGGCCACCTTCATCTCGACCGGGCAGATCCCGGTAGATCTGGCCAAAGCCAAGGAGGCGGGCGACCGCCGGGACGTTCCCCTGATCATCACGCTGACCGCCGACGGTCGACTCTTCATGAACGAGCAGCCGGTCGCCGGGGATGGGTTGAAGCCGCTGCTAACTCCGCACCCCAAGGATTCCCTCGTGGTCGTTCGCGCGGACCGCGTCACCCTGCTGGAACGCTTCGTCGAGGTGGTGGACGAGGTGCGAGGGCTCGGATTTCGCCAGGTCAGTCTGGAGGTTGTGCGCCTGTGAATGCGCTCACCTGGCAGCATCCCAGCGAACGCCGGTCCTATGCGCAGTGTCTCGCGTGTTCCGTCGTCCTGCATGCCGCGGTCGTCGCCGGTGGCATCGGTCTGGTCGCGGGCCTGGAGCTGGCCCCTCAGCCGGAACCGTTCAGATGGGACGTGTCGGTGGTGGGCCCGGGAGGGGCCTCTGGGGGGCCCCCTCCCGGTACGATGGGCCTGGGAGAGGCCCGGGTACCCGTTGCGTCTTCAAGTGCAACGGGTGGTGAGCCCCCTCCTGCCACGGTCACGCGCGAGACCGAGCCGGCTCAGTTCCAACCTGTGCAGGCTATCAATCAAGAGCCTCCGCCGAAACACACACCGCTGAGGCACGCCAAACCGAAGACGCCAGTGGAGGAACTCGCGAAGGGCCCGCCCAGCGAGCCGTCTGCCGAATCACTGAGCCAGGAATCGAGATCCGCCGCGCCGGCGTCGCCGGTCCCAGAGCCGGTCCCCGCCGCTCCACCGGCAGAGCCCCTCGTCGCGTCTCGAACCCCGATCGAAGCCCCCTCCGGGCAAGCCCACGTCCAACAGTCCGACCTGGGACAGGTCACAACGGCAGAGGGGACCAGCTCTACCGCTCACCAACCCGCGGCCAGCGACGCGTCCGTTCAGACGGGCCCGGCGGGAAGCCCGGATTACGGCTGGATCGCTGACGCGCTCTGGAAACGAATCGAACAGCTCAAACGCTACCCGCACCTGGCGCGGATCAACCGGCTGGAAGGGAAGGTCGTCCTGCGAGCTGTGATCAAGGCCGATGGCCAGCTCGTCGAACTGGAAGTGGCAAAAAGCTCCGGCCACTCCGTGCTGGATCACGATGCTCTCGAGGTGTTACGGCGGGCGAGCCCTCTGTCCCTCACGCGGCCGCTGGGAAAACCCCAGATGGTCGTGCAGATCCCGATCAGCTACAAGCTTGACCGATAACAGCGACGGTTGAGCGAGGATCAAGCGAGATCGTGCGGGTAGGCGAACCCCTCAGTTGTGACAGTCCCGCTGTGCCCAACCACGCAGAGTTCCTTCCTTGTCGAACGTCAGCACATAAGCCTGGCAGAACGTGCTCCTGGCATACCCGCTGTAACTTGCGGTGGCACTGCCACGGTCATAGTAGGTCCATACTGCCCCCCCGTTGCCCAATTTCTCGATAGTATCCGGCGGGCCATAGCGCTGTGCCACCATCTCCTGGGTCGCCACATCGACTTTGCTCTGAAAGTATCCGGTCTCGATGTAGCCACAGGAGGCCCAGCCGGCAGTCGCAAGTATGAATCCGCTCAAGCCCATTCTGATGACACTTGGCAAGAAGCCCCAGCCGCCCCGCGTGGTCATGGCGTTATGGCGACACTTCATGCGTGCCTGGTTTCCTAAGCCTAGAAGGAACCCCACTCATCTCGGTGCCTCGATCATCTCAATTCTGCCCTTCAATCCGGACGACACCCAAATCTTTCCGTCCCGATCGACCACGACCGCTTCAACATCCGGCAGCCGTTCGACAAGTTCCATCCCGCGTTCGGGGCCCATCACAAAAATGCCTGTATCCAACCCGTCCGCCACGATCCCTTCCTTGGCAATCACGGTCACGCTCTGACACCCTCGGGCGGGCTGGAGGGTCCGTGGATCCAGGATATGGTGATAGCGATTACCGTCCTGTTCGAACACCTGCTCATAATCACCCGCGGTTGAAATCGCCTCATCCTGAAGCTCCACACGTGCTAAGAGCGCCCCCTCTTGCCGGGGGTGCTGGATCCCGAGGAGAAACGGTTTGCCATCCGGCATCCGGCCGAAGGTCTTGATATCGCCCGAGAGGGCCACGATACCGCCTGTGGCTCCCTCGGCCTGCATGACCGCGACAGCGCGGTCCGCGGCGAATCCCTTCCCGATCCCGCCCACATCCAGACGCATGCCCGGGAGGGTCAAGAAGATCGTGCTCGACCGCTCATCCAACGTTACGTGAGACAGATCCACCAGCTTCCGAAGCGAGGCGAGCTCTACCCCATCCGGGACTCTAGTCTGCGTGCCGAATCCCCAGGCAGCCACCGCCGGGCCTATGGCAATGTTAAACCCTCCTGCAGTCAGATCGGCCACCTCCAGTGAGCGCTTGACGAGCGTCAGGGTCTCGGGACCGACCTTCATGGGCTCGCGGCCGGCGGCGAGGTTCACCTTCGAAAGGTCGCTCGTTGGGATCCAGGTGCTGAGCAACTCATCCAGGCGGTGGATTTCCTTGAATCCAGCCGCGATTGCGGCTTGTGCGGTCGGCTCCGTCTGCGCGACCGCCGTGATCATCACGACGGTGCCCATGTGCATCTGGGCGCGCTTGACCATCACGTCGGGTGGCGAAGGCTGGCGCAGACAACCAGAGACCAGCATCACGAGCCAAGCAAGCAGGTAAAGACAGGTTGGCGCCGCTTTGCAGCCATACCACGGAGAAGCCGCGATGACGCTGCGGCACGTGTCCATCCAGCGTATCCGGTCCTTGTCCACCCTAAGCCTCCCTTAGCGCTGGCGCGCACTCAGTGGAGCCTGACCAGGTCGGTCCCTGAGACGACGGCGGCTGAGGCCACGAGCGCCCTCCTAGTCGCGTGTCGCCGTACGATACTCCGGCCCCTTCAGCCGGGCAAGGCCGGTATTTCATCGCTCCCAAAAAATCCGCTTGACATACCGGCGGTGTTCACGATACTAATAATCGTTCTCATTTTCATTTGTAACCCTTCCCGCTCGCTTCGGCAAGGAGGCTCGGAGTACGCGTTTACAGAGGAATGCATTCGCGTGACCACATGAAATCCCTCGCCTCTTCCTCAGGCGTCGACAGCGAAGCTCGATGCGAATGCGGTCAATTGGTCGCCAAGCTGCGCCCGGACGGAGTCGAACTGAAGTGCAAACGCTGCAAGCGGCTTGTGCTGATCCCGTTCTCGACGGAAGAGCGAGACGAATCCTTCCGGAGCGTTCACCTCTAACCTGGGAGGTCGTACACGATCCAGGACTTCTAGCAGCGTCCAGAACCGACTGACAACCATAAGGCCAGAGACCACCAGAGTCCCGAGTCCAGACCAACCCGGTAACGGGAAAGGAGGACTCGGTCATGAGAACGTGGTCAATCCTAGGGGCTCTGATGCTGTGCTTGCTGCTGGCGTTGCCGGCGATGGCGGAGGACAAGACCCTTGAGGAACGAGTGAAAATATTGGAAGAGGAATTGAAAGCGGCGAAAGAACATGAGCGGCGTGAAGGCCCGATGGAGAGGCGTGAGGAAGCTGCGCCCCCTGGGCAATACCCCACACCAACCGGCCCCATGACCGAGATCAAAGTCGAACGAAAGGGAGAAGAAAAGGTGCCCTTGTCGTTCGGTTCAACCGGGTCCGGCAAGTTGATCTACGCCAAGCCCTTCTTGGCTGCTCCAAAGGCAACGATCGGCGGCTACGCGGATATCAAGTTCGGTTCGGTGACAGGACCAACCCTGGATAATCCTAGCCGCAACTCCTTCAATCAGGAGCGCATGGTCCCGTTTATTTTCGCCGATATTACCGATCGGGTCAAGTTCGCGGTGGAAATTGAGTTTGAGCGTGGAGGCACAAACTCTGCGGGCGCGAACATTACCGGCACCGGGAACACCGCCTCCGGCTCGACGCAGCTCGAGTTCGCGCAGATCGACTACTTGATCACGGAGGCGGTGAACGTGAGGGCGGGCATTCTCCTGATGCCGGTCGGCAAGTTCAACCTCCTCCACGACTCGCCGCTGAACGACCTGCCGGACAGGCCCATGGTTGATCGGTTGGTGATCCCCAGCACCTGGTATGAAGCCGGTGCCGGCATCTACGGCACCCTCTATCCCTCAGCCCTCTCAAAGCTCGACTACGAGTTGTACGCCGTCAACGGATTGGGCTGCAACGCTCAGGGAGCATCAATCACCGACACCAATGGCCTGCGGAATTGTCGAGGCAGCGTGTCGCGGGACAACAATGATAATAAGGGCGTGGTCGGACGACTGGCCTATAGCCCTATGCTCGGCATCGAGGTCGCAGGCTCCGCCTTCTATTCACAATACAGCAACAAGAATGCAGCGGGCGTCAACAATCAGAATAACAACGTGGGTATTTACGCGATTGACTGGACCTTGCAGCGCGGGCCCTGGGAACTCATCGGCGAAGCGGCCTGGTCACGAATCACAGGCAATCAGGGAACGACCCCCGCGACAATCGGCCCGGACGGCATGTTCGGCTATTACATCCAGGCCAACTACCACTTCATGCCGGAGTTTCTGAAGAAGCTGGCCCCGAGTCACTTCTCGGACGCCTCTACCTTCACGGCGGTCGTCCGCTGGGAAACCGTGGACACCGACACCGGCAACAAAACGATGACCGCGACCGGCGGCCTGAGCAATCAGCGGGACCTTCAACGGCTGACGTTGGGCCTGAACTTTCGACCCATCGAGGACACCGTCCTGAAGCTCAGCTATATGTTCAATACGCAGAAGGACACCAGTATTCAGACCTTCGTCAACAACCCTGGGAACAGCCTTACCACCAGGATTGATGGAAACGGGTTCCTGGCCATGTTGGCAACCTACTTCTGATGGATCCGCCTCCCCTCCACCCTCATGGAGGGTGGAGGGGATCTTCTTGTTGAGAACGGTGATCGCAATGCCTTTGGCACGAACGATAGGCCTTCTTCTCGTTGTCAGTGCGGCTGGGGGATGTGCCTCGTTGGCGGGTGTTCAAGAGCGCTATGTCGTCTGCTCCTACGACCAAGCCTGGGAAGCCTCACTGGACGCCGTCAAAGACCGCTCGGTGATCGTCAAGGACAAAGACAAGGGCCTGATCGAGACAGCCTGGCTTGAGATCCCCATGCCGGGGCGGAAATATGGTGCGCTTCAGCGGGACCTGGGAGACCAAAGCAAGGATCGCTCCCGTGTGATCGTGATGCTCACACGCATGAACGATGTCACCAAAGTCAGCTTTATCGAGGAACGCGAGCGGTGGGCATTTCGCGGCGGCTCGCGCTTGTTCGGCTGGGCCCCGACCGACCCTTCGGAGGAAGTCATGACAGGCGTCCAACACCGACTTGATGCGAGATTAAAGGAACAGGGATGTTCACGCACGTAAGACTCACCCTTGCCGTGGCCATGATCGTGGCCTTCCCGGGTCTCATGACCACCAGTGCCTGGGCCCAGCGGATCTGGGATAGCGAGCTCCGGCGCTATCTCACCGAAGAAGAAATGAGCCACGCCGAGGTGTTCATGAGCGAGGAAGAGGCCGTGAAACTCATGCTGCCGAAGTCCCAGCGCATCCGAAAGGAGATGCTACGGCTAAGTCAGGAGCAAAAGGAGTTGGTGGAACAGCGGATTGGCTGGAAATTCCCGGAAGAGTCTTTTGAAGTCTATATTGGAGAAACCGGCGACAAAGTGGACGGCTATGCCATGATCCACAACACCATCGGCAAGCATAAGCACATGACGTACATGGTCGGGGTGGACGCCAAGGGCCGATGCGCGAATGTCGAGCTGCTGGTCTTTCGAGAAGCCAAGGGCAGCGAGGTCGGGAGAAAACGGTTCAATTCCCAATACGAGGGCAAGACCGTTCTCGATCCGATCCGCATCAACAAGGATATCATTAATATCAGCGGCGCCACGATGTCGGTGCGTTCCATCAGCGCCGGCGTCAAACGCGTCCTGGTCCTGATCGACGAGTTTTATCTCAAACCCCTCGGGCTGGGAAGCGACACAATCGAAGCCAGGCGGGCAGAGAAGGGATTCTTCGGCTTCCTGTTCGGCGAGTGACGGACAGACGAGAGGGCATGCGCAACTTCAATACTCGATTTCGCCTGCGTGACACCGACCGTCACATCCGGCTCGTGTATACTTTATTCCTTTTGCTGATGCTGGCGGGCTTTGCCTTTTCGTTCTTTTGGGCGCACAGCATGACCGGGCTCTCGCCCCAGGGGATCGCCGAGCATTACCGCGGCTCGGATGTCACCTTTGGCGAGCCCATGTCGTTCCGCGAGCTGGCCGAAATTACCCACTTTCATCTGTTCACGATGCCGGTCGTGTTCATCATCCTGGTCCACGTGTTGTATCTGACCATGGCCAGTAACTGGCTCAAGGCCTGCCTGACCTGGATGGGCTTCGGCGGCGTGATCCTGGATCTGGTCTCGCCCTGGCTGATCAGCTACGTGTCGCCTGTGTTCGTCCTGAGCATGCTGGGGGGCGACCTCCTGATGACGGTGAGTTTCCTCGTCATGATGGCGATTCCCCTGTATGAGATGTGGGTCGTCGGAACCCCGCTTATGGCCAGAGAGGCGAGCAAATAACGGGACTTCACCGACTGCAGGAGCCGTCCTGGTTATGACCCTTCTTTCTTGATCTGCTCGCTGAGATAATTCTCCAGGCCGACCTGCTTGATGGTTTCGAGCTGGGTCTCGATCCAGTCGATATGCTTGTCCACATCCTTGACCATATCCTCCAGCATGTGCCGGGTGGTGAAATCGCCCACCTTGGTGCAGTGAGCGACGCCCTCGGAGACGATCCTGAGCATCTCCTGTTCCGATTTCAGATCGAGCTTGAGCTGTTCCGGAACCGTCTCGCCCACATTGACGGTGCCCAGCCGTTGCATGTTCGGGACCCCTTCCAAATACAGAATGTGCTCAATCAGCTCCTCTGCGTCCTTCATCTCGTCGAGACTGCGCTCCCGAACCTTCTGGTGTAGCCGGTCATAGCCCCAGTTGTCGCACATCTTGGCGTGCACGAAATACTGATTGATGGCGGTGAGGTCGGCCGTGAGCACCTTATTCAGGAGGTCGATGACGCCTTCCTTGGCCTTCATGAAGAACTCCTTTCTACAGGGATCCTTCTTCTGCAGGAACCACCGGCAGCCGCTAGATCCTCACCGAAGCAGGAAGCACCACTCGGTTTGCCCGATTCTCGCCGTCGCATTATCGGATGATTCCATGAGACCCGTCAACGACGAATCAACGGTGCGACTGACGAGAGAGGAACGGAGGAGGAGGGAATGCGCTGAACAGGATGTGTACGGACGGCGGGATGCCGGGGAGCAATGCTTATCAGGCCTCTTTGTAGCCGCACTCCTCGTTCCGGCACTGGATGGTCGTGCCGGCTTGCTTGCTCACCTTCTCGACCAGGAAAGGCGCCTGGCAGTTCGGACACGGCTTGTTGATCGGACGGTCCCACAGTGCATACTCGCACTTTGGGTAGTTGGCGCAGGCGTAAAACGTGCGTCCCTTCCGGGTCCGCTTCTGGGTCAGGTTCCCTCCATCCTGAGGGCACTTGACGCCAAGCGGAAGGGCTTTGGTGGTCTTGCAGGCCGGATAGGCCGAGCAGGCGATGAACCGGCCGAACCGGCCGGCTTTGATCACCATCGGGGACCCGCACTTCTCGCACTTTTCATCGGTGGTGGGATCCTGCTTCGCGATGATTTTGATACTCCCGTCCGGCAGCTTCTCGAAGTCCTGCGTATTCTTGCAGGGGGGGTCGTCCTGGTAGCCCGGACAGGCCAGGAAGTGGCCGTGCCGTCCCCACTTGATCACCATGTTGCGGCCACATTTCTCGCAGCGGACATCGGTGGGCTCTTCCTTGCCTTTCAGCCCATCCATCTTGTCCTCGGCCTCGCCGAGATCCTTCATGAACGGCGTATAGAACTCCCTGACCGTCTCGACCCAGTCCTTCTCGCCGTCCTCGATCTCGTCGAGCTCCTCCTCCATACGCGCCGTGAACTGCACATCGAAGACATCCGGAAAATGACGAACCAGGCGCTCGTTCACGAGGCCGCCGAGTTCAGTGGGTTTGAAGCGGCCTTCCTCCTTCTCCACGTACCGTCGATCCTGAATCGTGGAGATAATCGACGCATAGGTCGAGGGTCTGCCGATCCCCTTTTCCTCCAGCTCCTTGATGAGCAGCGCCTCGTTGTAGCGCGGGGACGGCTGAGTGAAGTGCTGCTTCGGCAACAGTCCGAGGCCCTCTCCTTCGAGCAACGTGAGCCGTTCCCCGACCGAGAGCGGTGGCAACTGCCGGCTGTCTTCCTCAGGTTCCTGAGGCTGCGCGGCTTTGCCCTCGCCCGCGGCCGGCTGGTCGGCCTGCTCCCGGCTTTCCGAATAGAGCACCGTATAGCCGGGAAACTTCACGACCGTCCCATTCGCCCTGAACACGTGCCCGTTCGCCTCGATATCCACGCGCGTGACCTCCAGCAGCGCCGGAGTCATCTGCGAGGAGACATACCGGTTCCAGATCAACTTGTAGAGCAGATGCTGATCGCGATCCAGGTAGGCCCTGATCTGCTCAGGATCGCGCGCGACCAAAGTCGGCCGGATTGCCTCGTGCGCCTCCTGCGCGGCCTTCTGGGTCTTGTACACGTTGGGCGTCTCAGGCAGGTAGCCGGCGCCGAATCGATCCAGGATCAATTGACGAGCCTCGGCCTGAGCTTCGGCCGACACTCGGGTCGAATCCGTCCGCATATACGTGATCAGGCCGGTGGCGCCTTCCTTCCCCATCTCGATCCCCTCGTACAACTGCTGGGCCAGCACCATCGTCTTCTTCGGCGAGAACCGGAGCTTCCGCGCCGCTTCTTGCTGGAGGCGGCTCGTAATGAAGGGGGCGAGCGGATTCCGACGTTTCTCCTTCTTGTCGATCGAGGAGACGAGGAACGCGGCGCCTTCTAAGGCTTGAAGGATGCGGGTGGCTTCCTCCCCCGTGTGGATCTCGGCCTCGCGCCCATTGACCTCCTGGAGGCGCGCCTCGAAGGGAGGAGGGGTGTTGCCCAGGAGGGTCGCGGTGATTGACCAGTACTCCGTGGGGCGGAAGGCCTGGCGCTCCTGCTCACGTTCGCAGATCAGCCGCACTGCGACGGTTTGCACGCGTCCCGCGCTGAGCCCGCGGCGGACTTTCTTCCAGAGCAGCGGGCTCAACATGTAACCGACGATGCGGTCGAGCACGCGCCGCGCCTGCTGGGCATTGACCTTCTTGATATCGATCTCTCCGGGAGATTGCAGCGCCCGCTTGATCGCCGTCGCGGTGATCTCGTTGAACAGCACCCTGAACACGCGCCCCCGCTTGCCGTTTAGCTCTTCCGCAATGTGCCAGGCGATCGCCTCGCCCTCGCGGTCCGGGTCTGGGGCGAGAAACACCTTGTCGACCTCTTTGGCCTTCTTTTTGATCTCGGAGAGCACCTTCGATTTGCCGCGGATCACGACATACTGCGGCTTGAAGTTCCGCTCCACATCCACGCCCAACTTGGACGCGGGAAGGTCCTTCACATGCCCGATGGAGGCCAAGACCGTGTATCCTCGACCAAGGTACTTTGTGATCGTGCGGGCCTTGGCCGGCGACTCCACAATGATCAACGATTTTGCCATTCTTCCTCCCACTGCATCATTCAGGCATCAGCCCTGAATCCGAGCCCACCACGAAGGGCTGAGCGCTGAACCAACCCTCGACTGGGGCAGTCATATATACCCACGAGGGAAGCCTTTGCAAGTGTTCCCTATTATAGCATCCGAATGTAAGAATGCCCCGGTAATTGGCGAATCAAGCCTTTGAGCTCGATGGAGAGGAGCGCGCTGCTGACATCGGCGGCCGGCAGGCCGGTCCTGGCGATCAGGTCATCAATATGCGTGGGGCCCGGCGACAGTAAGTCGTAGATCGCCGCTTCCTCCGTTCCAAGGCTGGGCTTCGCCCCGGCCCGCGGGGCAGGACGCCTCTGCAGACGCTCCTGAAACGGGCCGTCCAGTTGCGGGAGCAGCTCCTCGATGATGTCTTCGACTTGTTCGACCAGCTTCGCCCCCTGCTTGATGAGTCCATTGGGACCGTGGCTATTCTTCTCGCCGATGAATCCCGGCACCGCAAACACTTCGCGTCCCTGCTCGGCCGCCAGTCTGGCCGTGATCAGCGACCCGCTCTGCGCCGCCGCCTCCGTCACGAGGACGCCCAGGCACAATCCGCTGATGATCCGATTCCGGCGCGGGAAATGATAGGCGTGCGGGTACGAGCCGATCGGGAACTCGCTAACCACCGCCCCGCTTGATTCAATCTGCTTCCGGAGCGCCTGATGGTCCGGCGGATAGGTGCGATCGATCCCGCACCCGAGCACCGCGACGGTTCGGCCCGGAGCTGACAGCGCGCCGCGATGGGCAGCCGCATCGATCCCATGCGCGAGACCGCTCACGATCGTGAACCCGGCGGACGCAAGCTCGCGGCCCAGCCGCTCGGTCAACACCCGGCCTGCTGCCGTGGCTTGCCGTGACCCCACGATCGCCACCGCATGGTGATCCGCCTCCTCCAACGCCCCGCTGACGTAGAGCACCGGGGGAGGATCTGGGATCTGCCTGAGCCGGGGGGGATAGACCGGGTCCAGCCAGGTCACCACGGAGAGACGCAAGCGTTCGATCGCCTTGAGCTGGTTCTCGATTGCCCGGCCGGTCTCCTGGTCAGGGCCGGCCAGGACCGCCTTCGCCACCTCAACACTCAGACTCCCGGCGGCCATCAGGGCCTCCCTCGAGGCAGCCCGGACCGCCTCCGGCGAACCGAAAGCCTGGACGAGGCGACAGACAGTGGCATCGCGCAGTTCCCGCACGCCACAGAGCGCCAGCCACGCTCGTAACGACCCGGCGTTCATCACGGAAGTTCCACCCTCTCAGCACTCACCGGTCAGCCGTCAACGGTCGGCCGTCAGCGGTCACCTGTCACCGGTCGGCCGTCAACCGTCACCGGTCAACCTGCGGCTGAGCCCCGTTGGCGAATTAGAGCACCACCAGATCGTACTGCTCCAGGTGAAGACTCGCGTCGGCTTTGATGATGATCTTGGCGTTGAATTCTCGCTCCAGATCTCCGACGCCCTGGTGCTCTTCCTCTTGGAGAAGGTCGGCCACAGTGGGATGGGCCCCGATCACGATCTTTTGCTCCTCAGGCGAGGTGTCGAGCCGCCGGATCTCCCGGAAGATCTCATACGCCACGGTGGTCGGCGATCTCGTGTATCCCCGCCCCTCACAATAGTGACAGGGCTCGGACATCGTGCGCAGCAGATCCTCGCGCACCCGCTCCCGAGAAATTTCGATCAACCCCAGGTCGGAAATACGCGAAATTCTGGTCCGGGCCTTGTCGCTGGCCATCGCCTCCACCAGCGCCTGATACACCCTCTCACGATTCTTCTCGCGTTCCATGTCGATGAAATCGCAGATGATGATCCCGCCGATCCCGCGGAGTTTGATCTGATACGCGATCTCTTTGACGGCCTCCAGATTGTTCTTGAGGATGGTCTCCTCTTGGTCACGCTTGCCGACATACCGTCCCGTGTTCACATCGATCACCGTCATCGCCTCGGCATGGTCCACGACGATATGGCCGCCTGACTTCAGCCACACCTTCCGATTCAGCGCGCGGGCGATTTCCATCTCAATGCCGAGGTGATCGAAGAGGCTCTCCTCCTTGTCGTAGTAGTGGATGCGGGACGTCTGCTCGGGCAGGAAGCGATGCACGAAATCCTTGACGGCTTCATACTCCTCCTTGGAGTCGATCAGGAGGCGGTCCACTTTCCGCGTGAACAAATCGCGCACGACCCGAAACGTCAGCGTCAGGTCGGTGTGGAGGAGACACGGCGCCGGCATCTGATCCCGCTTTTTCAACACGTCCTGCCAGAGCACGTTCAGGAACTCCACGTCGGACCGGAGTTCGTCCTCCTTCACGCCCTCGCTGACCGTGCGGACGATATACCCGTAGCCGGGTTTGCGCAGACGCTTCATGATCTCCTTCAGTCGCGCCCGCTCCTCATCCTTGGGAATGCGCCGAGATACTCCCACGTGCTCGACGTTCGGCATAAAGACGAGAAACCGCCCAGGGAGCGAGATGTACGTGGTGACCCGCGGGCCCTTCGTCCCGATGGGACCCTTGGAGATCTGGACCATGAGCTCCTGACCTTGCTCCAGCAGGTGTTCGATGGGCCGCGCGGTCTGTCGCCGGGGCTTGGGCGTCTCGGGACCCTTGTCGTCCTCCTCGCTGTCCAGCAGCGTATCCCCCGGCTCCGTGCCGGTGGAGAGATCCGAGACATGGATGAAGGCGGCTCGCTCCATCCCGATGTCCACGAAGGCGGCCTGCATGCCGGGCAGCACCTTCACGACCTTTCCCTTGTAAATGTTACCCACGAAATCCTTGTTCCGAGCCCGATCGACGTACAGCTCGGTCACGACCGAGTTATCCAACAGCGCCACCCTGGTCTCCTGCCGGGTGACATTAATCGCGATCTCTAACCCCATAGTCTCTCCCTGCGATCTGCCGACACGCAGCCGGTCGTCTGAATCGGAGCTCCATAGCAGGCTGGTGCCCGCGCTGGGTGCCTGACCCGATCAGGCGCTGCCTTCCGGCAGCAGTCCGCATCGTCAAATTGTGAACCTCAACACCCGTGAACCCTGGCACAAGAGGAGATCGGCCTCTGGCCCGCGCTAAACGGCCTCGTGCCCCTCGCCTCTCGACCATCGAACTAATAAAACAGTGTCAGGCGCCGTCGCTTGATGTTCAGCAAGAGCCCGAGGGCCGCCATCGTGGCCACGATCGCGCTCCCCCCATAGCTCATGAGAGGGAGCGGGATGCCCACGATCGGAAAGATCCCGGCCGTCATGCCGATATTGACCACGATGCTAAAGCCGATCATCGCAATCACCCCGGCCGCCAGCAGCGCGCCGAGCACATCTTTGGCTTTGTACGCGATCTCCATCGACAGCATGATCAATCCGAAGAAGAGCGCCAGTAAGCCGAGGACTCCGAGAAATCCCCATTCCTCGGCAAACACCGCGAAGACAAAATCCGTATGTCCTTCCGGCAGAAACTTGAGCTGGCTCTGCGTCCCTCCGTAGAGGCCCTTCCCGACCAATTCCCCGGACCCGATGGCAATCCGCGACTGGAGGCCATGGTAGCCTTTCCCGCCCTGATCATAGGCCGGATTCACGAAGGTCATGATCCGCTCGCGCTGATAGTCGTGCAGCGACCCCCACAGGGCTTCCCAGGCGAACGGAAACAGCATGAGCGAGGAGAGCAGCAAGATGCCGGCGGCCTTGGACCGCACCCCAGCCACCAGCACCATCGCCGAGTAAATGGCCAGAAAACTGAGCCCGCTGCCCAGGTCAGGCTGTTTCAGAATCAACAGGAGGCCCGGCGCCATGATGAGGGCTGGGAGAACCAGCCGTTGGATCCAGCCTTCACGTGGGGCCTTCGCGTAATAGCAGGCCAGCACCAGGACCAGCACTAGCTTGGCGAACTCAGAGGGCTGAAACGCAAACGGACCGATGGGGATCCAGCGCTGCGCGCCCCGGCTGGCCTTCCCCACGATCAGGACCACGACCAGCAGGACCAGCACGATGCCGTAGAGCGGGTAGGCCAGCCTGGCAATCTTGTGATAGTCCGCGACCAGCATGACGGCGAAGGCCGCGCACCCGAACAGGATCCAGACCATCTGCCTGGCGTAGAGCGGAAGCCGGCCCGCCTGCACGGAGTGCGTGATGCTGTAAATGGACAGGACGCCGAGCGCGAGGATGGCGGCAATCACGCCCAGGTATCGCCACTCAAAGTTGTCGATCAGCCGGACATCCAGGATTCGTTCAATCATGTCTCTCCGGAAGGGCAAGCGCGACGGTGGGCGACAACGCCGGCGTCTCAGGGTCCGCAATCAGCGGCTCGCGCGGGGCGAGCTTCACAAAGGTCTCGATTAGTTGTTTGGCCAGCGGCGCCGCAGCCGATCCGCCGTGACCCATGTGTTCGACCAGCACCGCGACGGCGATGCGTGGCTTGTCGGCGGGCGCATACGAGACAAACCAGGCGTGGTCCCGCAACTTCTTCGGCAGCAACTCCCCCGGACCCGGTCGGAGGGCGGAGGCCTGTGCCGTCCCTGTCTTCCCGGCGATGGCGACGAAGGAGGACTTGGCGCGCTGAGCCGTCCCCTTGGTCACCACGCCCGCCAAGGCGTCTCGCAGGAGGGCGAGCGTCTCCGGCTTGACCTCCAGCCGGCCCCGAGGCACGGCCGGCAACTCCTGCAACCGTCCGGTTGCGCGCTCCACGACCGCCCGGAGCAAGCGTGGACGAAATGACACCCCATGATTGGCGACGGTCCCGATCAGGTGGGCCATCTGAATCGGGGTTACGGTCACATATCCCTGACCGATTGAGGCCGAGATCGTTTCGCCCGGGAGCCACACTTCACCACGCGCTTTCTGTTTCCAGGCCGGGGAGGGCACGATGCCAATCCGTTCGAAGGGCAGGTCGATACCGGTCTCGTGGCCCAGGCCGAACTGGCCGGCGAACGCGGCGATGGTCTCGATTCCCATGAGCCGGCCCATCGTGTAAAAGAACACGTCGCAGGAGTCCACGATGGCCTGGTTCACATCCATCAGGCCATGCCCTCCCGCTTTCCAGTCTCGATAGAGGCGACGCCCGAACTGAAAACCGCCGGTGCACCGGACTTTGGTGGACGGGTCCACAGTCTTCGTCTCGAGCGCAGCGGCGGCCATGACAATCTTGAAGGTCGAGCCGGGCGGGTACTGCCCCTGCGTGGCCCGATTGGTCAGCGGGTGGCCTTCATTCTGGACGATTTCCTCCCACTGCTTGGGCGTCATCTCGCGCGAGAGGCGGTTGGGATCGAAGACCGGGCGACTCGCGAGCGCCAGGATCTCACCGGTGGTGGGGTCGAGCGCGATGATCGCTCCCGCCTCCTCCCCGAGGAGGTCCTCGGCCAGCTTCTGGAGGCGAACGTCGATCGTGAGGTAGAGATCATCGCCGGCCTCAGGCTTCTTCACCGAGACCGTTCGGATCTCATGTCCTCTTGCATGCACTTCGACTACTTTCTGCCCTGCCCGTCCTCGCAAGAACCGATCGTAGGCCCGTTCCGCTCCGTCCTGCCCGACGATGCTCCCCTGGTGCAGCTCCTGCGATTCATCCCGATCCAGCTGTTCCGGCGACACCTCCCCGACATACCCGAGGAGATGTGCGGCCTCCTGGCCATGCACATAATTGCGCTGGGACTCGGCCCGAATCACGACTCCAGGCAGGTCCAGACGGTGCGATTCGATGAGGGCCGCTTGCCGTAGACTGAGCCCGCCCTTCACATTCCGCGGCATCAGTTTGCTCCCGGCCTGGGCCAGCTTCTTGCGGACCACGGCCCCATCAAGGCCGATGAGCTCGGTCAGCCTCGTGATCAGTGCTTCGCGATCCTTGACGTCTTCCGGTGTAATGTACAGATTGAAGCTGGGCACGTTGTTGGCCAGCAGGATTCCGTTCCGGTCATAGATCAGACCGCGCGCGGGTTCGAGGATGACCGCCCGCGTCCGATTGGTTTGGGACAAATCCCGATAGTAGATGCCCTCGCGGACCTGGAGGTACCACAGGCGAAGCGCCAGCAACCCCATCAGCAGGCACAGTCCGATTTTCAGAATCGTTAACCGGCGCTGGAGTTCCTGAAGTTCTTCCTGTTGAATGCCGAGTTCAGACATGCTGATTCATCCGGCAAATGGAACGGTCCCCACCTGAGTCGTCGGATGCAGTCGAGTCCGCCCCGCGATCAGCCAGTAGGCCCCTGCCCCGACCACCGCGTCGAAGACCGCCTGTGGAAACACTACGGAGACCAGGGCCACCCCCATCTCAGCCAGCCCCCCCGCGCCCCGCACCGTGCCCAGGAAGATGATCCCGGACAGCGCCGAGATCGCCAGAATCGTCCCCAGCATCGCCATGGGCGTCGCACTCGCCAGGTGGCGCGCCGCCACGCCGGCGAAGAGTCCGATCATGGCTTTCGTGACCAGGTTGAGCCACAGTTCGCCGGCCGAGAACAGATCCTGCACGAAGCCCAGGGCCAAGCCCAGCATCATGCCTTCCACCTCCCCGGCAAGGAACCCCACCAGACAGGTGGCCACCAGGCAGAGGTCCGGGCGGATCCCCCCGACACCTACATACGTGAGCATCGTCGTCTGGAGTGGCACCAGCCCGAAGACCAATCCCGCGTACAGTGCCCGCTTCACCGCCCCTCCCGCCGGGATGGCTCGACCGGCGCGGCCGCACCGCCGGGATCCGATTGAGACACCGGATTCGACGACGTAATGATCAGCGCCTCTTCAACCCTCGAGAGATCGACGTCCGGAACAATCTCAGCGGACTGGAACAGCGCTCCCTCTTCCTTTTCAATGCGGTTGACGACCCCGATCATGATGCCCTTGGGGAATCCGCCAGTCAGACCGGAGGTGATCACGGTATCGCCCGCCCGCACCGTCGACAGCAACGGGATGTACTTCAAACGCGCCCGGCCCTCCGCCGTTCCCTCGACGATGCCTTCCTCTCGGGTCCGTTGAATGAGCCCGGTCACGGCATTGTTCGGATCGCTGACCAGAAGGACCACGGAGGTGGAGCGCGTGGCTTTGACCACACGACCCACCACGCCAGCCGGCGTCACGACGCCCATCTCCGCCCGCACGCCATCCAGTTCACCCTTGTCCAGGACCATGGCACGATACCAGTTGGTCGAGTCTCGGCCGACGACTCGCGCCGCCAGCGTCTGGACCGGGGTCCGTTCCTTGAACTCCATCAACGCTGCCAGACGCCGGGTGTCGGCCGCGAGCGCTTGGAGCTGGTCGTTCTGACCCTTCAAATACTGGATTTCGCGCCGAAGCCGGCGGTTCTCTTCCTCGACCCCCCGGAGGGCCAGGTACCGCTCCCACACCGCCATCACGCTCCGATCGATCGCGGCGAAGCCCTTGAGTGGAAATGAGACGACCCAGGCGACCGGCTGCCCCACGGTCTGGAGAAGGGCTCGGGCCTGTCTGGGGAGGAGAAAGACGACGAAGAACAGGAGTGCCAGGAGGAGCAGCAGCACCCGCCTTGGTCCGAACGTCGAGCGAAGCATGACCATCGACACGCGGGATGGGAACCCTAGCGAGACCGGCCCCACTGCGACGTGGCCGACACCTTGCGGAGCAGATCCAGTTGTTCCAGGATCTTCCCGACTCCCAGAACCACTGACGTCAAGGGATCATCCACAGTAATGATCGGCAGGTTCGTCTCCTCACGGAACCGCGTATCCATGCCCTTCAGCATAGAGCCGCCGCCGGTGAGCACGATCCCACGATCGATGATGTCGCCAGCCAGCTCGGGGGGTGTATTCTCCAGAGCCACCTTGATCGCGTTCACGATCGTACCGATGGGCTCCTGGAGGGCTTCCCGGATCTCGGCGTCATCCGCCACAATCGTGCGGGGGATGCCCGAAATCAGATCCCGTCCTTTAATCATCATGGTTTTCTTCTCCTCGAACGGGTAGGCCGACCCAATTTCCATCTTGACGCGTTCGGCCATATGTTCCCCGATCAGGAGGTTGTACTTCTTCTTGATGTAGTTCATGATCGCGTCATCCATCCGATCCCCGGCCACCTTCACAGACTCGCTATAGACGATCCCGCCGAGGGACATGACCGCGATGTCGGTCGTGCCACCGCCGACGTCCACGACCATGTTGCCGGACGGCTCGGTGATCGGGAGACCGGCCCCGATCGCGGCAGCGACCGGCTCTTCAATGAGATAGACTTCTCGAGCCCCGGCCAGCTCGGCCGAATCCCGAACCGCGCGTTGCTCCACCTGCGTGATGCGTGAGGGCACGCCGATGACGATGCGCGGCCGAACGAAGGTGCTCCGGTTGTGCACCTTGTCGATAAAATATTTGAGCATCTTTTCGGCCATCTCAAAGTCCGCGATCACGCCCTCCTTCATGGGCCGGATTGCGGTGATGTTGGCCGGGGTTCGCCCGAGCATCTTCTTGGCTTCGATCCCGACGGCCCGGATCTTCTCCGTCTTTCTCTCGACGGCCACGACGGACGGCTCGTTCAGCACGATGCCCTTCCCGCTGACATAGATCAAGGTGGTCGCCGTCCCCAGATCGATCGCCAGATCATTCGAGAACCAGCCGAGAACTTCTCCCATCAACCCCACAGCATGTGTCCTTTCTCAGAAGAGACGGTCATCGCCGGCGGCGGCCCGCCGGGTCATTCACGTTGATCGAGCTGTCCCGCGTCCAGGACCTGCGTGTGCGCGAACTCATCGCCCAACCGAAGGCCCTGATCGTTCCCGATGATCAAGAGAGCTTCAAAGGTCGTGATGGCTAGGATGAGTACCCACCCGATATAGGGCACAAGAAGCAGGAGGTACCCCACAGCTAGCGGGAGGTTGCGGATAACCGACTCCTTGAAGCTGGCGACGTCATGGGTGTTCGGGACAACGGTCTGGAGGCCGATCAAGCGTTTCCCAATACTCTGGCCACCCGGGAATCCGTCTGCGATCAACACATAGGCCATCCCCGCCAACCAGCCGACCAGAGCGAAGTTGGCGACGGCGGCGACGATAATGACATCAATAAATTTCGCGATGAAACGGTTCAGGACCTGAGCCTTGGGATAAACCTTCACACCCGCTGGGCGCGCCCCCCAAGTCTCCTCAGTCAAGCCGTCTCCTCGCAATCAGCTGACAAGTATAGCAAAATTCTTGCCGCATCACAAATTAGATGCCAGAACGCAGAATTTGGCGCTTTACGCGGTTCGGACGGGGACGGGCACCCGCCTTCACCAGGTAACGGCGGGAGCCAGTCCCCTCACTTGCCTTTCGACAACACCGCCGGTACAATTTCGCGTACTGTCGCTCAGCGGTCATGAGGAGCAGGCCATGATCAAGCTCATGCGCGAGGCCGCGCACAACTACCCGTGGTTGTTGAAGTCCATCATGGGGATCCTCGCCATCGCCTTTATCATCACCATGGGCTGGTGGGGTTTCGAGCAGCAGGAGCCGAACGCCGTGGGCTCGGTCGGACCTTTGAACATCACAAGAGAGGAATTCCAGCGGAGCTACGAGAACCTGTATCGCTTCTACAAGGAGAAGCTTCCAGGAGATTTCAAGGATGAGACGTTGAAGGAGCTCGTGCTCGAACGCCTGATCGAAACCAAGCTCTGGATGCTCGCCGCCGAGCAGATGGGGCTGCAGGTCACCCCCGCCGAATTGCACGACGACATCGTACAGCGCCCGGATTTCCAGCAGAACGGCAAGTTCGATCCCGACCACTATCGTCGCGTGTTGGCGGCGAACCGGCTGACCCCCGCGCTCTTCGAATCCCTCCACATCACCGAGCTCTTGGGCGACAAGGCCCGGATGATCATCCTCGATTCCGTGGCACTGACACCGGCCGAGATTGCGGAAGCGGGCACGCTCATGGCCCGCCAGTCGCAACCCGAGGACCCTTCCGGCCCGTCGGCCCGAGACAGAATCAAGATGGATTTCCTCCAGCAGAAGCAGCAACGCGCCATGATGGCCTTTCAAGACTCGCTGCGGGCGACGATCCCCATCAAAATCCGCAAGGAACTGCTCTAATCCCTTCGGCTCGCGCCTTGGGCAGGCAAGAGGCAATCGGCCAGAGGCTATGGGTGGGGTTCGTATTGAGCTTATCGCCTATTGCCTATCGCCCATAGCCCCTCGCCTAGAGGATCAACATGGCGTCACCGTAGCTGTAGAATCGGTAGCGTGCCCGGATCGCCTCTCGGTAGGCCTCGCGCAACGGTTCCAGGCCAATAAAGGCCGCCACCAGCATCAACAGCGTGGTGTGCGGGAGATGGAAATTCGTCATGAGCGCATCCACCACCTTGAACCGGTAGCCCGGGACGATGAACAGGCTGGTTTCCCCTCTCGTGGGCTGAACGACCTTCCCCGACACCGCAGCCTCGAGGCTGCGCACGACGGTGGTCCCGATCGCCACCACCCGTCCTCCCTCGGCCCTGGCCTGCCGGATGGCGCGGGCCGTCTCCGCCGGCACCTCATACCACTCGGGCGCCATCCGGTGATCTTCCACGCGGGCGGCGGAGACCGGGCGAAAAGTGCCTGGCCCGACGTGGAGCGTCACGGTCGCGAGGTGGACGCCACGGTCGCGCAAGGCGGCCACGAGCCCGTGTGTAAAGTGAAGGCTCGCGGTCGGTGCGGCCACGGCCCCCTCCGCTCGGGCAAACAGACTTTGGTACCAGATACGGTCCGACTCGATAGGCGTTCGCTTGATATAGGGCGGAAGCGGCATCAGCCCGACGTCCCGCATTAGTTCCGGAACGGGACAACTGCTCTGGATTCTCAGGAGGGTCCGCTCCCGCGTTCGTTCCACGACGCTCGCCGACGCGCCCCGCGCGAGGTCCATCACCTGCCCGCGCCTTACCCCGCCCTTGAGCATCGCCTCCCAGGTGCCGTCACCCAGTTCCTTCACCAGCAGCAGCTCGATTGATCCACCCCCGGGCCGCTTCCTTCCCTGGAGCCGTGCCGCCATGACCTTGGTGTCGTTCACTACCAGGAGGTCGCCGGGGCGAAGGCTGGCTGGCAGGTCCGCCACGCGGTGGTGCGCACAGCCCCCCCCTCCGCGAGGCAGCACGAGCAGGCGGGCCTGATCACGGGGTTCGATCGGGCGGTCAGCGATGAGCGTGGGATCGAACGGAAAGTCAAAATCCGAGAGCGGCATTACCGGATGAAGGCCAATGAGCGGAGATCCTTGAGCTCAGCGCCCGGAAAGTAATACCGCAGGATCGTGGAGAACGGATAGCCCAGCTCGGCGAGTTCTTTGGCCCCCCACTGGCAGAGCCCCACCGCATGTCCGGCGCCTCGCCCCGAGAGCACGATGTCCCGCCCCACGGTGTCAATTTCGAACTGGGTACTGGGGATGACC
>JAHRHE010000032.1 GCA_020027965.1 Nitrospirota bacterium | reverse complement strand
GGAGTTCGACGAGATCCTGCTCCACGTGCAGCCTCAATCCGAGCTGACCGGCATCGAGTTCGATGTGGAGAAGCCCTGGAGACTGGATACGTTGGGGAAGATTATCGAGGTCCCGGTCGTCGGGCAGTTCGCCGACGGGGTAACCCGCCGAATCGGAGGTCCCTCGTCGGGAAGTGCTTATCAGTCCTCGGATGAGCGGGTGGTGCAGGTGTCTCAGGACGGCTCCGTGCGAGTGATGGGGAACGGCAGGGCTGAGGTTACGGTTGCCAACCGAGGCAGGCAAGGGGTCCTCAACGTCGTGGTCAGATCGGAGGAAGGGACGGAAGGCAATCGTGCACCAATCGCTCAAGCCGGGCCAGCGCTCACCGTCAAAGCGGGAACCACCGTCGTGCTGAGTGCGCTCAGCAGTTCGGACCCAGACGGCGATCCCTTGAAATACGAATGGGCGCAGGTACGCGGGAACAAGGTCTCCCTTCTGGATCCCGACACGCCGAAGGCCACGTTTGTCGCGCCTCGAGTCTCGCAGAGGCGTCTACTTCGGTTCAGGCTCCGGGTCACCGACATGGTGGGGCCTGATACGGTCAAGGGAGCCGACAGTCAGCCTGCTTTTGTCAATGTTTGGGTAGACCCGTGAGTGCCGGGGCGGTGCCTCAAAATTGTGCACCGGCCCAGAAGCGAGATGCAGCCGATACGGTTGCAACAGGGGACGCTTTCATGCTAGATGGGAAGCGAGGAGGAGGCGCCCGAATGGCTGCCACGTAGTAATCTCGATCACAGGAGGAGGGAGGAAGATGGCCAAGAAGCGGAAGAAACACAGCAGGCGAGCCTCGGCCGCCCGTAAGGGCAGACCGAAAGCCAGACCCAAGATGAATCGCGCGGCGGCCAAGAAGCGCAAGGGCGCAGCCAGAAAATCATCGGCCCGGAAGGCTGTCAAGCGCGTCGCCAAGAAGGGCAAGGCTCGCAAAGCGGCGCCGAAGAAACCAGCCGCTCCCAAGCTCATGGGGCAACAGCCGGCACGGGCCTTCCAGGAAGAAAAGTCCAAACTCGGCAAGATGCCTGGAGAAATGGGGCTTCATGATGAGTTGGGCGAGGATGTCTCGGTGGAAGACGAGGAGGAGATTGACACGGATTATCTTGAGAAGCCTGACGACGTGAGCGGGGACAACGACGAGTACCCCAGGCATTGACCCCGCCGATCCGGCAGCGGAGCTGTGGCACGCTCGCACCCACACGGTGATCGGTCGCGAAGGGACCCCCACTGGACCATTTCCTCTTTATTGCCGGCGCCTTGCGCGAACGGAGTTCGCTGGAGAGTGCGGAGCTTCAACTTGCCCACGAAGTCTGGGGTCTGCGGTCAGCTCTCATCCGTGAGAACCTGCAGCGATACCTCACCGACCAGTCCTGCGGTCTCGTGTATGCCCTCAAAGTGGGGCTCTGTGCTGGGTTCGCCATCCAGTCAGGGGTTTTGCCACCCGATGATCTCGACCAGTTCGTCAGGGAAGAATTGCGAGCTGAAACACGCTACGGGTTTGTGCGGATCAAATCGACGCAGACTTGGAAGTCCTCACCCGAGCAGAGCCTGGGGCTGCTCCACACCGTGCTGGAAGTTCCGGACCAGGCTGAACTGAACCGCCGCCTGAATCTGGGCATGCACCGGTTGACCCAAGAGCAATATGATGCCTTGCTCCGTGCTTTGGGCTGACCTGCGACCCTGTGACCTGTTCGTTGAATTTCCCTCCCTTTGTGCTCAGAGACTGCGGCCGGTCATGAGTTCGTAGGCCGCTTCAATCGTCCCTACCTCTTTGATCGTGACGTTCAGCTCCAGGCCCAGGCCGGCGAGGCGCCAGCGCGGGTCGGAAAGCTGGCCGTGCGGGATCAGAATCGTGCGGCATCCCTCTCGAGCGGCGGCGCGAACCTTGTCGGGGATGGCCCCGACCGGTCCGATGCGGCCGTCCGCTTCGATCGTGCCGGTCAAGGCGATCCCGCGACGGATCGTGTCTCCTTTGAACACAGCGATGAACCCGACCGCCATGGCAGCTCCGGCACTGGGTCCATCGGTGCTGGTCGGGCCGTAGGCGACGCCGTGGACCCACAGCGTCCCGGTATGGCGGACGGAAGGAGTCCGCTCCTTCGCGTACTGGACCGCCCTCGAGAGCGCCTGGACATAGGTGGGAAGGAATTTGATCCTGGTCTTTCCCCATTCCAGGGCGATGGGGTCCGGTTCCGACTTCCGGTCCCACTGAATGATCATCACCTCGAACACCCCGCGGTCGTTTGCGCCGATCGTGGCCAGGAGCGGTACCTCCACCACACTGTCGGATGCCGGCGAACCGGCGACCGGCGCCCAGAGCAGAGCGCTGAGAAGTGCCACACGAGCACTGATGCGGATGCAGGTGGGTCGGGAGAGAAGGCTGGCGACGGTCGGCATTGACATGGACGTATTGTACGCAGCTTGTGACATCCGGTAAAGCAGTCCTCGGCATGCGTGCAGCCACCTTCTTGCTTTTCCCGCCGGGGGTTCCGTATAAGGGAGACTCATGCCCCCACAGGATGGACCGGCGCGGCTCAGCCCGGGATTGCTCGGGTGGTCGCGCGGGTGGTTGCTTAGTGTCCTGTCCCTCCTTCTGCTCCTTCTGTCCAACGTGCAGCCTGGTGTGGCGTTCCTCGGACAGTGCAGCGTGGACCGCTCTCCCCCTCACGAGACCGCGGTATTCAAGCGGCATGTCGCCAAATCCTGTAGTGACCAGGATCGGGAAGCCGAGGCCATCACCGCCGAAGAGATCCTGACCGCGTTAAAAGCCGCCAAGACGGTGGACCTCGCCGGGATCGTGGTGAAGGGCGACATGATGCTGGACCGCTTACCGACGGTGCCGACGAGCACGGTGGGACTTGAGACATTGCCGGGCCGAGAGCTGCCGGGGATGCTGCAGGAGCAGGACGTGCGGGTGATCCCTGGCGCACTGTCTATCCGGGACTCTGTCGTGCAGGGGGTGCTGGCCGCGAATCCGAAGCAGGGGATGCTGGTGCTGAAAGGACCCGTGAGCATGACCGGCACGAGGTTTGAGCGCTCCGTGGATTTCTCGCGCTCGCTCTTCCTGGGCCCGGTTGATTTTTCGGAAGCCATCATCCTGCATGAAAGCTTCTTCACCGGGGCCGTCTTCAGCCAGGGCGCCCGATTTGAAAAGACAGCCTTCGGCGCGCATTCGCGTTTTCATCGGGCCGTATTTAAAGAAGCCGCTACCTTCCTCCGTGCGGGGTTCAACGGTCTGGCCGAGTTCCTGGAAGTCAGGTTTGAAAAGGACGCCAGTTTTTCCCGGGCGTATTTCAAAATGGGGACGGGATTTTCGGGAAGCCGCTTCGGCGGCACGCTGGACTTTTCGGAAGCCCTGTTCGAGCGCGAAGCCTTCTTCACGTTCACGGTCTTTGAAGGCGATGCGTACTTCCGCCGCACGACCTTTCGAGCTGATGCGAATTTCTCCGACGCCGAGTTCAAGGGCATGGATGACTTCTCCAAGGCCTTCTTCAACAGCGAGCCGCGCTTTACCAGGACCAAGTTCAGCGGCGTGCGCCGCAGCCCGGGCGGTCTGCAGGACCCTCGCTTTCTGTACGGGTTCGCCGCTGCCTTGCTGGTCTTTGCCGTGCTCTTTGTCCTGGCGTTGCGGAAGCGGTAGTAGGGTGAGAGGCGGAGACCCACTATATATTGAATTCAGCTTGCACCGGGCCACAAAGCGTGGTATAAGTGGCGGCCAGTTGGGCCTTTCACCCTGATGAGGCTGGCAAGGAAGCCGCCGAGAAGGCTGCGTGGAACAAGACCAGCAACAGGATCAGATTGACCTTCCGTATCAGGTCCGGCTCGACCAGTTCGAGGGTCCGCTGGACCTCCTCCTGCACCTCATCAGGAAAAACGAGGTCAATATCTATGACATTCCCATCGCGCTTATCACGCAGCAGTATATGGAGTACGTGAGCGTGATGAAGTCGCTCAATCTGGCTGTCGCCGGGGAATTTCTCGTCATGGCCGCGACCCTGGTCCAGATCAAGTCTCGGATGCTCTTGCCGTCGGACGAGGCAACCTCGGACGAGGAAGAAGGACCGGATCCCCGAGAGGAGTTGGTTCGCCGACTGCTCGAATATAAGCGGTACAAAGACGCCGCCCTGCAGCTCGACAATCGTGAACGGCTGTGGCGGGAGATCTTCAGCCGCGAACAGGCTCCTCCTGTGCCGATCCGGTCGCAGGAGGCACTGCTGGAAGAAGTGACACTCTTCGATCTCGTGGATGCGCTGCAGGGTGTCCTGGCAAGGAACACCACCAAGCACTTGTTCGAGATCATCCCTGAGAACCTGACCGTGAAAGACCGGATGAATATGATCCTCGACGTGCTGAGCGGGAAAGAGGCGATCACGTTCCTGGCCCTGTTTGAAGGGCAGACGCACCGGCTGGTCATCATCGTGACGTTTCTGGCCGTGCTGGAGCTGGTACGCCTCAAAATTGTGCGGGTGTTTCAGGCGGAGACCTTCGGTCCCATCCTGGTCACGCGGGCCTTCTCGCCCGTGCAGGCGGAAGAGTGGGGGGAGATCCCGGAATCACTCTAAGGAGGTGTGCTGACTTCGTCATGTCACATGGAGGATGCGTCCCGTTTTGGGGGCATCGGTTTTTAACAACCTGCTAGGGGGCTGCGATGAGCAGGAGACGTGACAAGCTCAAGGGCGGTGCCTCGAAACCGGGTGAGACGTCCGGCGCGGAGCCCGCGCCCGCACTCTTTACGCCGGAAACCATAGAGGCGGGGAGTGACGGCCCAGCCGTGCGCAGCGCCAACGGGGACGGCCCGCAACTTGGGCTGGGTGATCCGGAACTTGCGGCCGTGCTGGAAACGCTCCTGTTCGTCTCCCACGAGCCGTTAGGCGTGGACCGCCTGGTGATGGCGCTGGGTGGCCCTTCCAAAGCCGAGGTCGTGGAGGCGGTGCGTTGGCTGAAGGAGGAGTACGAGAAACAGCGCCGCAGCCTGCAGGTCGTCGAAGTGGCGGGCGGCTTCCAACTCGTCACTCGCCCCGAATATGGGCACTGGATCAAGCGCTTGGAGAAGGCGAAAGCTGCTCCGAAGCTGTCCCGTTCCGCGCTGGAATCGCTCGCCATCATTGCCTATCGGCAGCCGATCGTCCGGGCGGAGATCGAAGAGATCCGAGGCGTGGAAACCTCCAGCGTCTTGCGCACGCTGCTGGAGCGAAAACTGATCCGAATCGTGGGTCGGAAAGAAATGCCAGGTCGGCCGATTCTCTACGGGACAACAAAGTTCTTTCTCCAGCATTTCGGGCTCCGCGACCTGGCCGAACTGCCACCCTTGCGCGAGTTCAAAGAGCTCGGGGAGCCGGAGCAGACCTTGCTCCCAGTGGGGGACGAGCCGCTCACCGTGGGCGACAACGGGTCGCATTCCTTCTCTCCAAAACCCGCCTAGCGCTGTTTCCACTGTTTGGCGCGTCGCCCTTCGGCTCTGTTCCGCTCCCTGCTTTTCCTGACCTGCTTCTTGCGCATCACCCCTCGACGGTGCGCCGTCGTTGGGTCCTCGCACTTGTCCTCTTGAAGCGCTACCGACTACAATGGCGGAGTAGCTTCTCACTGGTGGGGCAAAGAGCCGATGGCGACCCAGCTGGTTTTGCCCGATAAGAAACGCGCAGTGGTGGCCGACCTCCGTCGCGAGCTGGGTTCGGACAAAGTCAAAGATGACTATCCGACACTGACGGCCTACGCGGTGGATGCCAGCATCTATAAGATTGTCCCCCAGGTCGTGGTGCTGGCTGAGTCCGAGGACGACATCCACAAGGTGCTCGAGTATGCGGTTCGGACCGGGGTTCCCGTCACACCCCGTGCGGCCGGTACCAATCTGACCGGCTCCGCGATCGGTTCCGGCATCATTCTCGATATCTCGCGTCTGAACCGCATCCTGGAGCTGAACCGGGAGGCCAAGACCGTCCGCGTGCAGCCCGGGGTCGTCTATGGAGAGCTGAACCGGAGACTGGCCAGTCACGGTCTCATGTTCGGGCCCGATCCTTCCAGCGGGGAGATGTGCAAGCTGGGCGGGATGCTGGCGAATAATTCGGCCGGCCCGCACACGCTCCGCTACGGGTCGGTCAAGGACAACGTCGAGTCGCTCAGGGTTCACGGGGCCGACGGCGGCTGGCTTGAAGCCCGCCCGTATGAACTGAACGAGCCTGCGTTAGACCTTGTTCTGACGAGATATCCCTCCTTGCGGAACCTGCTGGGCCTGGTCCGTGACCATGCGGGGCTGATTCGTGCAAAGCGGCCCGCTGTCAGCAAGAACAGTTGCGGGTATAACCTGTTCGGCCTGCTGGATGGGCTGGACCAGGGTCGGTTCGACTTGCCGAAGCTGTTCGTCGGGAGCGAAGGCACGCTCGGCGTGATCAGCGAGGCGACGCTGCGCCTGGTGGACCGGCCACGGGCGACCGCGACCGCGCTCCTGCACTTCAAGCACCTCGAAGAGGTGGGGGACGCCGTGGTCAGGCTACTGGCCTGCTCTCCCAGCGCCCTTGAGGTCATGGATGCCAATACCCTCAATTTGATCGGGCGCGACCGCCATAACATTCCGGCCGACGCGGCGGCGACCCTGCTGGCGGAGTTCGATGAAGACGGGCCGCGAGGCAATGTGCAGGACCGTGCCGCGGAGGCCACCGGGCTGTGCCGGCGGTACCGACTTGCGTCCAATCCGGTGCTCGCGTTCGAACCGGAGCAGCGGGAGCAATTGTGGCAGGCCCGGAAGGCGCTCTATCCCACGCTGTATCGCTATGATACGAAAAAGAAGCCGATCAATTTTGTGGATGACGTGGTCGTGCGCGCCGAGCAGCTCAGCGAGCTCATCCGGTACCTGGAGCACTTTTTCGGCGAGCAGCGCGTGCCGGTGGCCATCTTCGGCCATATCGGGAATGGCAATGCCCACATCGTTCCACTGCTGGACGTGAACGACCGGGGGGATTTCGCGCGCATGGTACAAGGATACCGAGAAATCCATCAGACCGTGCTCACGCGCTTCGGCGGATCCATCTGTGGCGAGCATGGTGACGGGCGGGTACGCGCCGAGTTCGTGCGGAAGATGTTCGGGGAGGAGCTGTACGGCCTGTTCGTGCGAATCAAGCGCGAGCTGGACCCGCATGGGGTCTTGAATCCCGGCATCAAGATCAGCGAGGTACCCTTCACCGACCACATCGACTATACCCGGCTCTCCAAGGCATGCGCCACGTGCGGGAAATGTAACTCGGTTTGCCCGGTCTATGACGTGTTTCAGTCCGAGGACATGAGCTCGAGAGGCTGGTTTGAGATCGTGACCGCCAAGGATTACAGCTATCTGAACTCGAAGCGGGTGGTGGAAGCCTGTCTGAATTGTAAGTCCTGTCGAACGATCTGTCCGGCTGGAGTCGACGTGTCGGAGCTGATTCTCCAGCGGCGGGCGGAGCACCCCAACCGCCTCGCCGGATGGGTGTTCGCCCTGCAGGCCAGACCGCGGGTGTTCGAGCCGCTGCTCAAAGCCGCGGCCCGCACGCAGCCGCTCTGGGATCGACCGGGCCCACGCACGTGGCTGGAGCGACTCACGCGTCCGCTGATGCGGTATGTCGCCAAGACTGCACGGATCCCACGGGACATGGTGTTGCCCCGATTGGCAGTGCGGCACCTGCGGGACCGCTATCCGGAATTGGTCCGAGGGGCCCGGGACGATTGCCGGAACCGGGTCGCGTACTTCCATGGGTGCGCAGCCAACTACTTCGATGACGGTGTCGGCGACGCGGTGATCACCGTGCTCCGCCAGCATGGGATTGAACCGGCGCTGCCGCCCCAGCGCTGTTCGGGTACGCCGATCCAGACCTACGGCCACCTTGCCCTGGTCAAGGAAGGAGCACGCGCGAATCTCGCCTCCCTGGCGCCCTATGAGACGGTAGTGACGGGCTGCGCGTCGTGCACGCTGATGCTCAAGGACTATGTGGGCCTGTTCGAACCGGGCCCCGAGCGAGATGCCGCCGAAGGGCTAGCCGGGCGCGTGAAGCACATCACCGAGTTCGTGGCCGAGGCGAACCAGGGAGGGGCGGGGCAAGGCCTGAGGTCCTCGTCCCCGATGAAAGTCACGTACCACTCCTCGTGCCATCTCCGAGCTGCCGGAGTGACGAAGGCCCCTCGCCAGGTCCTGGCCGGCTTGCCGGGGGTAGAATTCATAGAGATGCAGGACGCGGATCGCTGTGCCGGCGGTGCCGGTACCTACATCCTGAAGGACTACGACACTTCGATGAAGATCTTCGAGCGAAAGCGGCGAGCGATCGAGGAGAGCGGAGCCGAGGTGGTGGCCACGAGCTGCCCGGCCTGCATGATCCAACTGAACAACGGGCTGCGAGGCAAGGCTCGTGTGAGGCATGTCGCGGAGCTGCTGGCTGACGCCGGCCGAGCAGCGGCCCAGCCCGCCGAGGGAACACGGCCGTCCGAATCATGAAGCTCCGCAAGGCGGACTGGCTCTTTGTTCTGGCGGGCGGGCTTATCGTGCTGCTGGTCTCGCTGTTGCCCTCGCCGCGCGACCGGAATCCACCGGTGCCGGATACGCAGCACCACCAGCAGTTCAGATATGGAGGGGGCCTGTTCCACCTGCTACGCTTCTGGCAAGAGCCGCCCCTTTTCTGCGCGACATCCCAAGCGCCAGGACTGCTTCCGGTGTCACAAGCCGCTGGGAGGCGTGTAGAAGGCCGCAGGTCCTCACCATCTCCTAACTCTCTCACTTCCCTGGCTAGAGTAGAAAGGCGAGGGGCACACTGACGGCTGACCGCGTATCAATAATAGCCCTCTCCCGGCCTGTCCATTGCTCTCTCCAATGCAATGGGCCATGGGAGAGGGGAGAGTGAGGGGGCATGGTCACAGTCTTACTTTTCGGTCATGCGTTGCGTGAAGCGGCGGAAGACTCGGAATACCGATTCGAGGTGACCGGTCCGGTGACCATCCGGTCGCTCCTGGAGACCAACCAGGAGAAGCTTGGTAGAGTTATCTTATTGGTGAACAAGGGAGAAGTACTGGTGACCGTCAACCGCAAGGTGGGGAGCCTGGAATCGGCCATCAAGGATGGCGATACGATCAAGCTCACCCATCAGGCCAATACCACCTACGAAGGCGCCATGTGGCAGAATCCATAGAAACTCGCTATGCATCTGACACCTAGAGACATCCCTCGCCCCTTCACCACCTCTAGCCCCAATAACCGGCACTAACCAGTAGTCCCTCTCATTTCCCCAACCCTAACGACCCCCTACCTAAGGAGGGGTAGACACCTTTTTGGAACTGGCGTATAACCAGCGGGCTTCTTTCTCAAGGATGCACCCATGCGGCGCTATGCTACCGTGCCGAGTGCAACCCGCCGATGGATCTCCCTCCCGGCAGGGACACTGTTCCTTCTCCTCTGGGCCACTTCCCTTGGAGCGGCGGACCAGTCCCGCGCGGTCTTTGGCCCCGAGGTGTTCGAGAAGACCTCAGGAGCGACCGAAACCTTCGGCCGCACCTTCACCGTCCCGGTCTCGACCTCCACGCCTTTCACCTTGTGCCTGCTCAACGGTGACCCGGAGGAGAAGGACGGCGGTTCGAAGCGCTGCCCCTTCCCCGAAATGGGTGGGAAGGACAAGGACGACGATGATGAGGATGATGACGAGGACAAGGACAAGGATCGACGCAAGGGGGACAAGCACAAGGGTCCGGGCGAAGTCACCGGCGGCCGGGTCCTGGTGGATGGCAAGGAGGTGGTCTCTTCCAAAGATTTCTCCAAGCACGAAGCGTATATCGAAGAGGAACTCCGCCTGTCGTCCGGGCCGCACCGGCTGGCCGTCGAGCTGCAGGGGAAGCCCGGCGGCCACGTCACCGTGGCCATCACCGGAGTCGTGCACCTCGGCAAACTGGCGCAATCGCGGGCAGGCCATACCGCGACCCTCCGCGCCGACGGGACCGTCCTGATCACGGGGGGCCGGGGCAAGAATCACGACATCCTGGACAGCGCCGAGGTCTTTAATTCCCAGACCCTCCGGAGCGCCTTGCTCCCGGCCGAACTGACGGCGCACCGCGCCGAGCACACCGCCACGCTGGTCCCCACCGGGGAGGTGCTGCTGACCGCCGGGCGGGATGCGCATGGCGTCCTGTTCAGCACGGAGCTGGCGCAGAAGGATGGAACCTTTAGCGGGCTGCCCGCCACCATCCAGATTCCCCGGGCCGGGCACTCGGCCACTTTGCTTCCCGATGGGCGGGTGCTGATTCTCGGCGGCCTGGACGCTTCCCGCCTGGCCCTGAACCAAGGGGAGACCTTCGATCTTCCAAGCGGCGCCCTCTATGATCCTCGGACCGGCATGTTCACGCTGCTGCCCCGCGCCTTGCGGGTGCCCCGCCATAATCACACCGCCACCTTGCTGCCCGAGGGGAAGGTGCTCGTCACCGGCGGGCGCCATGAGGAGGAGATCCTGGCCTCGGCCGAGCTCTTCGATCCCGTCACCGGGGAGAGCCGCCTGCTCGATGCGCAGCTCCACACGGCGCGCGTGCGACCCACGGCCAGCCTGCTCAATGACGGCCGCGTGCTGATCGCGGGAGGGAGATCCAAGAAGGACGCGCTCGAGTCAGTAGAAGTCTTCGATCCCGTGGCCCAGACCTTCGTGAAGCTGCGGCCCAAACTGCGGGAGGAGCGTTTCAATCATACGGCGACGGTCCTTCCCACGGGAGAGATTCTCATCGCAGGCGGCCGGGAGGATGAGGACCAGGACCCCACCCGTGACACGGAATTGTATTACCAGCCTGGCCACGATACGACCCCTCCCGCGGTGCTGGAGGTCACGCCGGCCGCGGGTGCCACAGGGGTCGTCCGGACGCCGCTGATCGCGATTCGATTCTCGGAGCCGATCAATGTCACCACGCTGAAGAGTGGCACGCTGACCCTGACCGGCCCCACCTCAGCGGGATCGAACGGCCCAGTGGCCGGCACGGTGAGCCCCGGCGAGGAGGGCCTGCTGGCCTTCTTCGTGCCGGCTGTCCAGTTAGGGGCGGGGGCCACCTATACGCTCACCTTGCAAGGGCTCACGGATCGAGCGGGCAATCCCCTGGCCCCCGTCACGAGCCGGTTCACCACCGTTGGGGCGTCGCCGGTCATCACGGGCTTCTCGCCCGGCAGCGGTCTGCCGGGCGCCGTGGTCACGGTCACGGGTGAGAATTTCGTGCAGGTTCAGTCGGTAGCCTTTAACGGCGTTGCCGCTGCCTTCACGGTCGGGAGCCCGACGTCCCTGACCGCCACGGTCCCACAAGGCACCACCACCGGCCCGATCAGCGTGACCACGCTCGGCGGCACCGGCACGAGCTCTGCGGTCTTTGTGATAATCACCGGTCCGACGGTCAGCGGGATCAATCCCACCAGCGGCCTCCTTGGGTCGTCAGTCACCATCAGCGGCTCAGGCTTCGATCCCACGCCCGGCGGCACCACCGTCACCTTCAGCGGTAACGCGGTCGCGCCGGTCACCAGCGCCACCAGCACCGAGCTGCGCGTCACGGTGCCGGCCACCGCGGTGACCGGGCCGATCACCGTGCGAACCGCGCAGGGCACAGCGCAAGGGCCGGTCTTCACGGTGCTGCGCGAGCAGGACTTCGGACTGGCAGTCGCCCCGGGCGCGCTTGTGCTCTTGCAAGGCAGCGTCACCCTCGCCCAAGTGCAGCTCGCGAGCACCGGCACGCAGGCCTTCACCGGGCTGGCCGCGCTTACGGTGGAGGGGCTGCCGTCCGGCGTCACGGCCAGTTTTGAGCCGCCCACCGTCTCGGCCTTTCAGCCCGGCACCTTGCGACTCACCGCGTCCGGCACGGCCACCCCCGGCCCCATGACGCTCATGGTGCGGGCCCAGCAGGGATCGCTCGTGCGGACCGGCCCGCTCACGCTCACGGTGGCGGCGAACACCGGCACCACGGGCGTCAAAGGGCGCTTCGTGACGCCCGAGGGCCAGGGGATCGCCGGGGTCATCGTGCGGGCAGACATCAACCCCACGACACAGCCCACCATCACGACCGACGCAGCGGGGAATTTCCTCTTCACGGGGCTGCCGGCGGGGCAAGTGACGCTGCGGATGGATGCGACCCCGGCCAATCCGTTGTATCCGATGTGGCCCTACATGGCTTCCCTGGAGGCGAACAAGATCAACCTCCTTCCCGACTGGACGATCAACCCGCCGCCGCCGAATGAGCGGTTCACGCCGATCAATAATGCCACCCAGACGCAAGTGATCACCGATCCGCGGTTCCCGGGCCTGGAGATCAAGCTGCCGGCTGGGGTGCAGATCATCGGCTGGGAGGGGGTGCCCAAGACGCGGATCGCCGTCGAGAAGATCATGCCGGACAAGTTGCCGGTCTCCGCGCCGCCCTTTCCGATGCGGGAGGCCTACCAGCTGTACTTCGGGAGTCCCATGGGCGGCCTGCCCACGGCGCCGATTCCCGTCACCCTGCCCAACGTCGCGGAGCTGGAGCCCGGCGAGGAGACGGACATCTGGTACTACGACGGCTCGCCCATGGGCGGCTCTGGCGAATGGAAGATCGCGGGGCGGGGGACCGTGTCGCCGGACGGGAAGACCGTGGTTCCCAACCCAGGGGTAGGCATTCCCCGCTTCTGCGGAGTGTGCGGGTTGCTGTCCCTGAGCTGCCCGCCGCCAGACAAGCCCAAGCAACCACCGCCGGACGACTGCCCGGTCTGCGGCAAGCCTATTGACCTGTTTACAGGCCAGGAGCTCATGAGTCTGGAGCTCCTGAGCCTCAGTGGGCTCACGCCGATTGATTTGGTCATGAAGTACAACCCGGTGGATGCCTTCAACAACCGGGCGGGGACGGTCGGCAGCCTCGGGTTCGGCTGGGTACTGAGCTACGACGTGGCGTTTCTGCCCTTCCAGGGGCCGCAGAAGCGGCTCGTGCTGCCTGGCTCCAAGTTCGTCGACTTCACCGACGACGGCACGGGCGCCTACAAGAACGCCGACGATCCGGGCTTCGGCGGGGCGGTGATCCGGGCGACCAATCTGAGCGCGAACGAATGGGAGCTCACGTTCAAGGATGGGCGGCGCTGGCGCTTCAAGCCCTTTGCGGGGATCCCGGGCCTTATCCGGGGCGGCCCGCCCACCTTCGTCACCGAGATGGTGGACCCGGTGGGCAACGTGCTGCCTATTGCCCGGCGAGCCAATGGCCGGGTTAATGCCATCGGTCCGCCGGAGCGCCAGGTCACCATGAGCTACGGGGGGAACGGTTTTGTGTTCGAGATGCGCGACACAGTGAACCGCACGGTGCGCTTCACATACACCGCCTCCGCCGCCCCCCGCATCTCGACTGTCACCGATCCAGACGGCAAGGTGACCCGGTTCACCTATGTCGGCGACACAGAGGTGCCCCCCGCGCCGATCTGTGCCGCCTCGCTCGATACCGATGGCCAGCGGCTCAAGACCATCCTGGCGCCGGGCAAGACGACGCCGACCGAGAACTTCCACGGTCCATCACGCCGCATCCTGCGCCAGGTCGCCCCCGACGGCCGCGAGGCCCGGGTGGCCTACAAAGTGACGGGGGCCTGTGTGACGCACGTGTCGGCACCGACCGTGAAGTGCACGGGCAACTGCCCGGAGGTGGATTCCTGGGAGAACTTCCAGGCTGGCTGGCGTATCCACGGGGGCAAGGTAATCGGAGTTACGGTCACCGAGCCCAGCGGCAGCACCTCCACCTATTCATTTACCGCCAAGGGCCAGACCTCCAGCAACACCAACGCCGAGGGCCAAGCGAAGAAAAACCGGCACGACAGCGCCAATCGCCTCATCGAGCGCACCGACGCCATCGGGCTATCCTGGAAATACCAATACGATGACAAAGGCAATCTAACACAGGAAACCGACCCGCTCGGGCGGACCTTTACCTACTCCTACGACGGCAAATGGAACAAGGTCACCTCGAGAACCCGCTTCCTGCCCGACAACACCCCGGTCGTGACACAGTTTGAGTACGACCAGGCCACGGGCAAACTGATCCGCATGACGGATCCTTTGGGCAATGCCACGAATATGGCCTACACCACCCGTGGTCAGCTCGCGAGCATCACCGTGCCTGGTAACCGCACTACGAACTTCGCCTACAACGATGGGGGCGATCTCACTAGAACGACCGATCCACTCGGAAACGAGGTTCAGCTCGGGACCGACGGCGCGGGCCGTCAGATTGAAGTCACCGATGCCCGCGGCTTCAAGACCCAGACCGAATACAACGGAGTTTCCAGTGTCACGCGGATCACCGACGCCATTAACCAGGTGACCCAGTTTGGCTACGACGCAGCAGGCCGGCTCGCGTCGGCCAAGAATCCGTTGGACAACGCGATCGAGAGCTATGGGTACGACGATGGGGATCGGCTGACGCGCCTCACAGACGCGCTGACCCGGTTCGCCACCTATGAGTACGACCTCGCTGGTCGGCGCTCCCAGATGACTGATCGGAAGGAGCAGGTCACCACATACGCCTATGACGTGCAGGATCGGGTGATCCGCCTCAACCACCCGGGTGGCACCGAGACGCGCGCCTACGACGCGATCGGACGGCTGATCGAGGTGCGGGACACGGGGAGCGTCATCAACTACGCCTATGATGCAGCCGACAGGGTGGTGCGGGTTGTGACTGAGACCGGGGCCGGACGGCACGAGGTCAGCTATGAATACGGTACCTTGGATCGACTTATACAGCGGACGGTGAACGGGGTCGATCCGACCGGCTACGCCTACGACAAGGCGAGCCGGCTCACCAGCATCACCTACCGAGGCCAGACGACGACCTACGCCTGGGACAATGCCTCGCGGCTGGTGGGCAAGACGCTGCCGAACGGGATCGTTCAGGAAGTCTCCTATGACGATGCCGATCGCGTCACCCAGATCCAGTACACGAAAGGAGACGGTACGCCGATCGAGACGATCAGCTACACCTATGACGAAAACGGCAACCGCGTCTCCATGAGCAAGAGCACAGCCATCGTGGTGGAGCCCTCCTTCTCGGCCTCCTACGATGAGGCCAACCGTCTCACCAGCCTCACGCTCTCTCCCGGTACTGCCTTGGCGAAGACCTTCGCGCTGAGCTACGACGACAACGGCAACCTCAGCCGTAAGGAAGAGCAGGGCACGGGCGAGGTGACCACCTACGGGTGGGATGGGCGGAATCGCCTCATCAGCATCACCGCACCCGGTCTCACCGCAAGCTTCGGCTACGACGTGCTCGGACGGCGCGCCTCGAAGATGGTCAATGGCGAGACCGTGCAGTACGTCTACGATGGAGCGCAAGCGATTGGTGAGATCCGGGGCGGGACGATTGCCGCTACCGTCCTTACCGGACTTGCACTTGACGAGGTGATCGCGCGCTACGCGCAGACCGGCGACCGCGTCTATCTCACCGATGCGCTGGGCAGCGTGATCGCGCAGGGGCGAGAAGATCAGTCGATCCAGAACGCCTACGCCTACAGCCCCTATGGGGTAACATCTTCCCTTGGGCTGGACGAGGGCAACCCGATCCAGTACACCGCCCGAGAGAACGACCGTACGGGCCTATACTACTATCGAGCCAGATACTACGACCCGAAGATCGGGAGATTCATCAGCGAAGATCCGATCGGGCTGACCGGGGACCTCAATGTCTACGCATACGTCGAGAACAATCCGGTGACCCTTACTGATCCAACGGGTCTCTGGCCCCGCTTCATAGAATGTTGGCGGTTTGGCCGCACCTATGAAAAGTGTGCCCAGGAAGCCATGGAATGCGCCAAAAAGCTGCGTGAAGAGTGGGCCTGTATGACACCTGAGGAGCAGGTTGACTTTCTGCAGGAATGGGATGCCGCGTACTATGGCGAAGCGGCCCTTGCGAAGTGCTTCTTTTCAAGCCCAAGTTGCCGGAAGTTGCTGGAGCTAGCGCCACGCTGTGGAGCCTTTCAGCCCCCGGGCGTATTCGGAGCCATTAGGAAGATCATCCAAGCATGGCCCCAAATGAAGCCGTAGTGGTCGACCTATGGGAACAAAATGGGGACAGGCTGGTTTGAGACAAGCTAGGTAGCCATGAAACGACGGCTCTTCAGAGGGTGTGTTCGAGTTTTGCTCGGTTGCATGGAGCTACCATAATGGGCGGGTTGAACTTGAGATCTTTCGATTGCGAGTGGTTGGAGGACGGGCACGCTGACTGCTCACCTGCCATCTGTGGCGCTAGGACTGCCTATCGCCCGACCCGGTCAGGAGGACAAACCATGAGCCGCTCCGGCAAGCGTATAGAGTCAAACTGGGTCGATAGCCCGACCAGTGCGGGAGTCCGCCGACGGTTCCGTGGACTGCTTTGGAGCCTCGGCACGGTCCTGGGCGTGCTGCTGGGTGCGGCGAGTGCGCATGCCCAGGGCGTTGACGACGCGGCAATCATCGATGTTGACCTGCCCACTTCGCTGAGCTGCGGCCAGACCTACCAAGCGTCAGTAACGATGCAGAACACTGGGACCACCGACTGGACGGAAGCGGAGGGGTACCGACTGGGAGCGGTGGGCGACAGCGATGACCTTTTTGGCCCCGGTCGCGTCCTTCTGCCCGAGGGCGTTATCGTGGCCCCCAGCGAGAGCTACACCTTCACCATAACCCTCACTGCCCCTACAACTCCCGGTACCTACCGCACCGACTGGCGGATGCTTCGGGAGTATGTGGCATGGTTTGGCCAGACCGCGGCACGGAACGTCCAGGTGAGTTGTCCGCCCATGGGGGTCGACCGTGCCGTGGTGACGGCGGCCGACCTGCCGTCGAGCCTGAGCTGCGGCCAGACATACCAAGCGTCGGTGACGATGCAGAACACCGGCACTACCGCCTGGTCGGAGGCAGAGGGGTATCGGCTAGGGGCAGTGGGCGACAGCGATGACCTCTCGGGACCGGGGCGGGTTTTTCTCTCCAACGGCGTCCGCGTCGCTCCCAGCGAGAGCTACACCTTCACCATCATCCTCACTGCCCCCACGACACCCGGTACCTACCGCACCGACTGGCGGATGCTTCGGGAGCATGTGGCCTGGTTTGGCCAGACCGCCGCGCAGACCGTGGCGGTGACTTGCACTCCCCTCGTCAACGGGGCCCGTATCGTGTCGCTCACGAAGCCAGAGGTCCTGGCTCCCAGCGGCACAGCCGAGGTCTCTATCACAGTGGAGAACACGGGGTCGACGACGTGGGACCCCACGACCCACTTCCTCGGCGCCGTGGACAACGATATGACCTGGGGCCTCAACCGAGTTCCTCTTGACGGCCCGATTGCGCCCGGTCACCAGAAGGTCTTCAGGTTCACCATCACTGCTCCGAATGCCATCGGCATCTACAACTTCCATTGGCGCATGGTCCAGGAGTCCGTGGAATGGTTCGGGGAGTCGACGGCCAACCAGCAGATCTACGTCTTTACAGGGATCAACTTCAACAACGCCACCTTCGTGTCTCAGTCGGGGGTTCCGGCGAGCCTTATAGCGGGACAGACCGCCACGGTGAGCGTGACCATGGAGAACACAGGCACCACAGTCTGGGATCCAACGAGCGACTACTTCCTGGGGAGCATGAACCCGCAAAACAACCAGGTGTGGGGTCTCGCCAGGGTGCCCTTGGACCACCCGGTGCAGCCGTTAGAACGGATCACGTTCACGTTCACGATCACGGCGCCGTCAACGCCGGGCCCCCACAATTTCCAATGGCAGATGCTCAAGGAGCTTGTCGAATGGTTCGGCACGCCAACGCCGAACGCAGTGATCCGAGTCGGTCTCCCCGAGGACATGGCTATTCCCGTGGGCCATACCATCCCCGAAAGGATGACCCGCGACGGCACGGTCTACACGATCACCGTGACCATGAAGAACACCGGCCGCTCCACCTGGACTCGGGATGGCGGGGGCCCCCCCGACGCCTCGCAAGGGTACAAGCTGGCCGTGAAGAGCGGGACGCTCCTCCCCGTGGGTACGCGCATTGACGTGGGCTTCTTAGACACCGTTGCTCCCGGCGAGACCTACACCTTCTTCACGAACATGGTGCCGCCGGACGGCCTGAGCTTCGCCACGGCGGAGTTCCAGATGATCCACGAAGGGTCGGGGTGGTTCGGTGAGTCGCTTCGCGTCGGAGTCACCATCGACGGCGCGGAAGGCGGTTGCACCGTGAAACTGGAGCCTGCGAACGGACCGCCCGGCACGCTGGTGACCGTCACTCCTGCCCCGTGCACGTTCGAGCCGGAATCGCGAGTGGTGTTCAGCTTCGGCGATCCCGAGCAACATCCCTATAGCCGCGTGCCGGTCGGCTACACCTGGGTGAGCCCGACCGAGATGACGTTTACCGTGCCTGGGGACGCCGGCTGCGGGTCTCACTACTTGACAGTGAGGAAGCCGCGCATCGATCCGACTCCGCCAGCGGAGTTCAACGTGACCAGCCCCTGCGACGCTTCGCGGCGGAACTCCTTCGAGGTGCTGAGCTACAACGTTCACCTGGTCCCGGTGCCCTATCCGTTCGACGACAGCGATAGTTACCGAGCTGGTTTGATCGGTACGCATCCGGACGTGAAGGGCCACGACGCCGTCGTTTTCGTAGAGGCGATCCGGAATTCCGACCGGGCGAGGATCGTCAACGGGCTACGGGCAGACTATCCGTACGTGACGCCGGTGATCCCAGCCAGCGGCCACGACCATAACGGCGGGGTCTTCATCATGAGCAAGTGGCCCATCGAGGTCGCGTTGCCGCACGTGTTCCAGTCCTGCAACGGGTATTTCCCTCCGACCCTCCCGCCAGACTGTAACGCGGCCAAAGGCGTGATGCTGGCTCGCATCAACAAGGCCGGCCAGCCCTACCACGTGCTCGGGACCCACTTTGACGCGGGCTTCGAGTCCGGCGACTACTTCGTGCGTCGGCTTCAAACCGATGAAATGGCAAGCCTGTACATCGGAGCACAACCCGATGAGCCAGTAATCATCGCCGGCGACTTCAACATCGACAAGATCTCGTCCAATCCGGCCAGACAAGCCGAGTACACGTACCTTCTCAATACTTTGCGGGTGACCGCCCCTTCGGACCCGCCGTACCCGCCGTCCCAGGGCACCCTCCCGAACGGGGAATGGATCGATTACGTATTCTATTCCAATGCCCACCTCGTACCACGCGAGAGCTTCAACTACGTCGTGAAGCCCAAAGACGGGAATGGAGCTGACCTCTCGGACCACTACGCCGTGTTGGGACGCTTCCGTTTCTTGCCACTGGGGACCGCGCCGTCGAAGGTCTTGGCTCCGCCAGAAAGGCCACCTACTCTGGAGACACAATGAATGGGGACAGGCTGGTTTAGGACAAGCTAGGTAGCCATGAAACGACGGCTCTTCAGAGGGTGTATCCGACTGCTGATCGGGTGCATGGGAGCAGCCATATTGGCTCTGCCGGCCACGCTGCCGGCCGACACGGCCCGATACATCTATGACGCGCTGGGGCGACTCAGCGCCATGATCGATGGGCAGGGGAATGTCGCGTTGTATACCTATGATCCGGCCGGCAACCTTGTCTCGATCACCCACGGTCCGGCTACCGCCCCAGTCATCACGGACGTCTCGCCGTCGGAGCTTGATGCGGGAGCCTCCGTTCTAGTGACGATCCGCGGCACAGGGTTGGCCCTTGAATCGCTGACGACATCCAACCCGGAGATCCAGATCACGGACGCCGCCTCGACAAACACCACGATCAGGGCCACCTTCACCAGTGCAAACCCGACCGTCTTCGGCCCGACGACCCTGACCGTCACCGCCATCGGAGGAACGGCGACAACAGCGCTGACGGTCCGTCAGCCTACCCCAACCATCGCGCGGCTTGTCCCGAATATCGGTGCTGTCGGCACCACTGTGGTCATTGAGGGGACAGGCTTTGGGACCAAGCCCGGGAGCAATCGGGTGACCTTTACCGGCCTTGGGGGAACCCGGGTTCCGGCCACGGTACTGAGTGAAACCTTCACCAGTCTCAGAGTCCAAGCGCCAGCCGGCGCCAGAGGTGGGTTAATCATCGTCGAGGTGGGCGGGCGCACCAGCAGCGGCGTGCTCTTTACTATTCCTGGGATCAATGCGATCAACGCCACGGCGACGCTCGGCGCGCCTACGAATGCCACCATCGCGTCCGCAAATGCGGGACAAATCATTCAAGTTCAGGGATCGGGATTCATTATCAATCCCTTTCCGGTATTCCCCACGATCAGTGAAACGGGAGAGCCCGGTACCATCGTCATCCTCTTCTCAAACGTCAATGTGGATGGGACGATCGCGAACGCCTTTGTGCCTTTCGAGGCCACCACGGGCACCGTGACCCTGCAAGGCAGTACACTGAGCGGGATCCCGCTTCAGATTGTGCCTACCGTCAGTTTCCTCAGCCTGCCCTTGGGCCAGACGTTCAGACCCGGCGTCGAGATCACGTTAGCCGGGGACGGATTCAAAGAGGGCGCCACGACGGTGAATTTCCAAGGTGCGGCCGGTCCCGTGCCGGCTTCAGACGTGTCCTTTTCCAATACCCAGCTCACCGTGACGGCCCCTCCGGGGAGCTCAATTCCGCCGGGGGCGGTGGCGTCCCTGACGGTCACGACGGATGGAGGGACCAGCAACGCACTCCAACTGGTTCATCCCTCCCTGGCCACTCTCACGGGGACCGCCTCCATCGGCGTCCCGCTGGATGCGGCTCAACCCTCGGCCAATATTGGGCAGGTCATGACGCTGGGCGGGAGCGGCTTCACCACCTCGACGCTGATTCTGTTTCAGACGTTCGACGCGCTGGGTTCGATTGTTCCCGTTCCGATCGGTCCCACTGCGATCAGCCCTGACGGCCGTTCACTCACGGTTATCGTTCCCTCCGCCGCAGTGAGCCAGCCGGTGACTGTTCAAGATGCGTTCACCCGTTTGGGAACGGGGGGTGGAGCACTTCAGATCGTCCCGGTTCTTAATAACGTCGACGGCACGGTCTCCGCCGGGTCGGTGCTGACGCTCCAAGGGACTGGCTTCGCGCCAAACGCGACCCAAGCCCAATTCCCGGGCGTGCTCGCTCCGGTCGCTGTGGACAATGCCGCCATCCTCCAGAGCGGCGGAACGCGCACGACAGTCACGGTCCCTCCCGGGGTCGATACGATGGGTCTGCTCACGGTCCGCACGAACGGCGGCGTCAGTAATCCGTTTAACCTGGGTCTCCTCGGTGAGGGTGAAGTTGAACCAAACGACAGCCCAGCGACTGCGACGCCCTTGGAACGGTCAAGGACCAAATCAGGCACGTTCAATCCGCAGGGTGATCTCGATTTCTATCGGTTTGTCTCGCAACCCGAGGCCAATCATTCCATTCAGGTTTCCGCATCAGACGCAGTCATGATCGTCCGCATGACGTTGCTGGGTCCTGACGGGATCACGGAGTTCCAGACCGTCGAGGGCGAGATTGGGCCCGAAAGGGACATCCTCGAAATCAGAATTGACATAAACAGCTCTGGCACTTTCTACATCAGGCTCGAAGAAATCGACGGTGGCTTTGGACCAGGGAATCAATATCAGGTCTCGTTGAGCATTCCAGATCAGGTCTCGGTGAGCATTCCAGGCGGGGATAACCGCTGAGCCTTCTCGCGAGCCTACCCCGGGAACCTGTGTCCTCGCTTGAATGTGACGGGCACGGACGGGGCTGAACCTCGCCTGCGAGGTGAGGGCCCCGGTGTGACCCCCTTCCTATTGCCAGTGAGAGGGGGAGCGGTGAACAAGGGGGAAGCAAGGTGAGATAAGGCAGGGGATCAACCTTTTCAATCTTGACAATCTGTCGCACTCACTTTGCCCACGGGCCGGGTGAGCGTTCTCGACGCGTTGGCCGCCTTCACCCTGCCGCAACTCGCGAGCTTCTTTCCCCTGATTGAGGCCGAGTTGGTGGACCAGGTCCTGATCGCGTCAAGCGCTGGCCGGCCCTCCACTTTCACCCTGCCGACTCGCTCGGGGAAACAGATCCCGGCCAAACAGGTGCTCAGCAGGCTGAGGTCAGGGGGACTGGAAAGCCCCCTCCGACCCCCTCCTTAGGGAGGGGTTGACGGAGTTTCCGTGCGAGCGTATAACCATCGGGCCTTTTCCTGCCGATTGCCGTCCCGGTCCGAGGCACCAGTGGCATAGGCGGCACACTCCACCACGTCTGGTGCATTGTGGCTAGTTCCAGGTTGAACGCCCACCCCGGTTCCCTCTCCAGGGCACTCCGGAGCCTGAGGCCGCTCGCAGGGGCGATGGGGTTCTTGCTCCTCGCGGCCCCCCTCCACGCCGATTCCACATCGCAGACTCGTGTGCTTCTCGGTCCCGAGCGCTTCGTCCGGGCGGCCGGGCCTCCGGATGTCCTCCAACGGACCTTCACCGTCGCCGGGACCGTAGCTGCCCCCTTCACCCTGTGCGTGCTCAACGGCGACCGGGAAGAGAAAGAATATCGCCCGGAGCGCTGCCGGATCGCCGAGCTGCGCGGACAGGACGATGACGACGATGATGACAGGGATGCTGAGGAGAAGGGGCGAAGCAAACGAGACAAGTATCAAGGCCGGGATGGGGTTACCAGCGGCCGGATTCTGGTTGACGGTAAAGAAGTGATCTCTCCCCGGCACTTTGCCAAACACGAAGACTACATGGAAGAGGGGTTACGCCTGTCAGCTGGTCCTCACCGCGTGACCGTTGAGTTGCATGGCCCTCCCGGCGGACACATCACCCTGGCGATCGTCGGGACCGTGTGGCTCGGCAAGCTAGAGACAGCGCGGGCCGGCCATACCGCGACCCTGCTGCCGGACGGCAGCGTGCTGATCACTGGGGGCCGGCGCAAGGAGCGCGACATCCTCGACAGCGCAGAGATCTTCGATCCCCAGACGCTCAGGAGCCGCCTGCTGGCGAGTGAACTCACTACCCCTCGGACCGAGCACGCCGCCACTCTGGTCCCCACCGGGGAGGTGCTGGTGGCCGCCGGACGAGACGCCCATGGAGTACTGTTCAGCACCGAGCTCTTCCAACGGGACGGCACCTTCCATCCACTCCCGGCCGCAGTCCAGGTGCCGCGCACCGGCCACACAACCACCCTCTTGTCGGATGGCAGGGTGTTGATTCTGGGTGGCCTGGATGCTTCCCGCCTGGCGCTGGAGTCGGGAGAGTCCTTCGAGGTGACCACCGCCTTGCTCTACGATCCCCGTAACGGGCACGTGACCGTGTTACCCCATGCCTTGGCCGTGCCGCGTCACAACCACACCGCGACGCTGCTCCCGAATGGCACGATCCTGGTGGTGGGGGGCCGGCATGAAGACGAGATCCTGGGTTCCGCCGAGCTGTTTGATCCCGCGACCGGGGAGAGCCGCCTACTCGATGCGCAGCTCCAGACGGCGCGCGTGCGACCGTCTGCCAGCCTGCTGAATGACGGACGAGTACTCATCGCCGGCGGACGATCAAAGAAGGAGGCCCTCGATTCGGTGGAGGTGTTCGATCCGGCCACCCAGACCTTCACGAAGCTGAGTGCCAAGTTGCGGGAGGAGCGGTTTAATCATACGGCCACAGTCCTGCCGACCGGGGAAATCCTGATCGCTGGGGGTCGAGAAGATGAGGATAAGGAGCCTACCCGCGACACCGAATTGTATTTCCAGCCGGGCCAAGATACGACCCCGCCAACGGTGCTAGAGGTCACGCCGGCCGCTGGTGCCACAGGGGTATCACCGACTCCGCTCATTGCGCTCCGGTTCTCGGAGCCGATCAATGTCACCACGCTGAAGAGTGCCACGCTGACCCTAACCGGCCCCACCTCAGCGGGATCGAACGGCCCGGTGGCCGGCACGGTGAGCCCAGGCGAGGAGGGCCTGCTGGCCTTCTTCGTGCCGGCCGTCCAGTTAGGGGCGGGGGCCACCTATACGCTCACCCTCACGGGCGTGACCGATCGGGCCGGGAACCCGTTGCCCACCTTTACCAGCCGCTTCACGACCGGTGGGGTGTCGCCGACGATCACGGGCTTCTCGCCCGGCAGTGGCCAGCCGGGCACCGTGGTCACGATCACGGGGGAGAATTTCGTGCAGGTTCAGTCGGTCGCCTTCAACGGCGTGCCGACGACCTTCACGGTCGGGAGCTCGACCTCCCTGACCGCCCCGGTCCCCCAGGGCGCCACCACCGGCCCGATCAGCGTCACTACGCTGGGCGGTACGGGTGTCAGTTCAGCCAATTTCATCGTACCCACCGGGCCGACGATCAGCGGGATTAATCCCACCAGCGGCC
>JAHRHE010000131.1 GCA_020027965.1 Nitrospirota bacterium | reverse complement strand
CGCCAGCAGGGCATGCGGATGATCGGCCCCAACTGCTTCGGATTGGTGAATGCCGACCCGTCAGTGCGACTCAACGCGACCTTCGGTTCCGTGTTTCCTCCCCCGGGTCACGTGGCCATGTCCTCGCAGAGCGGGGCGCTGGGCCTCGCCATCCTCGCCGCTGCGCACCGGCTGCAGATCGGCATATCGACGTTTGTCAGCGTGGGGAACAAAGCGGACGTGTCCAGCAATGATCTCCTCCAGTACTGGGAAGAGGATCCCGCAACGGACGTCATCCTCTTGTATCTGGAGTCCTTCGGCAACCCGCGCCGCTTCGCGCGCATCGCCCGCCGGGTCACCCGCCGCAAACCCATCATTGCCGTGAAAGCCGGCCGAACTCAGGCTGGAGGACGGGCGGCCGGGTCGCATACCGCCGCGCTGGCGGCCAGCGATGTGGCGGTGGAGGCGCTCTTTCGTCAGACCGGAGTGATCCGCGCCGAGACCTTGGAGGAGATGTTCGTGCTGGCGGCTGGCCTCGCCCATCAGCCCTTGCCCGCTGGACGTCGCGTCGCCATCGTGACCAACGCGGGCGGTCCCGCCATCCTCTGCACGGACGCATGCGAGGCGGGAGGGCTGATGGTGCCGGAACTCTCAGACGGAACGAAGGCGCGCCTCGCGTCGTTCCTGCCCGCGGCCGCCGCCGTCAAGAACCCCGTGGATCTGATCGCTTCAGCGTCCCCCGAACAGTATCGCCAGGGGATTGAGACGATCTTGGATGCTGACGAAGTCGATGCGCTGATCATCCTGTATATTTCCATCAGCGCGGTGGATACGGCGCCGATCGCGGAGGGCATTCTGGCAGGAGTCACCGCCGGGCGCGCCGCCGGAGGAACAGGCAAACCGGTGCTGGTGTGTTGGATGGCGGAAGGGGACCGGGACCGGGACCGGGACCGATCCTTTACCTTGAAGAGCGAGACGATCCCGACGTACCCGTTGCCGGAAATGCCCGCCCGGGTGTTGAGTCGGGCCGCCGCCTATGCCGAGTGGCGGAGCCGACCGCTCGGCGTGATTCCGGATTTTGCGGATCTCGCGCTTCCGCTGGCGCGTGAGATCTGCGCCAAAGCGCTTGCGCAGCGGGGCGCCGGCTGGCTGACCGCAGAGGAAACACGGCATGTGCTCAACGCGTTCGGTCTCCCTCTGCCTCCTGGCGGGGTGGCCCGGACGGAGGAGGACGCCGCAGCATTGGCCCAGCGCGTCGGGTTTCCGGTCGCCGTCAAGTTGGCCTCCCACCGTCTTGTCCACAAGACAGAGATCGGCGGGGTCCGCCTCTCGATAAAGGATAGTCCTGAGGTCCGGCAGGCTTTCAGGGAGATACGCGACCGCCTGGCGCAGGATCACAACCTGGACGCCATGGATGGCGTACTCATCCAGCGCATGATCACGGGTGGGGTGGAGGTCATGGTCGGGGTCACCCACGACCCGTTGTTCGGGCCCCTGATCGCCTTTGGTCTGGGCGGGATCCACGTGGAAATTCTGGGGGACGTGCGCTTCCGGGTGGCGCCCTTGACCGATCGCGACGCCGCCGACATGGTCCGCGAGATCAAAGGCTACCGCTTGCTCGAGGGGTATCGGGGCCACGCCGCCGCCGATGTCGTCGCGATCGAAGAACTGCTGCTCCGGGTGTCACGCCTCGTGGAAGACATCCCGGAGATCACCGAGGTGGACCTGAACCCGATCTTTGCGCTCCCGCCGGGCCAGGGCTGCCAGATCGTGGACGCCCGCATCCGGGTGGCATCGTCCTCTGGATCCTAAGGGCGCCACGGTGCGAGGGCCCGGCTTAGGTTCGGACCAGCGCCACGGCGGCGAGGAGAACCCCTACAGCGAGCAGGAGGCTCAGGCGGGCGACCCAGGGAGAGAGGAGGATCAGCCGCTGCTCGCCGGCGGTGCGGGCGGCCGCCGGTTCTCGCAGGAGACTCCCCACGGTCGGCCCCAGCCAGAAATCGTGGACCGCGGTCAGGGTGATGAGGATTACGACGAGGCCAAGTTTGCTCTGGAGAGCCCCCGGCCAGTCCCACGGCTCACGCAGCGAGGCGACCCGCTCGGGCAACAGCCACGAGCCCGTCGTCACCAACACCGCGATCGAAATCCAAACCAACATTCTGAATCGTCTCGCGATCTTTCTGAACAAGGCGCCCCGCTGCGCGGCGACCGGCTCCTGTTTCAGGATCGGGACCAGGGTGAGCGACAAGAAGAGCATGCCGCCGATCCAGAGGACGGCGGCTAGCAGATGGATCCAGCTCAGGATAATGGCCACTCGTGAGCTCGTCAGAGGTGAGGCCTCGTGTTTCCGTTAGATGTGAGGAGTTCCACTGCGCTTCGCGTCACAAGATAAAAAGATAAGCTGATAGCCTAGATGGGGCGAGTCGATCCCGACGGGTGGGTTGGGTGAATGAGGCCTTGTGGCGACGACGTCTCACCTTGGGCCTCGAACATGAGACAGCACTTCAAGCGGCCACACAGTCCGATCAGTCGGCTCTCGCTCAACGAGGGATCCAGGTCCCGGGCTTTCCTCACGCTGACCGGCGTGAAGTCGGTCAGGAAGGTGGCGCAGCACAGCACCAGCCCACAGGTATCCACGCCGCCCAGCCGCCTGGCTTCCTCCCGGGGGCCGATGTGTCGCATCTCGATCCGGCCCCCGAAGCGGCGCGCAAGGTCTTTCACCAACTGGCGAAAGTCCACGCGCTCCTCCGAGGTATAGACAAACGTGATTTCCCGGCGCTGGAAGGAGCAAAAGACCTCCACCATCTTCATGTCGAGGCCGAAGAACGCCGCCCGTTCCCGGCAATAGGCCATCCCCTCCTTCGCGATCTGCTCATGCCGCGCGATGATGGCCGTGTCGGACGCCGTCGCCTTGCGCAGGATGGACTTCATGACGCGCATGGGAGGAATGAACGGCATGGGTTGTGGCTCCGTATAGACCAGCCCATAGGTCAGGTCGCGGCCCACCTCCAGCATGACGTAGTCGCCGGCGCGCAGCACCGCATCTCCGGCGCCCATCTTCTTGACCTCGCCGCGGTCCCTGACCTTGACGCTCACGACCCTCATCGTGGCCGGATAGGTGTCCTGGAGTTCCTGTGTGATCATGGTGCTCTCACGGTCGTTGCCTGGAGCAGGGCATCATACACAAATCCGTCCTGCTTTTGAACAGCTCTTTCCGTCGCCGCGCCTCGAGGCCGCCGTCCTCGCTCGGTTGGCACGGTGGTGTCGTGCCGGAGGATGCGTGCAGCACCGTCATCGGGCCGACTCCGACCGGTCGCAGCACCCCGGTTCGTCCATGCCCATGCCGCCCGTCCGGCCACGGAGTCCCATCCCAAGCGCCGTCATTGTCGGATCGTCGCCACCCGACGACCTGCCATGCTGAACGTCGCCATATTCGTCTCCTCAATTCCAACCCGGTCACGGCACCACCTGTTCCAGGACACGGCCCCTGTTCACTGCGCCAAACTCCGGATATACAGGATCAGTTGCCACACCTCTTGGTCCCTCATGTCGGCAAACGCCATCATGCCCGTCCCGGGCGAGCCGTTCTTGATGGTCCAGAACAACTGCCCGTCAGGAATGTCCTTCATCGTGGCCCCGCACGTGAAGTTGCGAGGCGGCGGGATCAGCCCTCCGCCGAGCGGCCCGGCCCCGTCGCCCCGCGTCCCGTGGCAATTCATGCACGCCAGCGGCTTGGCCGTTTCCATGTACAGCTTCCTGCCGGCCTGCACGTGCTCGGCGGACGCGGGCAGCGGATTGGCCTTCGCAAGGAACTCGCTTGGAGCCTGCTGTGTGTTACGCGGTTGCGGACACACGCCGGAGGGCGCACCAGCCGCCTCGGCCCCGCCTTTGAATGTGGCTTTCAAATAGGCGATCACGTCCGCGACGCCTCGCTGGCCGATCGTGAGGCCCCAATAGGGCATGCTGGTGGATTTCCCGACCGCGCGCCCGCCATGATTGACTACATTATAAAGATATTCCATCGGCAGCTTGTCGAAGGCCATGTTGGCGTGCACCGCCGGCCTCGGTTTCAGCCCGGAGGCTGCTGGTCCGTCGCCATGCCCGGTCGCGCCGTGGCATTGCGAACAATATTCCTTGTAGAGCAGCTTGCCTCGATCCACACTAGCGGTTTTAAACTCCTTGCTCGTCCAGGGCTCGTAATACTTGAAGTCTTTCACGCCCTGCACGGCCAGGAATCCGATGACGGCCCGCAACTGGGGGTCGGTGGCATCCGCCAGGAACTCCCCGCTGTGCGGCGTGAAATCCTGCGGGTTCTGCCCGAAGCGGTAGAGCCAGTCCATGTTGTACCGGCGCCCGGCTTCCACTAGCGAGGCGCTCTGCGGCCCTCCGACAATAGTTCCGTTCTCTTCGATGACGTGGCAGCCGATGCAGGCATGGGCCTTGTAGGCCCCGCGGCCGAACTCCACCTCCATGGCCGTCACCTTGGAGACATCGAACGCGCCGACTTTCACGCGGCGGTCCTTGTAGTGCTTTTCAAAATAGTCTGCGATCCCGTTCGCCTCTGCCTCCGACACGGTCATATGCTTTGCGGGCTCCTGGGACAGATCCCACCGATAGCCCTTGGCATACAGCGGGGCTTCTTTCCCGATGAGCCACCCGATGAGCCATGTGCGTTGATATTTGCTGCCGGCCCACATCAGATCGGGCGCCTTCAATTTAAAGCGGGAGTCCGGCTTGCCTTCGAACCGGTGGCAGGATGCGCAGGTATTCTTGATGAGCTCCTTCACACGCGGTTGGTCCCCGGCGCGAAGCTGCTGGGACGACACCAGCCCCACGAGCAAGACACCCGCGGCAACGACGTACACACCAAGACCCCTGAACATTGAGATGACGCCTCGCTGCATCGCTCTACTCCTGGTTGAAGATCCGGATTCCTCTGGTCGTCAGAGCGCCGTCGAGGGAAAAGGGTTCACGATCCCGCGACTCCGCTCGCCGCCGTGTTCTCCTGAAGATCAATCTTCAAGGTAGGCGTAACGGCCAGCGACTGATGGACGGTGCATCCGTACGCCACCTTGAGCAGCCGCTCTCGCTGCCCAGCCTGCAGCGAGGCCGGCAGATTGATCCGCAAGGAAACCGCCCCGACCCGATGGGGCTGCTCCGCCATCTCCCACTCCGCCTCGACGGTAAAGCCCTCGTGCGGGATTTGATGCCGCACGCAGTATCGTCCCACGAAGTAGGCGACGCAGCCGGCCAGCGAGCCGACAAAGAGCTCCACCGGGCTCATTCCTGCGTCCGTGCCGCCGTCCCCCACCGGCTGGTCGGTCACGACCGTGTGACGGCCGCTGGTGATGTCGAATCGAGTCCCGCCCGTATGCGCGACCCGGAGCTTCATAACCTGCTCTGATGCTCCTCGTTCAGCGAAGGTGGCAAGCACGCGTCGCAACTTGACAACACAGAACTGTGCGATTCGCATGCCAGTGCATGCCACGGGCGACCGGACCTGGGTGACCCTGCGCTTACAAGCACTTGCGCGCTGTAAGGGGCGGTGATCCGGGCGGGTCGAACGGAATGGAGAAAAACGCTACAGGCTGCCTGCCACTCGGTTGTGGCCGGATGCCACAGTCGGCCGCGCACGTTCTCGGTCTTAGAAGCGATAGTCCCCGCCGATCGAAATGATGGAGTCATTGAAATCCCTCAGGGCATTGGTCGAGGTCCGCTGCGTCCTCTGGAATCTCAGCGTGACCTGTGATGCCGGCGTCAGCAGATAACTGAGTTCAGCCAGCCCCTGATTCGTCTGGTCCAGACGGCCCATGTGCGTGTCTCCGGGAATGCCGCTCGTAAAATTTTTCCGGAGGTACGTATACACGAGGTTGAGCGACACGCTTGGGCTGAAGCGGAACTCCGTGCCGAACGACACCACGTTGAGATAGTAGGACACATCATCTTGGAACTGCGGTTCGTTGCGTCCATCCGCCAGTCCCCGCTCGTACAGATAGCCCAACGTCGCTGTCGCCCAGGAGATTGGCGTGTACTCCACCTTGGGCCCCACGGTGAAGAACCAGGTATCCCGCTCCGAGAACTGGGCATTGTAGAACCGGAGCCCATAGCGGCCGATCCCGGTGATCCGCCAGGCCTCGGAGAGGCGCCGCTCCACCTCCAGACGCCAGCGGTGGCTGGTGACCCGCTCCTCCGCGACCATCTGCAGGCCGCTCTGACGTTCGACGTTGGGACCCAGAAACAAATTGGGAACATACCGGTATCGGAGCAGAATCGACGTATCGGCGCCGATCCACTGTTTGGTCTGGATCCGGTAATCGCCGTGATTGAAAATGGGGTTGTTGGTATAGAGGAACCCGTGGGCTTTGACGGAGACTTCATTCCGTCCGAGCCCCGTGGAGAAGGTGCGGGTGAGATCTACTGACGGCTCCCAGATCACGTCGTCCGGTTGTCCGAGCTGGACGACCGTCGGCTGCGACGGGTCATCGCTGATGGCCAGACGGCGGGCGGCTGAGAACTGGAAGACGTCAGTGGTATAGCTGACCCTGGCTGCAGCAATCGCGGACCAGTCCGACTCGGTGGCCGTCGCCAGGGGCGGTAGACCGACCAGGCCCCAGAGGCATCCGACGACAACGGCACGGCCTGACCGTGTCCCCATGGTTCACAAGACCGACTGGTCAGTCGTGGCCGAAGGCGCGGACATAAAGGAGCACCTGCCAGGCCTCTTCTTCTGTGAGGACAAGCGGAACGAAGGGCGCCATGGCGGTACCGGGGCTGCCGTTCCTGAGGATCCACATCAACTCACCGTCCGTGCGGGCCTTCTGCCAGGCCTTATCGGTGAAGTTGCGCGGCAGCTTGCCGACCAACCCGGGGATGTTCCCCAGCCCGGTGCCGTCCGGGCCATGGCAGGTGACACAGAATCCCTTTCCATGATAGACGGCTTTACCTTTTTCTACGGTCTCGGGTGCAGCCGGGAGCGGATTCGTGACTGCCTTGGCCGCTTTGATCTGATGAGCCGGTACCCGCGGACGCAGGACCTCTGGATCGGCACTGCGACTGGGAATGGCCCAGATCACCAGGACACCCAGGATGATCATGGATATCCTGGTGCTGAGACCGACTTGGATCCGGATGGCGGCCATATCACATCTTGAAAAGAGTCCGATGACCTATGGAAGCGGGGGGATCTTGTCGAGATCCCCCCGCCTGGTTGGAGCTAGTGCCGTTCCAAGCTATCGCGCCGGGCCAGACGAGGGGACTGATCCCGTACCTTCATCGACAACGACGCCATTTCCTTGTCCCAAAAAGTTGGAACGGCACTAATCGGACCTGGTGAAGATCTGACCCAATGACTGGGTGAATGTGACCCGACCGTCCGGGATCTTCTGATCTTTGTGCCACAAGTGGAAGATAATGCCATCGGTTTTCGAGGCTGCTTCAGCAATGGCTTTAGCCTTCTCGGCCGGTTGATCGAGGACTTGCACTCGCCCGGTCGCGATCTCAACCTTGTGATCGTGGAAGAAGCGGTGCCACTTAATCAGCGGCACTTCCTTGCGAGATACGGACTTGGCCACGAAATACTCGATAGCGACCAGTTTGGCTTTCGGATCGGTGGATTCAAACAGCAGGCATTGGAGGATTTCGTCAGAGATGCCTTTGCAGTAATGATGAAATGGCCCGCCGACGGTTCCGTCGTCCATCATGTGCGGTGCCTGGACGTGGATGTCATACCCATCCGCGGGCGTTTTGGGCCCGGCACTCAGGGCCGACGCCGGCAGCAGTCCAGCCATCAGCAATCCGACGATTCCAAATGTTCCCAGTCCCAGGCGCAACGTATGCATACGAGCCTCCTCTGATTTTTTGGTGAGTGGCCTTCGCGGCAATACACAAGATACGTGCCCGATCGACAGCGACCTCTAGATCAGATACAGGGGTCTCCGAAGGGATTCAAGAGATTGTCTTGGCCCTCTTCAGAGACCGGACATCTCCACCCAAGTAGCACCTCATGAGGAGACCTCCTTTTCGCCGGCAATCCTTCTTCTGATTGGAGCGCCGCAGTGATAGGAAGCACTCGTCGAAATTGATTGGTTTTCTCGCCAGGGTCACTTGCGGTCCTTCTTGTGCTCCTTCTTTTTTTCTCCGCTTTTTTCCTCGG
>JAHRHE010000031.1 GCA_020027965.1 Nitrospirota bacterium | reverse complement strand
CAGGAGCCTCGCCGAGGCGGGTTTCGATGGCGCGGGAGATTCGATGGTGAACATTGAGAGGCAGCGACGGCACATCTTTCTCGGCCACGCTGGGATGGTAGACGAGCGTGAAGGGCACTCAACGCCTCGGACGGCGCCGATGGGTCCAGGTCTGGGCGTGAGTCAGCGCTTTCGTCCGGTCGAAGGTCCGCTCCCGTTCCTCCGCGAACCGAACTAGTTCCCGATCCTCCTCGTCCTCCAAGGCCTCCTTCACGACGTCTCGTACCTTTAGCGAGAGTGAGATCCCATCCCGCTTGGCCCATCGCCGGAGTCCCTCATACAGCGGTTCTTCCAAAACAACATTGACCCGTGGATTCTTGGTCGGCATATCCGCACCTCCGCCCTTTTTGCAAGTGTAACAGATGTGATACACCCTCGCAAGATACGATGCCCTCGAACACGGACAGCGGCACCGTCTCATTCCCCGGGTCTCTGGTCCTTGATCCCACGCCAGCGGGGCTTCGATAGGGATAGGGCGCTTCGGGAGGGGTCAACGTCGAGGCCGAGCGTTTCCAGCGTCCTCCCCGACACGGAGGATGACTGAAGAGCGATCTCACTGCAGTCGGGCAATCCGCGCGGAGAGAGTCGTGGGTGAAGATCTGCCCGGCCTCGGTGGCGAGGCCGGGCGATCAATCAGGCTCCGACCTTGTGCATCACGGGGTGACTTCGATCGTGAACTCACACTTGTCGCTCATGCACACCGGGCCCTGCTCGGATATGACCTCTGCCTTCCAGGTACCAGGCTGTAGATTCTCCTTGTAGGCCCAGGTCCGCCAGGTCGGCCCCTGAATCGTGAGCGGAATGGCTCGCTGCTCCGCAAACTGATCACCGACCTTCTGAGACCACCGGACGGTGATGGATGCAGCTCCTCCCTGACAGGGATCGCCACAGCTCACCAGGAACCAGAACCAGAGTCGAGCCTGGTTCCCCTGGTCTCCGAGGCTGAAGGCGGTCACGCGCATTTGCGGTGTACGATTGGCCACCCCATCCGTGAAGGTTGCATCAGTGATGGTCATGGGTGAGCCGGCTTGCGTGGAAGGAGTGTCCCACAAGAGACACGCTCCCACCAATAACAACACGCGGTACATGCGGTCATAGCGCATAGCATGCCTCCTTTCAACGTTGCGGAGGTGCCGGATCGGAGCCCGAGCCGACCCCTACCAGCCTTTGTAGCACCGTCGGATCGTTCCGTCATGCTTTTCCGCAAAACCTCACGGCCTCGCGACGACGAAAAACGGGAGACGCTGATATTCCGGGGCGCTTTGGCCTTTGAGCTTGTGCAAATGGACTTTGATGGGGATGAGGGATTTGCGCACCGTTGGAAAAGTTACGGGATTCTTTTCGGGCCTGCTCGAGCCGCCTTGATCGGTTGGATGGCGTGGATCCAGGGCTCGTAGCGTCGGCCGTAGTTCACCGTCACGCGGTAGCGCGGCTCGTGAGGGCCAGAAAAAGATCGTCGGTCTTTGCGGAGCAAGACCAGGGCGGAGTGGAGGTCCCGGGGGACCACAATGCGGTCCACCAGGATGGAGGAGATGACACCGCGGAGGGAGGCCGGGTGCTGAACCCCGTTCTCCTCCACAGGCGCATCGACGACCGTGAGGCGAACCTCGGCCTGCACGATGAGATACTTCCCCCGGTCCGGATATTGGCTGCGGAGGGCATCCGGGTCCAGGGCCACATCCACCGCGGCCAGGCGCGTACTCGTCCGCCGGAGGCGATCCAGGTCCTTCTCCACCTCTTTGAGATCTTTTCGCGTGGCTTCTTGGCGCCCCATCTGCGCAGCAATCCGATCCCGGTCTTGTTCAGCTTCCGCGATCGCTGCCCGCCAGGCCTCGCCCTCGTACTCCAGCACTGCAAACGCTTGGCGAGGGAGCGCCTTTTCATACGCCAGCCGTGCCGAGGGATCGGTCAGCGGACGACTACAGTCGTAGCCCACGGCTTCCAACTTCTCCCGATGGAACCAGCCAGGCCCCGGTTCCCCGGGAAACGAGCGCTCTCTCCGATAAAGCCGCCAGTTCAGGTGAAGCTCCAGGCCGGAGTTTTCCTCGACGGCGTAGGCGAGCGAAAGCTCCCGCTCGGTCAGGGTGACGGTGGCCTCCGGCTCACCCGACCGATTGTAGGCCACTCCGGCCAGGACCACCGCGTTCGTGGCCACAACCAGCGCCAGTGCTGCCCACATCCGGAGCCGCATCATGCCGTCGCCTCCCTCAGGTGCGCCCGAAGACGCTGGAATACCAGCAGCAGCAACACCGCGATGAGGCCGAGGAGGAGGAAGAACAGGTACTTGGGCATCCAGTCCCACCACCAATCAAAAAACTTGGTGTAGAGCTGAACGACAAAGAACGTGCTCCCCAGATTGGTAACGCCCTGCCACCTCCAATGAATGCCCGTCCAGATCACGAGTGCGGAGGCGACGAAGCCCAGGATCACATACACCGTCTCCACGGAGTCTGGTTGCCATGGAAGATAACTGCCCCGACCCCAGTGGGAAAGGATCAGGATCGCCAGGAGCACCGCCAGCAGTCCGAACACGCGGTAGAAGCCCGGGAACTCCGGAAACCGTCGATGTGGGAGGACCGCGGGCACCGCGAAGAGGAGCAAGCCGGCCGGGATAAAATTTTCGGCTCGCTCGCCAAATGACAGCCAGTACAGGCCGCGCCACGTACCGGTCGTTGCGGACAGATACGCCAAGAGGCAGAGGATGCCGGTCACGAGCAGAAGGTGCAGATCGTACCCATAGGCGAGCGCGAGAGCAAACCCTCCCCAGACGAGCAAGGCGTTCTGGGAAGGGGTGATACTGAAGATGTGGCCGAGCAGGCTGAGGTTGAGCACAAAGCTCGCAAAGGCAATCAGCCCGGCCAGCGTCGTGAAGTAGGATATCTTTTCCCTCCGCGCCGCGATCTCCATGGCGCCGACTGCCAGGAGCGGTGCCGCAGCGAGGATGAGAACCTGGAGCGACGTGGAGAGCACGCCCCAGAACCGGTAGAAAAAGAAGAAGACGCTCGCGGCCAGCGCCAGGGCACCCAGAAACGAGACGATGCGCATGCCCAACGACATCTGCTTCTCGGTGACGGTCGTGTCGACGTCGAACTCTCTGGTCAGCACGGCGAGGATCTCGTCGTGATACGACGTGAGCCGCTGCCGTTGGTCTTCGGGCAGAGCGAGTACGCCCTCCCGTTCGAGCCGGTGGAGTTCTTCCCGGAAGGCCAGGATCTCATCGACGCGACGCTGCGCCTCCGCGCGATTCACCGGTGCCGAGGATGCCTGGCGATCCTCCGTCATCCCTGCCAACTCCGTTGTAAGGTCGGAAAGATGATCGGCTGCGCTAGTGGCCGGTCGTTCCCCTGCCGGGCAGCTCCAGGCCATTATAGGCCAGGGCCGGCCGGAGGCTAAGAAATCTTTAACCTTGTGACAATTCGTTGGCTTCCTGAAAGACTGTTCCGGGAGGAGACTCCCGTCGGTTCACTCGGAAGGTGACGTGATAAGGTCCAGCCAGCGAGGACCAACGTGGCCGCCACGAGGCCGCCTGTCCTTGCCTCTTCGACCGGTCCTTCATCGCATGAAGACCTTCCCTTTGCTGCTCCAGTAGTAGTAGAGGGAGATATTCGGATAGATGGCCGCGAGGTTGTTTTGACCGGCGACTGTGAACTGCACACCTGCCGCACCAACGAGCTGCGACCCAGAGGAGCTCCGAGTGAATTTATATTGAATGGCCGGTTCAATGCCGAAGACTGTCGAACTGGTCGGCTTGAGGTTTAAGTCATGTCCGTCCAGACGATGTGGAACCACATGGAGGGTCAGAAATTCCAAGTTGTAGCCGAACCCGCGATCATCGTCGAGGATGTGTTCGATGATGAATCGGGTATTGACGATATCGCCCCCATAGGTGTTCATGCCGTCCTTGTTGCCGGGTGTGTCATACGTATAAAAGATGCCTCCACTCAGGCGAAACGGACGGAGGTTCTTGCGAAACAGTATGCCTTCGGTGAATGAGAGCGCGCCGAAGCGAGTCGCAGGCAGTCGCCCCAGGGGTGAAAACCCACCCGGAACCGGCCGAGTCCCTGCCCAGTCGCTGGTTGGAAGACTGATCTGATTATAGATGGTCACGGATGGCCGCCACGAATCAGGATCTTGCACCACGGGCCGGTATTTCAGATAGATGGCCGTGTCTCCCAGACCAAACTCATCCTCGCGCATCCGGCCCCCGGTGCTCGTGGTCTGATTCGCTTGCCAATAGATGGCGGTGGGCGCGACATTGATCTCGAAGTTATCCGTCATTCCATAACCCAGAAGCAGAAACGGAGCAATGGCATTGAGGTGGGTCGCCGAATCTGAACGATGCGTTGTGAGCTTATTGTCAAAGCTCAGGTGACCGGTTTCTCCAAAGACAAAGAACTGCGAGAGGAACTGTCCTTTCGGAGAGATGTCGACGCTGGTCAGCAGGATGGGGCCATTCGCCATCGGATTCCAACTGCGCCGATAGTTCTGAATCTCCCCCTCCGTAGGAGTCCACTTCCAGGTCAGGGGATTCCACCAGGAACGTGCTTGTGTCGAGGGCGAGGACGTGTCTTCCTTCCGACCGTCCTCACCCCGCGCTGCCGTCGAGACAACGAATAGAACGAGGACCGAAAGAAGGATGCTCAGGGAAGTTCTGAAGCCGGCTGGACGGAAGCACGAACGAGCGGATGGCCATGCGATCATCGCGTCCTCCTCTGATGGCAAAAAAAACTCCCGCTGAACCTGGGAAGGTCAGTAGGAGTTATCAGCCGAGGACGCGAAGGTCCGGGCGGTTTAGGTGAACTCCATCACCTGATCATCAAGAACGAGCGCCCTTGTATACGACTCTGCGGGGAAAGTCAACTCGCAGCCTCCCTATATCTAGAGGTTCGTTTCAGCGAGCCGTGTGTCGTCCGGAACGAACCTGGCTTTCGGCGACACCAGCCCAGCCCATTACAATGGCTTGACAAGAATTTCAGGCCTGAGTACGATGCAGCCTCGGTGCCGGCCTTCGCCCGGCATTTTTTATCTCGGCAGTACGACGGAGCGCATGGCAATTCGCATTGGCATCAACGGGTTCGGCCGGATCGGCCGCAACGTCTTGCGGGCGTCGCTGGGCGATCCGGCGCTGCAGTACGTGGCCATCAATGATCTCACCGATGCCCAGACGCTCGCCTATCTGCTGAAATACGACTCCGTGCACGGCACCCTCAAGGCTCACGTAGAGGAGCGCGAGGACCGGCTGCTCGTCGACGGCACACCCATCACGATCCTGGCCAAGAAAGACCCCAAAGAACTGCCCTGGAAGGACCTCGGCGTGGATCTCGTGATCGAGTCCACCGGTCGGTTCACGGATCGAGAGGGCGCGAGTCGCCACCTGGCAGCCGGCGCCAAACGCGTGGTGATCACCGCCCCGGCCAAGGACCCGGACGTGACGCTGGTGCTGGGCGTGAACGAGGCGATGTATGATCCGCAGAAGCACGCCATCATCTCCAACGCGTCCTGTACGACGAACTGCCTGGCGCCGGTGGCCAAGGTTCTGTTGGAGGCCTTCGGGATTCGCCACGGCCTCATGACCACCATCCATTCCTACACCAACGACCAGCAGCTCCTCGACCTCCCGCACAAGGATCTGCGCCGGGCGCGGGCGGCCGCTCTGTCCATGGTGCCCACCACGACCGGGGCCGCCAAGGCCCTGCACCTGGTCCTCCCGCAGCTCAAGGGCAAGATGGACGGCATGGCCATCCGTGTCCCCACGCCGAATGTCTCCGTGGTGGATCTGACGGTTGAGACGGAGAAGGATTGCGACGTCCAGTCGGTCAACGCCGCGTTCCGTCGCGCCAGCGAGGGTCCTCTCAAAGGCATCTTGCAGTATTCGGAGGCCCCCATCGTGTCGGTGGATCTCAACGATGATCCGCACTCCGCCACGCTGGACGCCCCGCTGACCGCGGTGATCGAGCGCCGCATGGTGAAAGTCATCGCCTGGTACGACAATGAATGGGGGTATTCCTGTCGCGTCCGCGATCTGATCAAGTTCCTCGCGGCCAAGGGCTGATGGTCCCCCTTGCCTGACGACCCTGCCCGCCTCACCCGTCCGCAGCCTCACCGGACACGAGCCGGGGCACGCATGCTGAAGGAGGTCCCATGAACCTGCGCAAGCAGACGATCGAGGATCTGATCCTTCGCAAGAAGCGCGTCATTATTCGGGCCGACTTCAACGTCCCGCTCGACCCTGCGCTGCAGATCACGGACGACACCCGCATCAGGTCTACCCTGCCCACGATCAATCGCGCCGTCGATGAGGGCGCCAAGGTCATCCTGTGCTCCCACCTGGGCCGCCCCAAGGGCAAACCCGACCCGAGATTCAGCCTGGCTCCGGTCGCCAGACGGCTGCAGCGGTTGCTGGGCAAAGAGGTCGCCTTCGCGCCGGATTGCGTCGGCCCGGAGGTCGAGCGAATGGTCAGCCGCATGAAACCCGGCGACGTGCTGCTGCTGGAAAACCTCCGCTTCCACGGGGAAGAGGAACAGAACGAGGAGAAGTTTGCCCGGAGCCTCGCCTCCTTGGGCGATGTCTATATTAATGATGCATTCGGGGCCGCCCATCGGGCACACGCGTCGATCGTGGGCGTGCCGAAGTTCATCAAAGAAGCCGCGGCCGGCTATCTCATGAAAAAAGAAATCGAGTACATGGAAGGCGCGGTGGCGAACCCGATGCGGCCCTTCGTGGCCATCCTGGGCGGGGCCAAGGTGTCGGGGAAAATCGGGGTGATCGAAAACCTCGGCAGGCGGGTGGACAAGGTCATCATCGGCGGCGGCATGGCCTTCACGTTCATCAAGGCGATGGGCCTCGAGATCGGTGATTCCCTGGTCGAGGACGATATGCTGGAGTTTGCCAAAGGCGTCCAGGAGCACGCGTTCGCGCGCGGGGTGAAGTTCTACCTGCCGGTGGACTGCGTGGTGGCGGCGGGGCGCGACCCTGGAGCCGAGACCAAGATCGTGCCCGTGCAGGAAATCCCGAAAGGCTGGTACGGGATGGACATCGGGCCGGCCTCCGTCAGGTTGTTCGGCGAAGCGGTCCAGAATGCGAAGACGATCCTCTGGAATGGCCCGATGGGCGTGTTCGAGGTGGACGCGTTTTCGCGCGGAACGTTCGCCTTGGCCCATGCCGTCGCCAACGCGTATGCCCTGACGATCGTCGGCGGAGGCGACACCGGCGATGCGGTGCATCGTGCCGGCGAATCCGAGAGCATGTCGTTCATCTCCACGGGCGGCGGCGCCACCCTCCAACTCCTCGAAGGGAAGGAGTTGCCCGGCCTCGCGGCGCTGCCGGACCAGCAGCACTGAACGCTCACCCTGCGTGCGCGACCCGCCGGATGTCTCCGAGGTAGCTGTGCGTCGAATCCTCATCGTGGGGAACTGGAAGATGCACAAGACCGCGTCTGAAGCGGCCGATCTCGTGCATCGTCTTTCGGTCCTCGTCCCCAAAGCCGACGGCGTCGATGTCATCCTGGCGCCGCCCTTCACCGCCCTGCACGCCGTCGCCCAGGCGCTGCCGCGGTCCAGTCCTTTCACGCTCGCCGCGCAGAATCTGCACTGGGAAGACCAGGGCGCCTTTACGGGCGAAGTCTCTGCGCCCATGCTCAAAGAGCTCGGCTGCCGGTCCGTGATCGTGGGGCACTCGGAGCGACGGCGGCTGTTCAGGGAGAGCGACGCCGAGATCAACCAGAAGGTGCTCGCGGCGCTCCGGCACGAGCTGCGGCCCATCCTCTGTCTGGGAGAGACGCTCCCGGAGCGCGAGGCCGGGCGCACCGAGGAGGTAGTCACCGGCCAGCTCCTCGGGGGGCTCGCCGGAACCTCCAAGGACGGGCTGCTCATGGTCACGCTTTCCTACGAGCCGGTCTGGGCGATCGGAGGCGGCCGCGCTGCGCCACCCGGGCAGGTCACCCTGGTGCACGAGCGGCTCCGCGCCGTGATTGCGCGCGAGTGGGGCAGCGAGGCGGCGCAGGCGATCCGGATCCTGTACGGGGGCAGCGTGTCCACCACGAATGTCGGCGGTTTTCTGGCCTCCCCTCAGGTGGACGGGGCACTGGTGGGAGGAGCTTGTCTGGACCCTCAGTCCTTTGCTACAATCATTGGTCTTGCACAGGGCGCCGCCCGGTAACCGCTCAGAAGGGAAGAAGGAGGCTCCATGTATACCCTGGCCGTCGTGATCCACGTCATCGTTTGCTTTCTGATGATCGGCGCGATTTTGCTGCAGGCCGGGAAGGGAGCCGAGATCGGCGCGGCCTTCGGTGGATCAAGTCAGACGGTGTTCGGAAGCCGTGGTCCTGCCAACTTCCTGAGTAAGGTCACGGTGGCGGCGGCGATCATTTTCATGCTGACGTCTCTCGGGCTGGCCGTCCTCTCCAAAGAACGAACCTTCTCCTCGACGGTCATTGATCTCAATAAGAGCAACGCCCCGGCTGGGTCGACGGATGCGCCGGCGGCCGGAGCCCAGTCTTCACCCGCCTCCCCGCCGACTCAGACTCCCCCCACGGAGGCGCCATCGGCTGAGTCCTCGCCCGCCGGTGGAACCCAGGCACCTGCCCCGGCGAACCCGTAGCTTCCGAAGTTGACCGCTGACTGTTGACGGCTGACGGGTGAGCGCTGAGGGCTGAACGCGAAGGAATTAGACGCGGGTGAGCCACGCCTGGTGGGCGCGATCCTCGCCACGGACGATCTGGAAGAAGGTCTTCTGGAGATCCCTGGTGATGGGGCCCGGCGTGCCGTTGCCGATCCGGCGGCCGTCGATCTCGCGCACGGGCGTCACTTCGGCGGCCGTGCCGGTCAGGAACACCTCATCGGCGACGTACATCGCGTCGCGCGTGAATCGCTCCTCGCTCACCGGCAGATTCCGTTCGCGGGCCAGTTGCAGGACGGAGTTGCGTGTGATGCCCTCCAGGATGGAGGTGAGCGGAGTGGTCTTGAGCTGCCCCTTCCGGACCATGAAGATGTTTTCACCCGTACATTCGGCCACGTAGCCGTCCGGGTCGAGGAGGATCGCCTCGTCGTAGCCGTCCGCCTTCACCTCACGCTTGGCCAGGATCGAGTTGACGTAGTAACCGGAGATCTTGGCGCGAGTCATGGACACGTTGACATGGTGGCGGGTGAAGGAGGAGATCTTCGCCCGGACGCCGTTGGTCAGCGCCTCCTCTCCGAGGTAGGTGCCCCATCGCCAGGCTGCAATCGCCACCTTGATCGGGTTGTCCCCCGGATAGAGTCCCATCGTGCCGTAGCCGATATAGACCAACGGCCTGATATAGCAAGCGTCCAGCTTATTGACGCGGACCGTTTCCACGATCGCGTCCGTGATCTGCTTCTTGTCGTAGGGGATCTCCATCATGGCGATGTGGGCCGACTCGAAGAGCCGATCCACGTGCTCCGGGAGGCGAAAGATCGCGGACCCGTCACGGCCCTTGTAACAGCGGATGCCCTCGAAGGCGGCCAGCCCGTAGTGCAGCGAATGGGTCAGGACGTGCACCGAAGCGTCGCTCCAGTTCACGAAGGTCCCATCCATCCAGATTTTCTCGCTGGGCTGAAGCATGACTCGGGTCCGTTGAGAACCGTTCGCAGCGGCCTGACCGCGGACAGGAGCCACTATAGCAGCGCTCCAGAAAGGCCGTCAAGCGACTGCACGACAGCCCGCATACCCCGGCAGGCCGACGCGGACACCACGCGGCTGATTTCGCCGCGACTCCGCTCGGGCCTGCGGCCGTGTGCTCGATCGCCCGTCAACCTTGACACCCTTTCGCGATGTATGTTAAAGAAACAAGCTTTCTGAATCGAGGAGCCCCATCAGATGTACGCAATCGTCGAGACCGGCGCGGGCGCCCGTGGGTTGACCACGCGCGCGTGACCGCCGAAATCATCGCCCAGGGACGGACCCGATCCATCATGGTCTTCAAGAAGAAGCGGCGGAAAAACTACCGGCGGACCAAAGGGCACCGCCAGAGCTTCACGCAGGTGCGAATCACCGACATCGCGACGGCCTGAACCACGCGAGCGACGGATCGTAAGATCGAAAGAAGGAGCGGTCGATGGCAACGAAGAAAGGCGGCGGTTCATCCCGGAACGGACGCGACAGCAACCCGCAGTACCTCGGCGTCAAAGCGTACGGAGGCGAGAGCGTCACAGCCGGCAGTATTATCGTCCGGCAGAGGGGCGCCAGGATCCACCCCGGGTTCAACGTCGGGATCGGGCGCGACCACACGCTGTTCGCGATGGTCTCCGGGGTCGTGAAATATGAAGGTGGACGTGACCGTCAGAGAGTCAGCGTGTATCCGAACGCGCCGAACGCCTCTCATTCCCCGGCCTCCTGACCGCTCCGTCCGCTCTCCTGCTCCGGCTCATCCGCCCGTTTTGTCCGCCCGCCCGATCCTCTCGAGCCCACGGGTCACTCGCAGGGTGGTATATCATGTTTGTTGATGAGGTTCGCATCTTCGTCAAAGCCGGGCGAGGCGGGGACGGCGTCTGCAGTTTTCGGCGCGAAAAATTCGTCCCGCGCGGAGGCCCGGACGGTGGGGATGGCGGGAACGGGGGGCAGGTCGTGGTCGTCGCCTCTCGGCGGCTCACCACGCTGTTGGACCTTCGCTATCAGCAGCACTACCAGGCCAAACCGGGCGGACCCGGCGAAGGATCCAATCGCCACGGGAAGACGGCGCCGAACGTGCTCATCCAGGTGCCCGTCGGGACGATCGTGTTCGATGATGCCACCGGCGAGATGCTGGTAGATCTGACGGCCGACGGACAGGAGGCCGTCGTGGCGCAAGGGGGACGGGGGGGCCGGGGCAACACCCATTTCGCGACGTCCACCAACCGCGTGCCGACCCAGTTCGAGCCCGGGACACCGGGAGAGGAGCGCTGGCTCCGACTAGAGCTGAAGCTGCTGGCGGACGTCGGGCTGGTCGGGTTTCCCAATGCCGGCAAGTCCACGCTAATCGCAGCCCTCTCGTCGGCCCGGCCCAAGATCGCCGACTACCCGTTCACGACCCTGGTTCCGAACCTCGGGGTGGTCTCCTGGGGGGACGACGGCAGCTTCGTGATGGCCGACATCCCGGGCTTGATCGAGGGGGCGCACGAGGGCAAGGGGTTGGGGATGCAGTTTCTCCGGCATATCGAGCGCACCGCATTCCTGCTCCACCTGGTGGACATTTCCGAGTGGGCCACCGAGGAGCCGGTCACTAGTTTCGAAGTCATGCGGAAAGAGCTGGCCGCGTATGAGCCGCCGCTGACGACCAGGCCCTTCGCAGTGGTGGGAACCAAGCTGGACATCCGCGGCAACGGGGAACGGCTGGAACGACTGCGGACCTATTGTAAGCGCCATCGTCTACGGTTCTTCCCGATCTCGTCCGTCTCCCGGGAGGGACTGGAGGCGCTACTCGGCTTCGTGGGCAAACAGGTCGAATCGTTGAGGGCGCCGTGCGCGACCAACTCCTGAAGCAGGCCAGACGCGTCGTGGTCAAGATCGGGAGCAGCCTCGTGGCCTCCCGGGACTCGGGCCTCAGGGCTGATCGCATCGACCGCCTGGCCGGCGAGATGTCCGCGGTGAGGTCCAGCGGTCGGGAGGTGCTGCTGGTCTCCTCGGGAGCCATCGTGTCCGGCATCCAGAAGCTGGGCTTGAAGGCCTATCCGAAGAGCTTGCCGGTGAAGCAGGCGGCGGCGGCAGTGGGTCAGAGCCGCCTGATGTGGGCGTATGAGAAGGCCTTCGAGCGGCTGGATCAAAAAGTCGCCCAGATCCTGCTCACCCACCAGGACCTGGCAGACCGCCGGCGCTTCATGAACTCCCGTCACACGCTGACCACCCTGATTGAATTCGGGGTGATCCCTGTCATCAATGAGAATGACACCGTCGCCGTGGACGAGATCCGGTTCGGGGATAACGACACCCTGGCCGGACAGGTCGCTCACCTGGTGGACGCCGATCTGCTCGTGATCTTGTCGGACGTGGACGGTCTGTTCAGTGACGATCCGCGGCGGAATCCCTCTGCCACCCTGATGTCCGTCGTGCCCGAGATCACGAAGGACATCGAGCGACGCGCCGGGGTCTCCAGCAGTTTCGAGGGCACCGGCGGCATGGCCACCAAGATCCAGGCAGCCAAGAAAGTGGCGGAGTACGGCGTGGCCACCCTGATCCTGAACGGCGAGACGCCCGGCCTCTTGCCGGCCGTCTTCGAGGGGACGTCCCAGGCCGGTACCTTCATCCTGCCCCGTGGGCGGCGGCTCACCAGCCGGAAGCATTGGATTGCCTTCACCCTGCGCGCCAAAGGGAAGCTCGCCCTGGACGACGGCGCCGTCGAGGCGCTGGTGCGCCGCGGGAAAAGCCTGCTCCCGTCCGGGATCGTCGCAGTGAGCGGCCAGTTTGGCCCCGGCGACGCGGTGGCCTGCACCGACCGGCATGGCAAGGAGTTCGCGAAGGGGCTGGTCAACTTCTCCTCCGACACGCTGGAACGGATGAAAGGATTGAAGACCGCGGACATCCAGAAGTCCATCGGCGCCCAGGAGTATGAGGAGGTAATCCACAGAGACAATTTGGTGATTTTGTGATTGCGAATTTCGAATGTTGAATTCTCGGCCGCAGCAAATCCAAAATTCACAATTCGAATTTCAAAATTTGACCCCATGAAGATCGGTCTATTTGGCGGAGCCTTCAACCCTCCCCACCGCTGCCACCTGGCCGTCGCAGCGCAGACGAGGGACCGGCTTCACCTGGATCGCATCGTCTTCATCCCCTCGGGGGACCCCCCGCATAAAGGACCAGAGTCGCTCGCCCCGGCCAGCCATCGCCTGGAGATGGTGCGGCGGGCCATCGCCGGCGATCCCTCGTTTACGGTCTCTGAGGCGGAAACCCGGCGCGCGGCCAAGTCCTACACGATCGAGACGGTGGGCCTGTTTCGCCGCGAGTACGGGCCGGACGCGGACTTGTTCTTCATCATCGGCCTGGATGCCTTCCTGGACCTGCCGAGCTGGCGGCAGCCCAGCGAGCTGCTTCGGGCCTGCCACTTTGTGGTGGTGTCCCGCCCGGGCACCGTGTTTCGCACCCTGCTCGACTTGCCTCTCCTGCCGCCGATCGCCCCTGCCTCTCTGGCCGCATTGGATGCCGGCCAGCAGGATCGGCTGGACATCCCGATCCCCGGCGGGGTCGGCCTGATCCTCCTCGGACTTCCCCCCTGTGATGCGTCAGCCTCCGAGATCCGCGCGCGGCTTCGAAAGCAGGTCAGCGTGGCCGGCCTGTTGCCAGTGGCAGTGGAATCTTATATACTGCAGGTCAATCTGTATCGGGAGGAGACCGATCGTACCGGAGTCCAAGGCTAAAGCGCTCGCCATCGCCCAGGCGTCTCTCGAGAAGAAGGCCACCGACGTCCTAATCCTTGATATCGCCAAGCTGACCTCCTTCGCCGATTATTTGGTTCTCTGCTCCGGAGACTCAGAGCGACAAGTCAAAGCCATCGCGGACCACATTGAGGGCATCCTCTCAGCCCAACGCGTCCATCTGCTCAGCATGGAAGGGGCCTCCACCGCCCACTGGATCCTGATGGACTTCGGGGATGTGGTCGTGCACGTCTTTCGCACCGACATTCGAGCGCACTACGGCCTGGAGAAGCTCTGGGGCGATGCCAAACGGGTCCGACCGCCGACCCAGAAGGCGGCGGCGTCGGTTCCCGCTCTGGCGGTGCCCAAGAAACGTTCCGCGCGCGCGCGCGAACGGAGATAGCCGGAGAGATGCCAGGAGAGATCCAATGATCCGCCTGCTGCTGACAGTGATCCTGGTCACCCTGGCCGGCGCCCTCTACGTCTATCTGCACGACTTGAACCCCGGCTTGATCACCATCCGGACCGCCCCGACGACCACCTTTCAGCTCAGCCCGGTCTCCCTCGTCCTGCTCTCCTTGGCCGCGGGGGCGGTGATCGTGACCTTCCTGGTCGGAGTTCGCGAGACGAAGCATATGATCATGAACTGGCGAAGCACCCGGCTCCGCCGGCGGGAAGAGAAGGTCGAGTCCCTCCACCGGGCTGGGATCCATGCGTTCCTGTCGAGGCGGACGGCCGAAGCGATCGACTTGTTCCAAAAGGCCTTGACTCTGGATCCCAATCACACCGACTCATTGTTGTGGCTCGGCAATACCTACCGATACGAGCAGAACTATCCGGAGGCCATCCGCCTGCACCGGGCTGCGCGCGCCCTTGCGGAGAAGAATGTGGACGTGCTGCTGCCGCTCGCGAAGGACCTGGAGGGGGCCAAGCGGTTCGAAGAAGCGCTGCAGACGCTTCAAGAAATCCTGAAACTGGACCAAACGAACCTCACGGCCTTGATGTGCAAGCGCGACCTGCACGTCAGACTCGAGCAATGGAGCGATGCGCTCGAGGCCCAGCATCGCCTGGTGAAAGCCGCTCTGCCCGACCACGACAAGCGCGCCGAGGCGGCCATGCTGGTCGCCATTACGTATGAGGTGGGCCGCCAACTGCTGGGGCGGGGGCACCCGGAGAAGGCCCGACGCTATTTCCGTGGGGCCATCAAACGCGACAAGAACTTCCTGCCGGCCTACATCGGGCTCGGTGAGGCCCTCCTGCGCGAAGGTAAGACCAAGAACGCGGTTGAGATTCTCGAGAAGGTCTACCGTAAGACCGGCAACATCATCCTGCTGCACCGCCTCGAAGAAGTCTACCTCGAGATGGGAGAGCCCGGCGAAATCATCCGGGTCTATCAGGAAGCCGTGCAGCGGAATCCCCAGCAGCCGGTCCTGAAGTTCTACTTGGGCAAGCTGTATTACCGGCTCGAAATGATCGACGAGGCGTTTGACCTGCTCTCGAACCTGGACGGGCCTCCGGACCAGATGTCCGACCTGCACAAGATCCTGGCCAACCTCTACCTGCGAAAGCAGCACATGGAGGAAGCGGTGGAGGAGTTGAAGAAGGCGTTGGGGCTGAAGAAACGGGTCATCGTGCCCTACGTCTGTACCCAGTGCGAGTTGGAGTCCATCGAATGGTCCGGGAGGTGCCGCCGGTGCGGCCAGTGGAATACGTTCGTGGTGCGGCCCTGGGTGGACCCCAGCAGCGCCGCGTCCCAGTCCGGCGATCGAGCCGTGGAGACCGGCTCGGTTCCGTATCAGAGTCTCGCCTCCCCGTTCGAAACCGTGTAGACAGTTTACCCGTCACGCGTCACGAGGGACAAGGGAGAGAGGCACGGGGCGATGGAGTTGAATAGAAGGGGAGAACCGATGACTGACTTCCAGGAGCTTGCGGACAAAGCCATCAGGGACATTGAGTTGACGCGCGCGGAGTGTCGCGCCGTCCTGGAGGCGCCGGACTCCCGGGTGCTGGAGCTCCTGGACGCCGCCTTCACGGTGCGGGAACGCTACTTCGGCAGGACAGTCAGGCTGCAGATGCTCCTGAACGCCAAGAGCGGTGCGTGTCAGGAGGATTGCCACTACTGCTCACAATCCGCCGTCTCCACGGCCGACATCGAGCGGTACGGGCTGCTGCCCACGGACCAAATGCTGCAAGGAGCCCGGCGCGCCGCGGAGGCGAAGGCCCAGCGCTACTGCATCGTGATCAGCGGGCGTAGTCCTCTGGATCGCGAGATCGCCGAGATCTCCGAGGCCGTCAAGGCCATCAAGCGCGAGGTCCCCGTCCAGGTCTGCTGCTCCCTCGGCCTCCTCAATGAGGAGCAGGCCCGAACGCTCAAGGCGGCTGGCGTGGATCGCATCAATCACAACCTGAACACCAGTGAGGCCTATCACCAGGCGATCTGCACCACGCATACCTTCCGGGACCGGCTGACCACGATCCGTCATGCGAGGGCCGCCGGATTGGAGATCTGCTCCGGGGGGATCATCGGCATGGGTGAACGCGACGAGGACGTAATCGACCTGGCGCTCGCGCTCAGGGAGGTGAAGCCGGATTCGATCCCGGTCAACATGCTCCATCCCGTGCCCGGCACTCCCTTGGAGGGCTGTAATCACCTGACGCCGCAGCGCTGCTTGAAGGTGCTCTGCCTCTTCCGTTTTCTTCACCCGCACACCGAGATCCGGATCGCAGGAGGCCGGGAGTTCAACCTCCGGACCCTCCAGCCGCTGGCCCTCTACGCGGCCGATTCGCTGTTCGTCGGCGGGTACCTCACGACACCCGGCCAACCGGCCGCCGACGCATGGAAGATGATCTCGGATCTGGGGTTTGAGATCCAAGCAGAGTACAGCCCTGTCATGCGTGACGCGTGACGGGTTAGGGAACTCTTCCCTCGTCACCCGTCAGCGGTCATCCGTCACCGGTCACCCGTCACTCGTATCTGAGCCCATCCACGACTGGTTGCTTGGCCGCCCACCGGGCCGGCAGGTAGCCGGCCACCAGCGCCGCAGCCAAGGCCAGCCCCACCGCCTCGACGAGCAGCCCCTCCGGGAGCACGAACAGAATCGTCCAGCCGAAGGATTGCTTGTTGATCACGTGGACCAGCAGGATCGAGAGCAGAATGCCCCCGATCAGGCCCAGAGCGGAGCCGAGCAGACCGAGATAGGCCGACTCCCACAGCACCAATCCGCGGATCTGCCGCGCGCTGGCTCCGATCGCTCTGAGCGTGGCCAGCTCCCGTTGGCGCTCCAGCACGGCGGTCAACAGCGTGTTCACGATCCCCAGCAGGGCGACGACCACGGCGATGAGTTCGAGCGCGTACGTGATCGTGAAGGTCCGATCGAAGATGGCCAGAATTTCCTGCTTGAGCTCGGCGTTGCCGACCACCACCAGGTGCCCTTCGCGGCTTAGGGTCTCCTCGATGCGACGACGGACCGAGCCGGCGTCGGCCCCGGGCGTCGTATAGACGGGGATCACCGTCACCGTGTCATCCTCCCAGATCCGCGCATATAACTCGCGATCCATGACCACCTTGCCTCCATCGGTCGCATAGTCATGGAATATCCCCATCACCGGGAACCGCCTCTCTCCGGCCGGGGTCATGAGCGGAAGGGAGTCCCCGACCCGCACGCCCAGGGCCGACGCGAGCACCTCGGAGACAACCACACCCTTGGCAGAAACGGTACGGGGCAGGAGGACTTGCGAATCCCCCTCGACGAAGAGGTATCGGCTCCGCTCGGCATGCAGGCGCAGGTCCCGCGAGACCAGCGCCACCGGTCGTCCGTTGATGGTGATCGTCACGTCCCGATAGGTGTCGACAGCCTCGACGCCGGGAAGCAACGCCACGCGATCGGCCCAGGACCGTGGAAGGCGGTTCGTCAGCATGCCGCTCTGCTCGCCCTGCAACCAGGAGGTCGGTGCGATGATGTGATCGGCCATAATGGTCTGGTTAATCCAGAGATCAACCGTGTGGCGGAAGCTCTGGATCATGATCCCGACTCCCACCATGATGGCGATTCCGACCATCAGGGCGGCGATCGTGACCGCGTTTCTCCCGGGAGCGCGCGCCACCTGCTCGGCGGCAAGGCGGCCCAGCGCCGCGGAACGACCCGTCATCCGCGCAGGCCCCCAGCGCACTCCAGCGACCGCGCGCGTTCCGCGCACGAGCGCCGGAGCCAGGAACGAGAGACTCAATAGGAGGCAGAAGGCCGAGGCGTACCCGAAGAGAGGAAGTCCCCGGACCGGACCCGGGATCGCCAGCGCCGCCGCCAGAACCAAGCCTCCGCAGCCGATCCACGCCAGGAGACCGGTCCGCAAGGTCTGGCTGGCCTCATATTCACCGGGCGCCAGAGCCCGCGCGGCTGCGGTTCGGCTGGCGCCCACACTCGGTGCGATCGCCCCGAGCATGGCCACGGCGAGTCCCAGCGCGCCGCCGGCAAGCCAGATCCCGGTGGGCATATCCAGGAAATCGCCCGGCCCGACGGCGACGGGGAGGTACAGGTCCGAGACGGTCCGACTCATCAGCCGCACTACGCTTCGTGCAAGCAGAACCCCGAGAGCGCTTCCGATGACCCCGCCGACCAGACCCATGAGCGCCGCCTCGCTCAGGAACAACGCCGTGACGCCTCCGCGGGACAGACCCAGCGCACGGAGAATACCGATCTCCCGGCGTCGTTGCACCACGGCAAAGGACACGGTGTTGTAGACAAGGAAGAACCCGACCAGGAGGCCCACCGCACTCAACGTGGCCAGATTGAGCTGAAACGCGTTCAGCATCCGCTCAATCTGTTCATTCCGCTGCGAGGGCCGGCTAACCGTCACCATCGGCGGGAGCGTGCGTCGCAATTTGTCCGCGATCTGCGCGACCGCATAACCGGGGGCGGTGACGAGATCGATCCGGTCCAGCCGCCCGACCAGTCCGAAGAGCGCCTGCGCCGCCGCAATGTCCATCACGGCCACGCGGTCCCACACAGAGGACACCCTGCCGCCAGATTCCACCACCCCTTGAATCATGACCCGGTACACCTGCGTTCCGACCACAAGTTCGAGCGGGTGGCCCACTTCGAGACCCCAGTCCGAGGCGAGTCTGGCGCCGACAAACAGGGCCTCGCGCGAAAGCAACCGGTCAAGCGACCGTGCGGCGCCGTCATCCCGCAGGCGAAAATTCTTGAGGTCTCCCGCCTCCAATAGATCAAGACCCATCACGACGAACGACTTGCCTTGGTTCGGCCCTGTCGCGACGCGGGCGCCTTCATGCAGAACAGGCGTAGCGGACAGCACCGCGGGGTGGCGCCTGATGTCCGCGATGACGCGCTCATCCAGACCCAGGTCCCCGCCGGAGACTTGGAGCGTCGCCCGACCTGCCACCTCGGTCACGGACTCTTCAAACGACTTCAGCACCTCCACATTGGCCGTCCGGATGGCGATGGCGACGGAGGTCCCCAGGGCAATCCCGAGCACGGTGATGAGGGTGCGGACAGGGCGCTCCATCACGTGGCAAGTAGCCAGCACGCGCAGGGCCTCAAACATAAGGCAGACCTTATTCGTAATGAAAAATTCGGGTTAGTGGTTTACAGAATAGGAGGTTTCTGATAGACTCGTTCCATTAGTTGAGCAGGATCAGCAGGACCATGGCCAGGTTGCGCACCAGGCGGAAACAGCGGCGGAGACGCTCCTCCCGGAGAGCCACAAGGACGGGAACTCTGACGCCGCGTCAAAAAGTGATTCTTCGCCTGGTGGCCCAGGGGATGACGAACCGCGAGATCGCCAACCATCTCGATATCAGCGTGCGGACGGTCGAGGTCCACCGGTTCAACTTAATGAGACGGCTGAAGGTACGGAACGTGGCCCAACTGCTCCGCCAGGCGCTGCTTCAGCGCCTCTTGCCCAGAAACTTCTCGTTCAGATAAGACCCTCAGAGCTCTTTCAGCACTCCGCGGCAGGCCGCCGGAGACGTATAGCCCTTCTTTTCAAGGACGGCCACCAACTCCTGCTCGAGCCGGTCAAAGGCTCCTAGCCCTTCGTCCACCAGCGTCGTCCCGACCTGCACGGCTGATGCCCCACAGAGCAGGTGTTCGAACACATCCGAGCCGGTGACGATGCCACCGGTTCCGATGATCGGCAGCCGGCCCTCGAACAACCTCCAGAACGCCCGCACATTGGCCAACGCGACGGGTTTGATCAGCGCGCCGCCGAGACCGCCGAATCCCCCCTTCGGCTTGATCACCGCGGACTCACGGTCGGCGTCCACCACCAGGCCGTTGCCGACCGAATTGATGAGCGAGAGGAACTGCACCTCGACTCGCTCCAAGACCTTCGCCATCTTCTCCTGATGAGCCGGATCGAAATAGGGCGGCAGTTTCACGCCGATGGGCACCGACACCACTGTCCGCACCTCGCTGAGCAGACGCTCAGACGCCTCGGCGTCATACCCGATCTGCGGCTCACCGGGGATGTTCGGACAGGAGAGGTTGATCTCGATCAAGTCTGGCCGACTGTCGTTGATGGCTTTGGCGATCTGGACAAAATCACGGGCGGCGAATCCGGCGACGCTGGCCACGACGGGTTTCCCGAACTTCCGCAGTTGCGGAATCAGCGCCGCATAGGCGAGATAGCCGAGATTGGGAAGGCCCATGGAATTGATGGAGCCGGACCCAAAGCTGTAGTACCTCGGTTCGGGATTGCCTCGGCGCGCCTCCAGCGTCATGGACTTCGTGACAATCGCACCCGCGCGCGAGCGTCCCAGCGCTTCGAGTTCCTCACGCGTCACACAGAGCGCCCCGGCGGCGTTCATCAGGCAGCGTGGGAATCGGACACCGGCAATGGTCGTGGAGAGATCCATGGTTCTCCTGAGCGGATAGCGAATGGCTTATGGCCTATGGCTAATGGCCAAGAAATTCTTGAGTGATCAGATTTGAGTTTTCGGACAGCCTTCTCGCCATTGGCTATAAGCTATACGCCATGAGCTCTGCGTGTAACCGCCATACGCCCTTAGCCCTCAGCCCTTAGCTCCTCCCTTCTCATTCCAACTGCCCGTCTCGCATCCTGTGCACACGGTCGGCGTGTCGCGCGGCGGCCGCACTGTGGGTGGCCAGCATGACGGTCTGTCCGAACTGCTGCGGCAGGGAACGCAGCAGCGCGACGATCTCCTCTCCGTTCTTGGAATCCAGGTTGCCGGTCGGCTCGTCCGCGAGGATCACTTGCGGTCGATGGACCAGCGCCCGCGCGATCGCCACGCGCTGCTTCTCGCCCCCCGAGAGCTCGTCCGGCCGGTGCTGGGCCCGTTGGCCCATGCCGACCGCATCCAGGCTCTCCGCAGCCCGCGTCCGCGCGACGTCGCCGGCCTCGCCCCTGAGCAGCAGGGGCAACGCGACGTTTTCGAGGGCGGTGAGACCGGGGATGAGATGGAAATCCTGGAACACCATCCCGATGCAATCTCGTCGCAGCCTGGTCCAGTCCGAGTCCGTAAAATGCTCTGTAGATCGGCCTGCGAGGACCACCTCGCCCGACGTCGGAACATCCAGGCCGGCCACGAGGTTGAGGAGGGTCGTCTTCCCGCATCCGCTCGGACCCATCAGCGCGCAGAACTCGCCCTTAGGCACGTGAAGCGTCACGTCCCGGAGCGCCATCACGGCGCTTCCCCCGCGGACGTACTGCTTGTGGACATGATGAAGCTTGACCACACCCGTCGAGCTGCTCGTGCTCGGAAATCGGAAAGACGAGGGCGTTGCCGAGCACTCCTATACCATAACCCCTTGCGCGCCCACAAGGACCGGCCCGGCCTCGCGGGCTCGTCACGCGCCGCGCACTTGACAGACGTCGAGCTGATTCCGTACACACGGTTGAGAGCCCCCTCACGGCATTCCCTGGAAGCGCGCTGGAGGAGCGCACGATGCCGAATCTGGCTGCCATCATGAGGCAGGTCCTGCATGCCCTGCTGCCGGTCGAGTGCGCCGGCTGCGGCGTGGCCCTGGGCGACGATCCGATCCCGTTCTTCTGCCGCCGGTGTTGGGAGGGGATCACACCGCTCCGCGGGCCGGCCTGTTCCCGCTGCGGCCACCCCTTCGCATCACCGGTGGCCCTGCGGTACAGCCCGGCACACCTGTGCAGCGCCTGCCGGCTGCGCCCGCCCGCCTATACGCGCGCCTGGTCCTCTTATGCCTACGCACCGCCGCTCCGTGAAGCGATCACGCTGTTCAAGTACAAGGGCAAAGTGGCGCTGGCGGACGCGCTGGGAGACCTCATGTGTGCCGCGTGGCCAGGTGCCCCTGAGGTGGATCTGCTCATGCCGGTGCCACTCCACCCGGCCCGGCTCCGGGAGCGCGAGTTCAATCAGTCCCTGCTCCTGGTGGATCGGCTGAACCGACGGCTCCGGCTGCCGGTGTCCTGTCACAACCTCGTGAGACGGCGCCAGACGCCTCCGCAGACCGAGCTCACCCGCCAGCAGCGGCGCAAAAACCTGCGCCGTGCGTTTGTCGTCATGCGACCGGATAAGGTGGCGGGCAAGCGCATCCTGCTCGTGGACGATGTGTTCACCACGGGAACGACCGTGAATGAATGCGCCAAGACCCTGCGCAAAGCAGGCGCAGCGGATGTGTATGTGTGCACGCTGGCGCGGACCCTCTGAACAGATGAAGAGCTAATGGCTGATAGCTGAGAGCTAAGGGCCATCGCAAATGGCACATGGCATATGGCTAATAGCTGATGGCCTGCCCCGAGCAAAGTCGAGGGGCTCAGAGCTAAGAGCTGAGGGCCTGAGCCTTTTGCATTTACCTGGGTCATTGGTGTAAACCATCAGCCATACGCCATCGACCATTCGCTCTGAAGAGGGAGGCATGCCGATCTACGAATACCGCTGCAGGGACTGTGGAAAGCGAAGCAGCGTGCTGGTCCTGAGCGTCGCCAACCCGGCACCGGTCGCGTGCCAGCATTGCCGCAGCGCCAACCTGGAACGGATCATGTCCAGATTCGCCGCCCCGAAGTCTGAGGAGGCGCGTCTGGAGGCAATGGCCGATCCAAGCCGGCTCGGCGATCTCGATGAGAACGACCCCCAGAGCATGGCGCGGTTCATGAAAAAGATGGGACAGGACATGGGGGAAGACTTCGGCGGTGATCTGGATGAGGCGCTCGAAGGACCCGGCGAGGAGGTGGCGGAATCGGACCCCACTGACATGGAATGACCGGTATTGTCAGGACAAATTTCTTGACATTTTACCGGCCCTTTTCTATGATTTCGACCTAGGTGCCTCTCCCAGGGTTGCATAAATTGCTCGTGATCACGGATGCAACAACAGGCGAAGGACGAATTGCTCACGGCGGCCGAGACGTGCCGCTATCTCAAGATCTCTCCCCGGACGCTCTATCGGTACATCCAGGACCGCCGGATGCCGGCCTTCAAGCTGGGCAAGGAATGGCGATTCGTCCGCTCGGATCTTCAGCAATGGATCCGCTCGCGGGCGACGGCAAGACACAAGTAGCGGTCCGGACAAATGAATGGGCACACAGTCTAGGAGGCCCACGATGTTTGCTGGCGAATACCTCTGCAAACTAGATGAGAAGGGCCGTTTCATCGTGCCCTCCCCCATCCGCGAGCGGCTGGAGGCCGAGGGCAGTGTGGTCGTCTTCCTAAAAGGACCTGACCAGGCGATCTGGTTCTATTCTGCCGTGGAATGGGAGAAGGTGCTCGAACGCGCGCACGCCAGCCTCAACGAGGATCAAAGCCGGCTCTTCATGCATACCCTCGTCTCCGAGGCCGGAACCTCGGAGGTGGACAAGACCGGTCGGATCCTGATTCCGGGCCGCCTCCGGAAGCTCGTGCCGGTGGATGAAGATCAGGAGGTCGTGCTGGTCGGCCTCTACCGCCATCTGGAAATCTGGAATCCGGCGGAGTGGCGCCGGTATCTGAGCCGAACCGAAGATCAGAACGAGCAGCACCTCGGCAAGATCTCGAACATCCTCTGACTCCGTCTTGCCACGGCCACGCCACAGAGTCTCACCGAAAGCCAAACTGATCTCGCTGCGTCTGACCTCCTATCGCCCCCATGAAGGCACAGCCGGCCCAAGGCAGAATGGCGGGGCACATCACACGTCGGGTGGGTTCACACCGATCCTTCGCCGTGCACGGCCCGCTCGGATTCCGGCTGGCCTCCAGGGCGCGAGCCCCCTGTTGACGTCGGTCTTAGCCGACCGTCTCCTCCTGACTCTGCCCGTGCCACCGAGCATCAATCACCAGTACGCCACCGTCAACGGCCGTCGGGTGCTCTCCGCCGTTGGACGTGGGTACAAATTGCTGGTCGCCCGGCAGGTGATGGTCGCGCTCTCGCGCTCAGCCCACCGCGACGCGCTGCTGAAGGCCTTGCGCGCGGACTTCCTCGCCCTCTCCGTCCGCTTTCACTTCACCTCGCGGCTCCGCCGGGATGTGGATGGTGGGTTGAAGATCGCGCAGGATGCCCTGTGTGAAGCGCTCAGCATCAATGACAATCGGATCCTGGAGATTCACCTCTTCAAAGCCCTCGATCCAGCCCACCCTCGCATCGAGATCTCCCTCTGCCCGTCGGCCTTGACCCGGCTCTGACTCCCCAACATAGCCGTGATGCGCAAGACCTGCGGCCAGCGAAGCCCCGTGGGGCTAGCTTTTCTGACGCCTTTTCCATCTGACTGCACAGCATCAGTCTGTACCCGGAGAGCGCCGAAATACAGCGAAGAGGTACAGTCCGAAGTAAGCCAGAGCGCCGACAATCAGAAAATTGACGCATACGAACGCCATCCAGAACGTGCGGTCGCTGGCATCGCTCGGTGCGAGAATGGACGACACGACCAGAGGGGGAATCACGAACAGAAGGGCGAAGAACTGGAGAACTCCGCATACCCTGCCATGGATATGGCCGCAGGCGGTTGCGAATACGATCAGCGGCGGCAGCGACAGCACGGCGATCAGCGCGGCGTGCTTGAGACGCTGAAAACTCCAGAGGGCTCGCATCATGAAAGCGGTGGTTAACTCGTAAGTCTACTGCACCTGCACATCTTTCTGTCGACGACCCCTTTTCTGTCGACCTTACCCGATGCCGAGGGCTTTCGCCGCCTTTTTCACAGCCCCCGGCTTCACCCAGAGGAGCGCGCCGAAGCGGCCCTGGCCGGCGGTGAGACCATTTACGGCGGTGATGTTGATCTTCGCTGCCCCCAGCCGCGCGGTCAGATCCGCCAGCGCGCCGGGGCGATCATCTCCCTCCACCAGAAAGCAGAGTTTCGGCCCCTGCACTTTCCACTTGGCCTGCCTGGCCACCATCTTGAATGCGGCGGGATCTTCGGGAACCAGGTCAACCTGGGTGCGGCGATTCCGCGGGAAAGTGTACAACGCCAGCAGATTCACGTTCGCATTGCGGAGGGGACCGAGCACGCTGGCCACCTGCCCGGGCTTGTCCGCGACCTGCACCTTGAAGTATTCAGCAGTTCGAATTGGGTCTGCCATAGCAGCCTCCTCCACCCGCTCTTCGGGTGTCATCCGGCCAGGAAACCTTTCGCCCTTGGTGGTCTTCCTTGCGATCAGAAATGTCTCACCTCTAGGGTAGGTCGGACGCCCATGCGTTTGCAATCGTATAGGAGGCAGGGAAGCGCGGGGGTCAGAACATCGGCATGGTGATGTCGCCCCAGAAGCTCCGCCGCGGTGGGTCAGGCTATCCGAGGCATGACCGTACCTTAAATCGACGAGACGACCGGCGTCAATAATCGGATTTATCCCCTTTTTGTCACCTCAAGCAAGGCGACCCCTATCTCTTCTCCGCTGGGCGCCCCCTTTTCGTTTCTCCTCTTTTCTTCTCCCACTGCCTTAGCTCGGTCTCAGAGCCAATAAAAAATGCATCAACCACTTTATCTGATGAGGCATAATGTTTGGCCAGCCCAGTTATCTCATCAACCTTCGTGGTACCCTCGTAGTGTGCATGTTCCCCAGCTACTTCATCAACCCCTGTGGTACTTCCATCAGGATGCACATACACATAATATTGGAAGCGCCATTTAGTATCTCGAGGATCACTTGTACATGCTTTTCCATCATTGGCCACCTGCACAACAAGCCAGAACCCGCGGCGCTCATAGGGTCTACATGACGGATCGCCTGAACGAAGAATAACCCACCCCTTGTACCCAGGCGGTATCTCCCACTTCATTGGCAATCCAAGACCGCCGGTACTCATGAAATAAGCCAGAAATAGGCAAACCACAACGAGGACGAGTCCACCAACCCGTACCAAAAGATACGAAACTGTCTTCTTCATAATACGTTATTGAACTGGTAACGGGCCACTTCCCCTTTGAAGATCGGCCGCAGTACCAGAAGTTCGATAATCGTAGAGATGTTTAGGGTTGAACGAAAATGCGTCAAAAACTTCTTCGTCAGCACACCGCCCGCGGACGCCCGTCACGGGCGCCCCCTCACCCCGGCTCGTCGCTCGCGGGCCCCATCCCGTCAACACAAGGGTCCTGACGCCTTTTCGTCCCCCTATGGTGAGAGAGCGCTTAGTCCACACCCCACGCGGCATGTGAATAGATCTTCCAGCCGCTTGCGACCTTGCGGAGATTGTAGGAGAACATCTGCGGCTTCCCTCTGATGATCTCTCGGACCTGAAGCTCAACGTCTCCCCCGCGCGCGGGCGGGATGATACCCTTTGAGTTCCAGTCCTTAATCTCGGCGGCGCCATACACAATACGTCGCTGAATAAGATAATCGCCCACCAGTATCGGGCTCGGAAGGTGGAAGTCCGCCGCTGGCGGGTCAAAGCACTCGCCGACGGCCGACCGATCGCCCTTCCTCAGCGCGTTTATGTACGTCTCAAGCGTTGCGTCCGGTGTCGCGAACCGCTCGTCGCCGTGCGCCTTGCCCGCGAAGACGTTGACGAGCCCCAGGAGGGCAATTCCAGCGCACGACTATCTAATCAGGTGAAGCGACTGTCTCCGCATGAGGCCTTTAACGATAGAGGTGACCAGCGCTCTGCGTGCGGTACGTCCGATCGCACGAACTGTTAGGTTTTAACCCCAACATTTCTGTTAACGACCACAGTCAAATGACCTTTTTTAAGATACGCATCAAGCCTCTTTTTCAAAGCTGAAATTTCGTGCTTTTTAGACATGTCACTGCACTCAAGCTTCGCAATCTTTGTCTGAAGTTTCGCGTTCTCCGCTTCCAGCTTTCTTACATACTCACGAATTATGAAATCCGTAGACTTCAGTGCCAACTTAATATGCGTGCTCATTTCTTCGCCCCTTGAAGCCTAACTAGTAACTCCACTGCACCGACTCCTGATGCGTCACAATAGACCTGACTTTTCCCCTCGTCAAGACGACAGGTACTAGGCGCGGCCGACGGAGAGTCTCTGTGCGCGAACCACGCTAAGGTGCCGGGTACCCGGCACCTTCACCACCATCCCAAAGGGCCGCCAAGACGGTGCAGGAGCGACCTTGCGGGCGAGCCACGCTGATGTGCGTGGCGGAAGAACGAGCGAGGCCCGACCGCGCGTGCCTCGGGTACCCGTTGCTCTTCTCGATGCAACGGGTGTAACGGGCATGCGCGGATCGGAGAACCCCCAATTCTGATTGGGGGATGGGGGGAGCCACAGCCGTTCTTCCGGTAGCTACAGCAGCGAGGCGAGCACGCACCGGAGTCTGCGCACCGCCTTGGCGGCCCGCTCCTTATTCGTAGCGCAGCGCCTCTATCGGGTTCAACCGAGAAGCCTTGTTGGCAGGGTACAGACCGAAAAACAGTCCCACGGCGAGCGAGAACAGGAACGACAGAACCACGGATTCCACCGAGGTGATGGTGGGCCACCCGGCGACCACCGTCATCGCGCGGGCCCCGAGAATGCCGAACACGATCCCCAGCACTCCCCCCACCAGACTGAGGGTCATGGCCTCGATCAGGAACTGGATCAGGATGTGGCGCCGCTTGGCGCCGACGGCCATCCGCAGACCGATCTCCCGGGTCCGCTCCGTCACCGACACCAGCAAAATGTTCATGATGCCGATGCCGCCGACCAGCAGCGAAATCGAGGCGACCGCGAACATCATGATCGTGAGCGTCTGACCGGCGCCTTCCTGCACCTTCCCGATGTCCACCTGGGTCCGGATCGTGAAGTCATCGGGCTGATCCGGCTGGAGGCGGTGGCGGGCTCTGAGCCCCGCACGGATCCCCTCGACCGCTTCAGGGAGTTCGTCGGGCCGGTCGGTGGACGCAAAGATCGCGCCCACCGAGCCGAGAAATTGGGTGCCCAGGAGCTTTCGCTCCGCGGTCGTGAACGGGATGAAGATGATGTCATCCTGATCCGACCCTTGCGCGGATTGTCCTTTCGGAGCGAGCACCCCGATGACTTTGAACGGGACGTTCTTGATGCGGATCGTGGAGCCGGTCGGTTCCTCCCCCGGCTCGAACAGGTTCTCGACGACGGTCTGGCCCACGAGCGCCACCCGCGCGGCGGCATCCATGTCGGCCTGCGTGATCGGCCCGCCGCTCGTATAGGCCCAGTCCCGGATCGTCAGGTACGCCGGCGAGATGCCGTTCACAGGCCCGTTCCAGTTCCGGTTCCCGTAGACGATCTGCATCACATCCCGTTTGGCCCAGGCGGTATCGCTCAACAGCGGCACCCGTTTCTTCAGGTCCAGCGCATCGGACACCGTGAGGGTCACGGAACTCCCCTGCCCCCCGCGCACGCCGCTGACCGTCATCGCTCCGGGCAGGATGATGATCACGTTGGTACCCATGCTGGCGATCTGCGTGCGGACCACGGCTTTGGCCCCCTGCCCGATGCTGACCATCGCGATCACGGCCCCGACCCCGATAATGATCCCGAGCATCGTGAGGCCGGCCCGGAGTCGATTCCGGCCCAGGATACGGAAGGCGGTCACAATCGTGAGGAGCAGGAATGCGTTCATCCTAACCCCGTGATTGGGGAGTCGTTATTCGTTACTCGTCAGAAGGCCCGCTCTGTGCACGCGACGCTTCACGAACGACAAGAGACGCTTCACGCATGAGTGGAAGTGGTGCGTCGGTCGCTCACAAGCTGCCCGTCCTTCACGACCAGCTCGCGGGCCGCGTAGGCGGCGATCTCCGCTTCGTGCGTCACGAGGACGATCGTGATGCGGTCCTGTTGGTTCAGGCGCTCCAGCACCGCCATGATCTCCCGGCTGGATTCGGTGTCCAGGTTCCCGGTCGGCTCATCGGCCAGCAGGATCGACGGTGATGCCACCAGGGCGCGCGCGATGGCGACTCGCTGCTGCTGCCCTCCCGACAGTTGGGCCGGATAGTGCCGCTCGCGGCCGGTTAGCCCCACGCGCGCGAGCGAGGCGGCGGCCTGCGCTCGCTGCACGCGCAGCGGTTCGCCCCGGTAGAACAGGGGGAGCTGCACATTTTCCAAGGCGCTGGTTCTGGGAATGAGGTTGAAACTCTGGAAGACGAACCCGATCTCGCGATTCCGGATCTCGGCCAGCTCATTCTGATTGAGCCGCCCGATATCCCGTCCGTTCAGCCAGTAGTGGCCCCGGCTCGGCTGATCCAGGCAGCCCAGAATGTTCATGAGGGTGGTCTTCCCCGACCCGGAGGCCCCCATGACGGCCACGAACTCGCCTTGCGCAATCTCCAGGCTGACGCCGCGGAGAGCCTGGACATCGACGTCTCCGAGGCGATAGATCTTCCAGATGTCCTGGCAAGCGATCAGCGAGCCCATCTAAGCTCCTCGTCACTCGTGAAGCGTCCCTCGAGCTGCGTCTCTCGTATCTCGTCGCTCGACCCAGAGGCTCTCGACGGGTCGTTCGTATCTCGTCCGATCGTCTGCGAGATACGCTTCACGTATAACGAGTCTCGATCAGAGGCCGCGGTCGCGGGAAGTTGGGCGCCGCTGGCCGGACCCGAATCCAGGCGGCAGCGCTTGTGAGGCCTGCGGTCCCTTCGACGAGTCGACGCCCACGATTACCTCGTCGCCCTCTTTGAGGTCTCCTCTGAGCAGCTCGGTCGCATTCCCGTCCGAGATCCCGATCTGAACGGGCACGGCTTCCGGATCGCCGTCGGCGCCGAGTCTCCACACAGTCTTCGACGGCATGCCCTGTCCATCGAGCGAGGCGGTCGCGCCCGCGGTCGGAGCGCTCGACCGGACCGGCTCCCCGCCGGACGCGGAGGCCGTGGGCCGCGACTCGGCGCGTTCGATCTTTGGCGGGGTGAACCGCAGCGCGGAGTTCGGCAGTTTCAGCGCCTCCTCCCGACGGGCCACGATGATCGACACGCTCGCGGTCATGCCGGGTTTCAGTCGCAAATCAGAGTTGTTCACCCCGACCACCACGTCATAGGTGACGACATTCTGGACGCTGAGCGGGGCATTGCGGACCTGCCTCACAGTCCCGCGGAACAGCTCTCCGGGGTACGCATCAACGGTGAACGCCGCCTCCTTCCCGTCCACGATGCCGCCGATATCCGCCTCGCTGACGTTGGTATCCACCTGCATCTTCGTCAGATCGAGGGCGATGAGAAAGAGATTGGGCGTCGCGAAGCTCGCGGCGACGGTCTGGCCGACTTCCACATTCCGGGCGATCACGATGCCCTTCACCGGGGATCGAATGACGGTGTACTTGAGATCCAGCTCGGCCGCGTCGAGGGTGGCGGCGGCCTGCTTGACCTGGGCCTCCGAGACGTCAAGCTGCGCGACGGCGGCCTGCTGGGCGGTGATGGCCACATCGACCTCACTCTGCGACACGAAATGTTGCTCCAGCAGCGATTTCGCGCGGTCCAGTTCCCGCTTTCGCTGCGCGAGGTCGGTGCGGGCTCTCGCGAGGTTGGCCTTCGCAATCTCCAGATTCGCCTTCGCCTGGTCTCGACGAGCCTGGAACGGAGCCGGATCGATCCGGGCCACCACCTGCCCCGCCGTCACGACGGAATTGAAATCCGCGTGGAGGCTCTGGATCATGCCCGAGACCTGGCTGCCGACCTGCACCGACACCACCGGATTGATCGTACCGGTCGCCGTGACCACCGAGACCACGGCTCCGCGCTCGACGGCCGCCGTCTTGTACCGGATGGGGGCCTTGCGCTCGCCACCGAAGAACACGTATCCCCCGATGGCCAGGCCCACCGCTACGATGCCGACAATCCAGATGGCTTTGCGCACTGCCTTCACCGTGTTCCGCGGTCCTCTGCGTAGTCGGACTGAGTGAGTTGAGATCCATTGTAACGTGGATCATTCACCAATATCCACTGCGGACACAAAACCCGCTTGAAACAAACAAGGCCATCCGCTCGAAAGCGGATGGCCTCGATCGTGTGCGCGACGAGCGCGCGCCGGTTCACGTATCAGTGGCGTTTATCTGACCACGATCACTGTGCAACCGTGATTCTGTCCTTGATCAGGTCGAAGGTCTCCTTGGGAATGACATTCCTGGCGACCAGCTCACCCTTGAGCCGGTACGGCCGATTCGCCACCATACGGTCTGCCACGTCCTTGGTCACCCTCAAGGAAGCCATCAAGGTATCGGCGGAGGCCGTGTTGATGTTCACGGATTCTGCGACAGGGACAGGAGGTGGAACAGGCGGGATCGCCACTGCGGGGCTCGCCGGCGGAGCCGGTGGCGGAGTCGCGGGAGGGGTACGCGGCGCGGTGGCCGGCTCGAGGCTCCTCGGCCGTTCTTTCAGCTCTTTCTGGTAGCGGGCCAGCGTGGACTTCAGGACTTCATGGCGGTGTTTGTAGTCCTCGTTCTCCCTCCGCAAATACCGGTTGGCATTTGTCAGCTCTCTCACCTTCTGCTCGTAATCCTTCACCTGGCCGCTGACATTGCCCCGTTCCTTTTCACGGGTATCCCGCACTCGCTGCAGCTCAGCGGACATGAGCTCGGCATCCGCGCTGAGCTTCGTGTTCAACTCCTTCAGACTTTTTACTTGTTGTTCGAGTGCGTTTTTCTGGGCGCGAGCCTTCTCTAAGTCAACCTTGGCGGCCTCTGCCTCCCCGACGGCCTCCGTATACTGACTATTGCTGACACATCCGCCGGTCGCGATCGCAGCCAAAACCACCACGCCCATGACCACCTGGTTCCTCATCCAGCCCTCCCTCTCCCGATGTGGTTGACGCGAGTCTGATGTCTCTGATGTGTAGTTGAAGGGGGCCATTTTGTCAATAGGATCGGGAAGAATTGACGATCTGGTCATTGTGCCATTGTGTGATTGAAAACAATGAATCCATCGCCGATGAAGCGATGAATGATAGAATTTGTCGATTAGTCATTGTTTCTGGAGAAACAGTCCGATAATGACACAATCATCAATCAAGCAATGATAAAATTCTTCTATGCGTGAATGGGGACCCGAACTGGCCGTGGTGCTCGGCGTCGTGGAAGGGCTGACTGAATACCTGCCGGTCTCCTCCACCGGACACCTGATCCTCGTCGGTCACCTGCTCGGCTTTTCCGGCGATCTGGCCGCCTCCGTCGAGATCTCCATCCAACTCGGCGCCATCCTCGCGGTGATCGCCTATGAGCGCCGTAAGGTGGCCTCTTTTCTCTCCGACGCCGCTCGCGAGCAGGGAGCCCTGCGTGCGGAGATCCGGGCACATCGCGTCGAGCCAAGGAGGCCGGGAGTCCAGGGCTGGGCCGAGCTGCTGCGGCGCTCCACTGAATCGTCTCCACATCTCTGGTTCCTCATCGGACTCGGTGTCGCTTTTCTGCCGGCGGCCGTGGTCGGCTTGATCGCCCATCGGTGGATCGAAGCCTACCTGTTCAATCCCCGCACGGTGGCGGCCGCCCTGGTCGCCGGGGGAGTGGTTATTCTCATCGTGGAAGGGATGCGGCCTCGGGTTCGCTTCGATCAGCTCCACCGGATCGGCGTGCCGACCGCGCTCTGGGTCGGGCTGGCGCAATGCGTGTCGCTGGTTCCGGGAGTCTCACGCTCCGCGGCCACCATTATTGGAGGCCTGCTCGCCGGGATGGATCGGAAAGTCGCCACCGAGTACTCGTTTTTCCTGGCCCTGCCGACGCTGGTCGCCGCCACGACCTACAAGGCCCTCAAGTCCCATGCCCTGATGACCGGCGACGACCTCCTGGCGCTGGGGCTGGGGATGGTCGTGTCTTTCCTGGTGGCCTGGGCGGTCATCGCCGCCTTTCTCGCCTTCGTCACGCGGCACAGTCTCCGCGTGTTCGCCTACTATCGCATCCTGCTCGGCATCACCGTGCTGCTGATCTTTCGTTAATTCCCCGGTCTGCGGTCCCCGGTCAGCGGTCGGCGGTCAGTGGTCACCGGTCCCCGGTCCTCCGTCACCGGTCAACGGTCGCTGCTCGCCTGTCCCCTCAGGATTGCTCGTGGACAGGCCCCGCTTGCCCGCTCTTCTCAACCGCGAAGTGGAAGATGAGGAAGAAAACCCCGACGCTGATGGCGGCGTCCGCCACATTGAAGGCAGGCCAATGGTAGCCCTGGAGATAGAAATCCAGGAAATCGATGACTTCTCCGTACCGGAGCCGGTCCAACAGGTTGCCGATGGCCCCTCCCAGGATCCCGGCGATGCTGAGATGCCCGACCCAGTCGTCCTGGCGCAGGCGGAAGAAGATCGTGCCGAGGAGCGCGAGTGCGAACAGGGAGGTGAACCCGAAGAACAGCAGCCGGAATCCGTTACTGCTGGAGGCCAGAATCCCGAAGGCCGCCCCCGGATTCCGGATGTAGGTGAGGCTGAAGAAATTGGGAATGACCGGGATGGACTCGTGCAGGCGCATCGTCTGCATGATGTGGGCTTTGCTCGCCTGGTCGAGCATGACCGTCCCGAGGCTGACCATGGTCAGGATCACATAGCGTGCCGCGGCGCCCATCACCGGATCGCCTCGAGGCACCGATCGCACAACGTCGGATGGTCTGGGAAGGTTCCGACCTCAGGCCGGTAGTTCCAGCAGCGCTCGCACTTCGCGCCATGGGCTCTGGACACGTCCACCGCGAAGCCCGACGCGTCACTCACGAGATGGCCTTCACGAGAGACCCCCTCGACTCGCTTCAGCGTGACCTGGGAGACGATGAGCAGACTCGGCAAGTCCGCCTCATACGGTTTCAGAAAGTCATACGTGGTCGGCTCCGCCTGAAGCGCGACTCTCGCTTCGAGGGACGACCCGATCACCTTCTCCCGGCGTTGCCGTTCCAGGGCGCCCTGGACGACGGTCCGCACAGAGAGTACCCGCTCCCAGCGCTGGCTCAGCGCCGCGTCCTCCCACCGGGGATCCGCGTCAGGCAACCTCGTCAAGTGGACGCTGGGCGTGCGGGAATCGCCCCGTGCGGCCTCCGGGAGCATCCGCCAAATTTCCTCTGCCGTAAAGCTCAAAATCGGCGCCATCAGCCTCGTCAGCGCCACCAGCACCTCGAGCAGCACAGTCTGAGACCCGCGGCGCAAGGGCGAATCCTTGCGGAAGGTGTAGAGCCGATCCTTCAGAATGTCCAGGTAGATGGCGCTCATGTCCACCGAGCAGAAGTAGTCCATCTCATGAACAATCTGGCGGAAGTCGAAGTCGTCGTACGCGCGCCGGACCGTGGCGGTCAATCGGTGACAGCGCGTCAGCGCCCAGCGGTCCAACTCCGGCAGACGCTCATAGGGCACGCGATGCGCGCTCGGGTCGAAGTCGTACAGATTGCTCAACAGGAACCGACAGGTGTTCCGGATTTTCCGGTACTGCTCCACCAGTTGATTCAAAATCTCCGTGGAGATGCGAAGGTCTTCCTGGTAGTCCTGCGCCGACACCCACAGCCGGAGAATTTGGCGAGCAGCGCGCTATGGAACCAGCCCCGGTGCTGATCCGACCCTTCCAGATAGAGATCAGCCGGCCACCACCCTTGTCCACGCGGCTTCAGCACGGCCGCGTGGCTCACGCCGGACTCGAACCAGACATCCAGAATGTCCCGCTCTTTCTCGAACTGTCGGCCCCCGCATTTCGGACAGACGGTCCCCGTGGGCATCAGGTCCTGCGCGGGCTTCTGGAACCAGATGTCGGCACCATGCACGGCCACGAGGTCCGCCACATGGCTGATGACCTGCGGATCAGCCAGCACCGCCCGGCAGGCCGCGCAGATCAAGGCTGGGATCGGCGTGCCCCAGGTGCGTTGCCGCGAGAGGCACCAGTCCGGACGGTTGGAGACCATGCCGTGGATGCGGTCATGTCCTCTGGCTGGAATCCAGGTCACCCGGTCGATTTCGTCGAGAGCATGACGGCGCAGCCCCTGTTCGTCCATCGAGACGAACCACTGCTCCGTGGCCCGAAAGATCACCGGCTGCTTGCACCGCCAACAGTGCGGATAGGAGTGGGTGAGCGTCTGGCTCCCGAGCAGCACGCCGTTCGCTCGCAGCCGCTCGATAATGCCGGCGTTCGCCTTCAGCACAGGCTGACCCGCAAATTCCTTGACGGCCTCGGTGAAGCGTCCGGCGTCATCCACGGGAGCCAGAATCTCGAGTCGCTCGCCAGGCGCCGCGGAGGCATTATAGTCGAGCACCAGGGCATAGTCTTCCTGTCCATGGCCCGGAGCAATGTGCACGCACCCGGTCCCCTGATCTAGGGTCACGAAATCTCCGAGCAGGATCGGCGAGAAGCCGTCCGCGAGCGGACGCTGAGTCTCCAGCCCTTCGAATCCCTGGCTTCCCTTCCTGGTTCCGAGAATCGTGTAGTCCGCCAGCGCGCAGGCCTTGGCCACCTCTTCAACCAGTCTCTGCGCGACGATGACGACTTCGTTCCCGACCTTGACGAAGGCGTAATCGATGTCGGGATGCAGGCACACGGCCTGGTTCGCCGGGAGGGTCCAGGGAGTCGTAGTCCAGATGACGACCGAGACGGTCTTGACCTCGGCGGGAAAGGACAGGTCGAAGCCCGCAGCACGGCTCAACACGCTGGGTGCATTGACGAGCGGAAACTTTACGTAAATCGAGGGCGAGGTATGGTCCTCATACTCCACCTCGGCTTCAGCTAGCGCCGTGTGATCCACGGTGCACCACAGCACTGGCTTCAGCCCCTTGTAGACTCCTCCCGTGGCGACGAACTTCCCGAACTCGCGCAGGATCGTGGCCTCATAGGCGGGGTCCATCGTGAGGTATGGATGCTCCCAGTCCCCCAGCACGCCCAGCCGCCGGAACTCGTCGCGCTGGATGCGGTAATATTTCTCCGCGTACTCACGGCAGAGGGTGCGGATCGCGAGCGTGTCCAGCCCCTTCTTCTTCTCCCCCAGCTCCTTCAGCACCTGGTGCTCGATGGGCAGCCCGTGACAATCCCACCCGGGGACATACGGCGCCCGAAAGCCGGCCATCGTCTTGGCCTTAACGATGATGTCTTTCAGGATCTTGTTGAGCGCGTGGCCGATGTGGATGCGACCATTCGCGTAGGGCGGACCGTCGTGCAGAACATACAGCGGGCGCCCCTTGCCCGCTTCCTGGATGCGCTCATAGAGATGCTCCTGCTCCCACCGGGCGAGCAGCTCCGGCTCCCGCTGCGGCAGGTTGGCCCTCATCGGAAATTCGGTCTGAGGCAGGTTCAGTGTGGCCTTATAGTCCATACCCGGAATTTCGAATTGTGAATTTCGAATTTTAAATTGCGATGAGTGCCCCCGCCACCGTTCGTAAGGCAGCCCTCAGCATAATGCAACATTCACCATCCAGAATTCAAAATGCTTAGGGGGGTCAGCTGACCGCCATCATGCGGTCCAGCGCGATTTTGGCCCAGGCCTTCTCATCATCCGGCACGACGATGTGGTTGACCACGTGCCCTTCGGCCAGGTTTTCCATCGCCCAGCAAAGGTGGGGCGCATCAATGCGGAACATGGTGGCACATTGGCAGACTGTGGACGAGAGGAAAAAGATCTGCTTGTCCGCCTGGTCCCGTTTGAGCCGGTTGACCAGATTCAGTTCCGTCCCGACGGCCCACGCGGTCCCGGCCGGGGCCTGGCTGACGGTCCTGATGATGAATTCGGTCGAGCCGACGAGATCGGCCCGGTTCACCACCTCCTCATGACACTCCGGGTGGACGATGACTCGGACACCCGGGTACCGCTTCCGGAAATACTCCACATGCGCCGGCTGAAACATCTGGTGCACGCTGCAGTGGCCCTTCCAGAGCAGCAGGCGCGCCTTCCTGATCGCCTCGGCGGTGTGTCCGCCGTTGGGCAGATACGGATCCCACACCAGCATCTGGTCGCGCGGAAACCCCATCTTGTTTGCGGTATTCCGACCGAGATGCTCATCCGGGAAGAAGAGAATTTTTTCGCGACGCGCCCAGGCCCACTCCATCACGGCCCGCGCATTCGACGAGGTGCAGGTGATGCCCCCGTGCTCGCCGCAGAACGCCTTCAGCACCGCGGCGGAGTTCACATAGACCGCCGGCGTCACGGTCTCCTCAACCGGCAGGACGCGACCCAGTGACTCCCAGCACTGATCGACCTGCTCGATGGCCGCCATGTCGGCCATGGAACACCCTGCAGCCAAATCGGGCAGGATCACGGTCTGGTTCGACCGGCTGAGGATGTCGGCCGTCTCGGCCATGAAATGGACGCCGCAAAACACCACATAGGAACGCTCGGATCGCTCTGCCGCCAGCTTGGCGAGTAACAGTGAATCGCCCCGAAAGTCGGCATGCTGGATGACCTCATCCCGCTGGTAATTGTGACCCAGCACCATGACCCGGTCGCCCAGCGCGCGTTTGGCCTCCGCCGTGCGCGCGGAGAGGTCCTGGGCCGGCAGGGCCAGGTACTCCGCCAGCGGCAATTGCACTGACTGGACTGATTGGGGAGAGGTCACCGGTCAACTCTGCCTTCCGTCGGGTTGAGATCGGTCATTCTACGACAGCTCCCTAGGGACAATCAACGGTGAGACGGCGCCGGGTGGGGAAGGGCGAGGGCAGAAGCGGCGGTTGACAAGCTTGAAAACAGGGGTGTACCATTCACGCTTAGCTAGGGGAGCTCTAAGACGTTATTCGTTAATCGTGAACCGTTAATCGTAGAGGTCGATCCAGTCCTTCACGTTTAATGTTGAACGATTCACGATGAACGTCTCAAGAGGCTGAGAGTCCGTGGGTTCGGACAACCCTCAGAACCTGACCTGGATAATACCAGCGTAGGGAAGCGGCAGCAGACGACCTGGAGGAGCTTCGCAAGCCGCACCCCCCGCCGGTGCGGCTTTTTTATTGGGCATTGTGACCAGACGCGCATTCGAAGAAAGGACTCTCCCATGAAGACGTCGAATCGGACTGAGGCCGCTACCGGAAACGGTCACGGCCCTACGGATTTTACCGCGCTCACCCGGCCCTTTCCGGCTTCCCGGAAGGTTTACGTCACGGGCACGCTGCCCGGAGTTCGCGTGCCGATGCGGGAAATCAGCCTGACGCCGACCCAAGCGGCCAACGGAGGGTCGCCGACCCCGAACCCCTCCATCACCGTCTACGATCCGTCCGGACCCTATACCGATCCGGATGTCACGCTCGATGTGCGCGCCGGCCTCGTCCCGCAGCGCCTGAACTGGATCCTGGGCCGGGGCGACGTGGAAGACCTGCCCGACCTCACGTCGGAATACGGGCGCCGGCGGGCCGCCGATCCGAAACTGGCCTCGCTGCGGTTCGGGCGTATCCGGAAACCGCTGCGGGCGAAGCCGGGCCTGAATGTGACCCAGATGCATTATGCCCGGAGGGGCATCGTGACGCCGGAGATGGAGTACATTGCCATCCGGGAAAACCAGACCCGCGAGCGGCTGGCCGCCCCAGGGTCGAACGGCAACAGTCACGGCGGGGGTCTAGCCCAGCATCCGGGTCAGGCGTGGGGGGCCCGCATTCCGGCCCGCATCACACCGGAGTTTGTACGGGACGAGGTGGCCCGGGGGCGGGCGATCATTCCGCTGAACATCAATCACCCCGAAAGCGAGCCGATGATCATCGGACGCCATTTCCTGGTCAAGATCAACGCGAACATCGGCAACTCGGCCGTCGCCTCTTCCATTGAAGAGGAAGTGGAGAAGATGGTCTGGGCGATCCGCTGGGGAGCGGACACCGTGATGGACCTCTCCACCGGGAAGAACATTCACGAAACGCGCGAATGGATCCTGCGGAATGCCCCGGTGCCGATCGGCACCGTCCCGATCTACCAGGCGCTCGAAAAGGTGGACGGCAGGGCCGAGGAGCTGACCTGGGAGATCTATCGAGACACCCTAATCGAGCAGGCCGAACAGGGCGTCGATTACTTCACCATCCACGCGGGCGTGCGACTCCGCTACGTGCCGCTCACCGCCAACCGCATGACCGGCATCGTCTCGCGCGGCGGGTCGATTCACGCCAAATGGTGCCTGGCGCACCACGAGGAGAACTTCGCCTATACCCACTTCGAGGAGATCTGTGAGATCATGAAGGCCTATGATGTCTCTTTCAGCCTCGGCGACGGGTTGCGGCCGGGTTCGATCGCGGACGCGAACGATGAGGCGCAGTTCGCCGAGTTGGAAACGCTGGGCGAGCTCACGACGATCGCCTGGAAGCACGACGTGCAGGTGATGATCGAGGGACCCGGGCACGTGCCCATGCACCTCATCCAGGTGAACATGGAGAAACAGCTCAAAGATTGCCACGAAGCGCCCTTCTACACCCTCGGACCGCTGACCACCGACATCGCGCCCGGCTATGACCACCTCACGTCCGGGATCGGCGCCGCGATGATCGGCTGGTATGGCTGCGCGATGCTCTGCTATGTCACGCCGAAGGAACACCTCGGGCTCCCGAACAAGGACGATGTCAAAGCCGGAGTGATCGCGTACAAGATTGCGGCCCATGCGGCCGATCTGGCCAAGGGACACCCCGGCGCGCAGGTCCGGGACAACGCCTTGTCCAAGGCTCGGTTCGAGTTCCGGTGGGAGGATCAGTTCAACTTGTCGCTGGACCCGGATACGGCCAGGGCCTTCCACGACGCGACGCTGCCGGACCACGCGGCCAAGGTGGCACACTTCTGTTCCATGTGCGGCCCCCATTTCTGCTCCATGAAAATCACCCAGGATGTCCGGGAGTACGCACAGAAGAAACAGTTGGACGAGCAGCAGGCGATCGCGGCCGGCCTAAAAGAAAAAGCCGATGAGTTCAGGAAGGCCGGCTCAGAGATTTATCTCTGACGGTTCGTTGAACGGTCACCATTGCCGATGAGGAAGGTCCACCATGGCTAAAATGAAGCCGGCGCCCTTGCGGGAGCGAGACATCACCCGCCAGATCGCGCGGGAGTACTATAAAGAGTTCGACCAGCTCATCGAAAGCGACGTGATCATTGTCGGCGCCGGCCCCTCCGGGCTGATCTGCGGCCGGGACCTCGCCGCGCTGGGCTTCCGGACACTGATCGTGGAGCAGGCCCTCGCGCTGGGCGGCGGCTTCTGGTCCGGCGGCTATCTGATGAACAAGGCGACCATCTGCGCCCCGGCGAACGAGATTCTGGAGGAGCTGAGCGTCCCCTGCAAGCAGGTCAAGGATTGCGAGGGGATGTATATTGTCGATCCGCCCCACGCCACCGGGGCCTTGATCGCTGCCGCTTACAAGGCCGGCGCCAAGGTCCTGAACCTGACTCGCGTGGTGGATCTCATCTTGAGGAAGGACGGCGTCCTCGAAGGTGTGGTGGTCAACAACACGACTGCGGAGGCGGCGGGACACGACGTGGTCCACGTGGATCCGATCGCGCTGGAGAGCCGGATCGTGGTGGACGCCACCGGCCACGATGCCGTGGTGGTGAACCTGCTCCACCGGAGAAATCTCTATCAGGCGGTGCCGGGCAACGGCGCTATGTGGGTCTCGCGGTCCGAAGAACAGGTCATGGAACTCACGGGCGAGGTGTATCCGAACTGCTTCGTGGTGGGGCTGGCTGTGGCCGCCGTGCACGGCACTCCGCGGATGGGACCCGCGTTCGGCTCCATGCTGCTGTCGGGGCGATACGGGGCGGAGCTGATCAAGAAGAAGCTGAAACACGAATGACAAGAGCGTATGGCTGTTACACAAACAGAGCTAATGGCGTATAGCTTATAGCGAATGGCAAGAAGGTCGTCCGAAAAGTCATAGTCATTCATCCAAGGGTTTCTTGGCCCCTAGCCATAAGCTATCAGCCATAAACCATTAGCTATTCCCATGGATCTCCAAGACTTTCTCATCCAAGGCGAAGGCAAGGAAGAAGACAAGCGAGAGGCCTGGGAGTATTTCCAGAAGGCCTACGAGCACCAGATGAAGGGCGAGCTCGAGGAGGCGGCGAACCTGTACAAGCGCTCGATTGAAAGCCATCCCACCGCCGAGGCGTACACGTTCCTGGGTTGGACCTACAGTTTTATGGGGAAACTCGATGAGGCGATCGAGGAGTGCCATCGCGCGATCCAGGCGGATCCGGAGTTCGGCAACCCGTACAACGACATCGGGGCCTATTTGATCGAGAAGGGGCAATTTGAAGAGGCCATTCCGTGGTTCCACCAGGCCATGCAGGCCAAGCGCTACGAGAGCCCTGCGTTCCCGCATCTGAACCTCGGGCGCGTCTACGAGCGCAAGGGCGAGTGGAACCAAGCCATGGAGTGTTACAAGAAGGCGCTCGCGCTCAACCCGAACTACGCGCTGGCGAAGCGCGCGCTGGGCAGGCTCATCAGTATGCTGAATTAGAATGTAGGCTGAGGCTGAGGCTGAGGCTGAGAAAAAGCTTGGAGTAGAATGGGCTTTAATGCCTTCGAAGACATGCCGGTTTGGCAGAAGGGTATGGACCTCGCTCAGCAGATATTCTTGATCTCGGACGGACTATCGAGGAAAGAAGATTACGGACTGACATCCCAGATTCGCCGTTCGGCACTTTCGGTGGCCGGAAATATTGCAGAAGGATTTGGCCGCAGGCACACGAGGGACAAACTGCGGTTCTATTACGCATCGCGGGGGTCACTAGCCGAAACAAGGAACCATGTCATCTATGGACTGAGAGTCGGGTACTTCAAAGAGGGGGAATGCTGTCGAGTGAAAGGCTCGATCGATGAAATTTGGAAGGGCTTGAACGCCCTGATCCGGACTCTCGAAAATCGAGCTCAACCTTAGCCTCAACCTTGACCTTAACGACATGATCCAGAAGACCATTTTGGTGGCCGTGAGTGACGTGTTCTTCTACACGAAGATCCGCGACGCGCTGCTGCCGAAAGGGTATACGCTGGAGCGGGCAAGAACACAGGAAGAAGTCACGGCCAAAGCGGCGAGCCTTCACCCCGCTGCCGTAATCCTGAACATGAACGACGAGAAACTCGACGCATTCAAGGCGCTGGAGGCGATCAAGGGACATCCCGACACCGGCAGCCTGTCGGTGCTTGCTTTTGCCAACCACGATGAGGTCGAAACCTGGCGGCGTGCCAGGGAGCTGGGCGTGACCAAGATCGTCTCGCGGAACGAATTTTCCTCCCGCACGCGGGATCTGGTCGACGAAATCGTAAGATGAAACACTCGCGTCTGCATGAGCAGCACCAAAAACTCGGCGCGACGTTCGCCGACGTGACCGGGTGGGAAATGCCGATCCATTATGGCTCCCCCGACGCTGAATACGCCGCCGTTCGTCGCGGCGTGGGAGTGGCTGATCTGTCTCATCGGGGCAAAGTTCGGGTAACCGGCGAGGACCGGGTGAAGTGGCTGCAAAGCGTGATCAGCAATGACATCCTTCCCCTGGCGCCCGGTAGCGGACTCTATTCCAGCGTCCTTACCCACAAGGGAAAGATGCTCTCGTACTTCAGGGTTTATCCCCTCCCCGACGCGATCATGCTGGAGGACGTGGGCGAGATCGGCGAGACCACCTTCCAAACCCTGCGCAAGTTTCTCCTCTACGGCACGAAGGCCAAGATGGAGAACTGCGCCGAGAGTTGGGGACTGCTGCTTGTCAGCGGCCCAAAGGCTGCCGAGTTGATCAAAGCCGCGTTCGGAGCCGACGTCAGCGGCCTGAAGCCGCTCACATTCCTGACGCAGGAGATCGGCGGTCAGACGGCGTTGCTGATCCGGACAGAAGAGACCGGTGAGACCGACATCGAGATCCTCCTGCCCGCCGACGGCCTCGCCCCGGCCTGGGACCGGCTCTGGACGGCCGGACAGCCGATCGGTCTCAAGCCTTTCGGGACGCAGACGCGCGAGGTGCTGCGCCTGGAGGCCGGGCTGCCCCGTGCAGGAGCAGACTTGACTGAAGAGATCGTCCCGCCGGAGGCGAATCTGGAGGGCATCGCCTTCAGCCTGAGCAAAGGCTGCTACCCCGGTCAGGAGGTCGTCGCGCGCATGGACACCTATGGCAGCGTCCGGCGGCGGCTGGTCGGCCTGGTCCTCCAGGATGCCGTGCTCCCGCCCAAGGGCGCCAAGGTATTCAGCGGCGACCGGGAGGTCGGCTGGGTGAGCAGCGCGGCACAGTCACCGTCGCTCGGTCACCCGATCGCCCTCGGCTTTCCCCTCCGCGACTTCACGAACCCGGACACCGCCCTGACCGTCGAGATTGAGGGCCACCGCCACCCCGCCACCGTCCGCGCCCTGCCGTTCTACACTAAAACCTAAAAGATACACCCTGCTCAGGTAGGGGGTACCCCCTACTTTTGCGTTATAGACAATTCCCTTTGGTTCTGTCAGATGATTCGATTGAGCAGGAAAATGAAAGGCTGTTACGAGAAAATCATCCTGGCCTTTGGGGTGGTCTGCCTGTTGAGCTTAGGCACCTCCGCGGTTGTGACTGCCCAGACCTCCACAATCATAGACCTGGGCGACCTGGGCGGCGGGTTTAGCAACGCCAACGGTATCAACAACGTGGGGCAGGTGGTTGGCACTTCGGAAAACACCAGTCACACGTGTGCCTTCCTCGCTGGGGACCAGCAGGCCTTTATCTGGCAGAACGGCGTGATGAGCGGCCTGGGCACCCTGGGCGGGCCGAGCGTTGCATATGGTGTCAACAACGCAGGGCAGGTGGTCGGCACTTCGCAGACCATCTGCCCTTGCTGCCGTCCCCTCGCAGTCCTCTGGCAAAACGGGGGGATGACCACTCTGGGCACACTGGGCGGCGTGGAGAGCACAGCCCTTGCCATCAACAATGCGGGGCAGGTGGTCGGCTTTTCACGGGACCTCAGTGGGAGGTCCCACGCGTTCCTCTGGCAAAGCGGTGGGATGAGCGACCTGGGCACCCTGGGTGGGATCAATAGTGCAGCCAGCGGTATCAACGCTGCAGGGCAGGTGGTCGGCACCGCCGCCACCGCAAGTCAGTTCCGGCATGCCTTCCTATGGCAGAACGGGGTGATGAAGGACCTTGGCACCCTGGGCGGCGGAGAAAGCGAAGCTTCTGGTATCAACGATGCGGGGCAGGTGGTCGGCACTTCGGAGACCACCAGTGGGGAGAGACACGTGTTCCTCTGGCAAAAGGAGGTGATGACGGATCTGGGGACGTTGGGCGGGAGCTTCATCAGAGCCAGCGGTATCAACGCTGCAGGGCTGGTAGTCGGCTCCGCATTGACCGCCAGTGGCGACGAGCATGCCTTCCTCTGGCGAAACGGAGCGATGACGGACCTCAATACACTCCTCCCTGCGGACTCCGGCTGGGAACTTACTGAGGCCAACGCTATCAATGACCTTGGACAAGTCGTTGGGAGGGGGCTTATTAACGGTAGACAACATGGGTACATCCTTAACCTGTGTGACGCGAAAGGGATCGACAATCCCCTACCCTCGCCAACCCTCAAAGAGGGGAATGGCTGGCGGATGAAGGCTCACGTGTCTGAGCAGGACGGGTTAGTGTTGGAGGACGTGACGCTGGGAGAGCGCTATATGGCCAGAAAGATCAGCGTCCCCTACCTGATCCTCGAGACGACTCTCTTTCCACAAACGCGGTTAGCCTTGTGGCATAATAGCAGCGGCCCCGGCGCAAGCCGGTTGATCAGTTTCCGAGAGATCCAGCCAGCCGGAGAGTTCGATCCATTCGTGATCGAGGCCATCTACGCGATCACCGGCATTTCTCCGCAGGGGAAAAGCTGCTTGCACGTGACCCAGCGGTACGAGTTCTTCAAGGAAATTGATGAAGATGATAAACAAACACCGCCGGAACGGCACTGCGAGCCTAGTCAGATCGTTCCAGGCATTCCTGGATTGGTTACACGACCTTTTGTTGGAAGAGGGCTGATCTGTGCGCGCTTGAACCCCATCATCCAATACGCCTTTCTTGCACGGGAGGGAGAGAGCCTGATCTCACTAAATGTTCCTGAACGACTTCATTTCCAGGTGGATGGGAGCCCCCAAGCCACCCACCTGCTCATCCGAGACGACGAGAGCTATGGGATTCCTAATTTCTTGCATCCGTACAAGGTCATCGAGCACAACCCACTCTCACACGAACTCATCCGGACCCCCATCGTATCGGGCGCAACCTTTCTGGACACGCCGGACAATATGCATCAATCCCATTTCAAGCCGCCGGGCGTGAAGATAAAAGAACCCAAACCACCGCCAGGTTGCTGGGAATGCGTACACATGCACTGGCGTTGGGGGACATTCTTGAAATTCCCCAGAGACGTGCCACCGGGTCAGCCGATCATTCCAGCGGGCTCGACACAAACAGTCGAGGTCGCCGTAGTTCGCGCAAGACCTGAAGAAGAGCATCCGGCCGGGACCCTCGCGGACCTCGTGAACGACGAGTCCGTGGTCAATACCGACAATGTCTTCTGGTACTCTCCCACAGGCCACCAGCCGGCCGATGCCTTTTTCGTCCATGGCTTGTTTTTCTCTCCTCTGGCGGGGCCGCCCCCTGATGATACCGGTCCGCCCGATTCTGGGCTGCAGGCCGTCCTGTTTCCGGAGAATGCCGTCCCCGGGACAACGACGTTTACCAATATCGATCCGGCCACCGCAGGAGTCCTGCCGCCCGGCTTCTCGGTGTTCCAGAGCACCGCCGTGGATATCAGCACCAGCGGAAGCACAGGTACTGGCCCGATTCTGGTCGCCTTTCTGGTCAATGAACTCGACGACCCAGCGGTCTTCTCTCGGTTGCGGCTCTTCCATCGTGAGGGGGACACCCTCGTTGACCGGACGATCCTGGCACCAGATATCCCCGCGCCCGACTTCGAGCACCGAACCCTGTTCGCACGGGTGGACACCTTGAGTCCCTTCGTCCTCGCCGTGGCTCAGGAGACCCTCCCCACGAACAGACCACCGGTTGCCAACGCGGGGCCGGATCAAACGGTGCCTTGCACAACCCCAGCCGGCACCTCGGTCACCTTGAACGGATCCGGGTCCACCGATCCGGATAGCGACAGCCTGACCTTCACCTGGCTGGACGCGGCTGGGCAAGAACTTGGCAACACGGCAATTGTGAATCTGACGTTGCCGTTAGGAATTCACACCTTGACGTTGGTCGCGAGCGACGGCAAAGGCGGCGTTTCCCAAGACCAGGTCGTCGTGCGAGTCGTGGACACCACACCCCCCACCATCGCCAGCCTGACCGCCAGCCCGGACGTCCTTCCCGTGAGGAAGCGGGAATTGCTGGACGTGAGCCTCACCGCAGCGGTGGCGGACGCCTGCGATACCACACCGACCTGCCGGCTCGTTTCGGTAAGCAGCAATGAACCGGTGGCTGGCCTGGGCCGCCGTGACAAGGAGCCGGACTGGGTGATCACCGGCCCCTTGACGGTAAAACTTCGCGGGGAGCGTTCTGGAGAAAGCAGCGGGCGAATCTATACGCTGACGGTCCAGTGTGCCGATGCGGCCAACAACACGACGACAAAGACTTTGACGGTCTTCGTCCCCCCACCCGGCCGCATGAAGGGCGAGGGACGGGTGGAAGCCGATGGATTACGCTTCGACTTCGACTTCCATGTGAAGGAAACCGTGAAGGGCAAGGATGGCGGCAAATTGGAGCTCAAAGTACGAGCGATCAATCCGCCTGAAGACAGCAATGTGAAGAATGGCAAGCGTGATCGGGGTCGCACAGACCGGTTTGAAACCACGCGCATCACCGAGGTGGTGTTCACCGATGATCCCGACCTAATGCCCGGAGGCCGTCGGACGAAGGCGGATACCGTGGTATTTCAGGGGCGAGGGAAATGGAATGGCCATGAAGCGTATTCGTTCGAAGCCAGCGCTACAGACGCCGGGGAGCCGGGGAAAGGCCGGGACAGTTTCGCCATCACGATCCGGGATCAGAATGGGACAGCGGTCGGGAGCGTGAGCGGCCTCCTTTCGGAGGGCAATAACCAAGCCAAGCGGCCGAAACGGTAACGCCGGTTCCTTTAGTCCGGCTACCGTTCGGCCCCTGCCCTTTCACAGAAGCGCGTAGTCAGCGAAAGTCAAAAGGCGACCACGTCCTCGACCGGCAGCCGCTCCTCCCACAGCGTCCTCTTCGTGATGCCCGC
>JAHRHE010000130.1 GCA_020027965.1 Nitrospirota bacterium | reverse complement strand
CAACGACTGATGAGAGATGTTGCTATTTCATGAATGCCCGGGAAGATGTATCTTCAGACGACAAAATCCGTCGGGGGGCAGAATACGTGATGTGCCGATCGGAGTTTGATGCGGGTTTCACGGCAGAATAACACGTTTCGGCGCCCGTTCTTCTGCAGGGACGGCGAGGCCCAAACTTTTGGCGAATCCTTGGGAAGATGCGGGTCCTACAAACGGAGTGCCGTGTTAGCCGCCCGCAGGCATCACCTGGCGAGTTCTTCGAGTTCTGCTAGAAGGTCTTGCGGGTCGAACCACTTATCCCGAGGCCGATCGTAGTAAAGTTCAACACCATTGCCGTCGGGGTCGCGCAGGTACACGGAGACCGACACGCCGTGGTCTTCAGCTTCAAGGGTGTATCTATGTTTAAGGACACGCTGTACGGCCCGGGCAAGCTCCAAACGGCCAGCGTACAGTATGGCAAAGTGATGCAAACCGGTATGTCCGGCCGGGGGCGGTGTTCCCCCTTCACTCAGCCATGTGTTCAAGCCGACATGGTGATGATAGTCTTCGCCGGCCAGAAATGCTGCCTGCAGACCAAAGTCTGGTCCGTATGCGGTGAGGTGAAGCCCAGCACATCTCGGTAAAAAGCCGCAGCCCGTTCGAGGTTGGCGACACGTAGATGGACGTGTCCGATGCGCATGGCAGGTTGAGGTTCTGACGAGCCCATTCTAGTACCTCACCCGAGATGCGGCCGGCCGCTGTTACTTCCGGAGACGTAAAGTGTGAAGATCTTGGCGCCGAATCTCTTCTGCCCTTTCCACCATGTCTCGCACATCATCCGAGACGTGGATATACCTTCCGCTCAAACTGTCTGCAACGCCCGAAGCTAGGAAGACAATGAGGTCGGCTGCACGCTCCGGTAAACTCCACTGATCTGTCGGCACGTTGCGGAAAACTGGCACGCCATCGGTCATCGTCGTGTGCACCAGGCCGGGGCTGATTGCGAAAACGCTGATCCCTAATTCTCTCACAGCCTCCGCCGTACACTCTGTGAACCGAATCAATGCAGCCTTGGAGCAGGAGTACTCGGAGTTGAGCGGTAGGGGGCGAAGGGCGGCATTGCTGCACATGTTGACGATGGTCCCTTTCTTTCCGGACACCATCGACTTCAGAGCGCGGCGAGTGTAGAGGAAGGCTCCAAAGAGGTTAACTTCCACAACATGCCGCCACGCGTCAGCGTCCACCTCCCACAAGGATGCGCCCGCTCCGGAGGTTCCCGCATTATTGACAAGCAGGTCAACCGGACCATATGTGCGTTCGGCTTCGCTGACCACTTGCTCGACGTCTGTCTCTCTTGTAACGTCGCCTGCGATAGCAAGGCCAGACCCGCCCGATTCGTCAACGAGTGTCAGAGTCTCTCTGAGTTGCTCCTCTGATCTCGCGGTGACTACTACCGAGGCTCCTGCGAGGGCGAGGCGTTTTGCGATGGCACGCCCGATGCCTCGGCCACCTCCAGTGACAATCGCCACTCGTCCCGCCAGAGCTGGCTTGGCAGCGCGCATCAGGCTGTTCATCAAACGTGAAACCTTCTTCCAGGGTTACGGGCGGAGGTTCTCCAATTCAGGGCGGCAATTCCTCTGAAAGCATGATGGGACAAGCAGGATTCTGGCGAACCGTGGATTCGCGCTTTCGCGAGCGCAACAAGCCCGGCGCCACACTGGTCGGGTCAACACTAATTGGGAGTTCGCCCCCGCCCCGGTCATGTCGTTGACTCGAACGATGCGGTGGTTGAGCCTATCCGCGATGAAGATCTGCCCGGCCCCGTTCATCGAGGATCGGGGAGGGGGGCGAGGCTCCGGGACCACGAACCAGTGAGCGTGATCACACCGGCAGAACGGATGTATTTGATCATCGCCGATATCTCTGGTTATACCGGCTATCTTGCTGGCAGCGAACTCGAGCATGCACGCGATGTGTTAGCCGACCTCCTCGAGACGGTCCTTGGGGCCACCGGTCCGGTACCACAGTTGAGCGGACTGGAAGGTGATGCGGTATTCCTCTATGCGTCGGAAGCAGATATTGATGGCTCTATGCTGCTTGACACGCTCGAAAGCTGCTACTTTGCTTTCCGCAGGCGCATCCGCTCGATCGCCCAGGCCACAACCTGCCCCTGCAACGCCTGCAGGGCGATCCGGTCTCTCGATCTGAAGTTCTGTGTCCATGCTGGCGAAGTCGTCCGACAGCGAATCGCCGGACACGAAAAACTCATGGGGAGCGATGTCATTCTCGTCCATCGCTTGTTGAAAAATTCTGTCGCCGAGACGCTCGGCCTGCACGGGTACGCCCTGTTCACGGCGTCCTGCCTTGAGCGGCTGAGGCTCGATCCCGCGGCCCTGGGGATGACCGCTCACCAAGAAACCTATGAGCATTTCGGACAGGTACCCGTCTTCGTTCATGACTTTCAAGTTCGGTGGAGCAGAGAGCAAGAGATGCATCGCGTGTTCGTCCCGCCGGGGGAAGCCGACTTCAGGATGGATTTCTCGCTTCCTGCGCCTGCCGAGCCTGTCTGGGAGTACCTCACCTCTCCAGACAAGCGGCCCTTGTGGGTGGTGGGGGTAACCGGCGCCAATCAGGAGACAGCAGGTGGTCGGCGGGGTCCCGGCACGATCATCCATTGTGTGCACGGTGAGCATTCACACCCGGAGGAAATCCTTGACTGGCGTCCGTTCCGCTCCTTCACCTGGGTGACGCCGCTCCCAGGACTTGGAGAGACGACCCTCACTTTTGATCTTGTCCCGGACGATTCGGGGACCAAAGTCCGAATAGTTTTCCGGTTAGCCTCTCCCATTCCGACCCCGGAGCGGCGCCTCGTTGCTGATCAGGTATTTGAAGATATTCGAGCCAGCTTCGACAACCTCGCTCAAATCCTCGGCCGAGAGATTGCCACCCGGAAGGAAGGACTCAACACGATCGCGGAAGCTCGTGTGAAGCTAAATGAGGTTGCGGATCGATCTCGGGGGATGCGCGAAGGCGTGAGCATCCTCCACGACGAGACCCAGGGCGCCGTTTAGGCATTCTAGACGATGGAGGAATGATGATGAGACACCGGATGCTGGCACTGTTGATTTCAATCCGTTGGCTCAAACGAATCCACTGGAGCGGGAGCGCCTACTCGGGCAAGACCTGTCAACCGCATCTGACCAGTTGATTCTTGTGAAACTGCCATTGCGAAATACAGCGACCGCATCGATGCCGACCGCGCCTGCCAGCGCTGGGTCTGCAAGAGGTATTGCAGAGCTTGAAACCGTTGCCAGGCCTCTGACTCCTGAAGAAACACTGGAGACTCACCTCGGCCATGCCTGCCCCCAACTCGCTTGGTAAATTACAGATCAATTTCCGTGCCAGGGTAACATTTGTCATTAGAAAATTACCTTCCCCCTATTGGCCTTCCATCCGAGACGCGAAGCCTGTGATCCCTCAGACCTGCCAAAACTCGCCGGTGCGAGCATCGTAGACCATGTGCGACGGTGGTTTGTCCTCGGTGCCTGGAGCCGGGTTGCGTTCCACCATCCTGATCTCGATCTTCGTGCCGGGGAAGACGGCTCTGATCTTCAGGGGCATCGCACCGATGTTGCGGTGGCCGTGAACTACCTGAGCGGGTATGAAGACCGTGCTGCCGCTGGTCGCCGTGTACTTACTGTCCCCCATGGTCACCTCGGCCGTTCCCTCAAGGACGAGCACGACCTCATCCATCGGATGCGTGTGCAGAGGGACACGGTCACCGGCGGCGACCTCCTCGAAGATGAGACAGAAGGAATCTACCCGGCCAGCCGGTCCGCCAGGATCGACCACAAGAGCCAACCGAGAGTTTGGGCGATAGTCATCGGGATCTTCCAACATCGGCTTGAGGGCGGGTTCGGCTACGATGCCCATGCGAATCACCACCCGTGCGTCAGCGCTGTCATGACTTCTGGGCGAAGGTCCTGGTCTCGTCCGTGGTGACACTCAGGAAATTCCCCAGCCCGCGTGTATCTTGTTGAATGCAGTTGAGACCTCCTTTAATACCCCTTTCGTAAATTGGAGTGTGGTTCTAGGGAGGGTGTTTGTAGTTTGTAGGGGTCAGGTCTTCACTTGCGACAAGTGAGCAAACAACGCTAGACGCATAGGATGGGGCGGGATTTTGTGCAGAAGGACCCCAAGGCCTTCTCAGGTTGCCGTCTAGAAGAGCGCGACTATTTTACAGGTGCTACGTAGCTAGATCAGCGCCTTATTCGCAAGTGAAGACCTGACCCCTTGGCGGGACTCATTTGATCTAGTCCCGGACGATTCGGGGACTAAAGTCGGTTTGGATTTTCGGTTGGCTTCTCCTATTCCGAATCCGGAGCAGCGCCGCGTAGCAGATAAGGCCTTTGAAGATATTCGCGCAAGTTTCGATAACCTTGCCCAAATTCTCGGCCGAGAGAGTGCCACTCGGAAGGAAGGACTCCATACAATCGCAGAAGCTCGAGTGAAGCTCAAGGAGGTTGCCGATCGATCTCGACGAGCGCGCGAAGCGTGAGGATCCTCCACGACGAGGCCCGGTCGGAAGGCCTGTGAACACCAGACAGGTCAAGCATACGATCCGGAAGTGGGTGGAGACCAACATCCCAAATTGGTCTGGACTTCGGGGAGCACACCTCATCGGTGCGGTCACAACGATGCCGGACGACGCCGTGTTCCCTGTCTACAAGGATGTCGACGTTCAACTGATATTTGAGCCGGGGAGCCCGCTACTCAAACCCATCGGGCCGTTTCCGTACCACCTAGAGGTCTTTTACGAGGGCCTAAGTATCGAAGGTGGACTTAAATTGGTGCAGGACTACGAATCCCCAGAAGCCGTACTCGCCAATCCCACGATCGCCCATCACCTGACAGTAGACAGTTTGTTGTACGACCCGGGAGGTTGGTTGCACGACCTCCAAGGAGCAGTGACAAGAGAGTACCCACGCCGAAAGTGGGTGCTGGCTCGGGTTGAGTACGAGAGGAAGAAGCAGAAGGAGATCCTGGCACAGCGGCAGCTGGCTCGGGCGATGAGCGGCATAGCCGGGGAAATGGGGGTACTGGGCTATTCCTATACCTGCATCCCGGCGCTGCTCTCAGTTGTCACGCTGAGAGCTCCAACGACCGGCAGCCGCGCTACGCTGCGAGTCAGTGAAACCGTGGCTCAGTATAATCGCGCGGACCTATACGAGGAGCTTCTTGGGGTGCTCGGGGTGGGGAACGCCCGCCGCCCTGAGAAGGTAGCGCAACGCCTAAGGGAAGGGGCTGAGGCTTTCGACTTGGCCGTCGCAGTCCGGCGCTCGCCCCACCCGTTCCAGCACAAGCTGCACAAGCATCTCCGACCGTACTTCGTCGAAGCCTGCGCGAGCCTGCTGGCCGAGGGCTACCATCGCGAGGCGGCCCTGTGGCTCATGGCATTCTACATGTCATCCATTGAGGTGATTCTGGCTGATGGGCCGGACACGGAGAAACCGACATTTGCGGAGCGCCGAACGGAACTGATGCATGATCTGGGTGTGGATACGGCAGAAGCGGTGAGCGCCCGATACGAACGGGCGGACAAACTTTACAATGAATTCTTTGTGCTCGCAAGCGAGATTGCGTCGAGACATTCGGGCATTGTGAATTGAAATGAAGCGATGGCAGTTTAGTTAGGGTGTACCGATGACGCGCTCCCCGGTCTCTCGCACCATCCAGGAAGTGATGGCCCTCCTGGCTCCCATGGTTCAGTGGTTCACGCGGATCCCCGAGCTCAGGGCGACATACGGCAGCGAAATCTGCGACTTCGGGTCGGGAAACCCGCAGGAGGGTGCGATCGAGGGCTATGCGCGGGTCCTGAAGCGGTGGGCCGATCCGCAAGAGCCCGACTGGTTCGCCTACAAGGTGAGCGAGCCGAAGGCCCAGGCGGTGGTGGCGGCCTCCCTCCGCGATTACGTGGGCATCGCCTTCGAGCCGGAGGACATTGCCCTCACCAATGCCTCTATTGCCGCACTCGCGGTGACGCTTCGGACCGTGTGTGAGCCCGGAGACGAGGTCGTCATTGTGAGCCCGCCGCACTTCCTCTACGAGCCGCTGATCCGTGCGGCCAGTGCCAGCGCGGTCCGGGTGAAGGTACTGCCCGAGACCTTCGACCTCGACCTAGAGGCTGTGGCGCAGGCACTCACGCCTCGCACAAGGGCCATGATCGTCAACACGCCCCACAACCCGACCGGAAGGATCTTTCCGCCCGCGATACTTCAGCGGCTGGCCGGCCTGCTCACGGAAGCGTCGGAGCGCCACCAGCCCGTCTTCCTTCTCTCGGATGAGGCCTACAACCGGATCCTGTTCGACAACCGCCGCTTCGCCTCGCCGGCGGCACACTACCGCAGAACCTTCCTCATCTACTCGTACGGAAAGGTGTTGCTCGCTCCAATGCAGCGCATCGGGTACATCGCCATGCACCCGCAGATGCCCGAGCGCGAGGCGTTCCGCGTCGCCCTCATGGCGGGGCAGATCGCGACGGGCTACGCCTGGCCCAACGCGCTCCTTCAGCACGCGCTCCACGACCTCGACCCGCTTCGCGTGGACATCGAGCAGCTTCAGGTAAGGCGGGACCGGATGGTGGATGCCCTTCGCGAGCTCGGGTACGAGCTGCACGTGCCGGAGGCCACCTTCTACCTGATGCCTCGCTCCCCCATCACCGACGACGAAAGGTTTTGCGAGTGGCTGACGGAGGAGAAGATCATCGCCATGCCCGGGTCCTTCCTGGAGCTCCCGGGCTACTTCCGCCTCTCCCTCACGGCCACCGACAACATGATCGACCGATCCCTGCCGGGCTTCGCCCGGGCGATGAAGCGAGCGCGCGAAGTCTGAGCCCTTTCCCCACAGGTAGCATCCCGTACTTATTTGGCGAGTCAGCGCCTAGCGATCGAGCATGATCATCGTGTGGAGGCTTTCCCTGGTTGACTGAGAATCTCACCCACGCCTCGCCGTAGTCGGTTGTGTGCCAGATGTCCCCATTGCTCAACCCCGCATACACGTGTCCCGCGGTGCCCGGATCGGTAAGCAGCGCGTACGGCAGGCATCTTGAAGAATTGAGTGGGACGGCGCAACTCCGAGGAGCCCCTCGGTCAAGCTTGTCGATTGGGCGACGACTGATGGGTTTCTTATCCTTCTTCTGCTTGGCGCAGTATCTCTCAAGATAATGTGATCGTCGAACACTGGCGTCGGCAGAGACAACCAGCTCCGCAGGTGGCGTGGTCGCCGATAGCGTTAGGGCTCAGGCCGTGGGAAGGTTGATTCCTCGGACGGCACATCGGTCTGCTCGTTAGCTCGAGTCAAGCCTGCGTTGGTGGTGATCCCGCGCCGCGGACCGCCGCGACGATTTCCTCTCGGGGCGGTTCTATAAGAGGGGCAGGGCGCAGGCCGACTTCTACCATACGCCGCACACGCTCCAGCACGTCTTCATTGCGACGCCAGGCGTCGGGCAGATCGAGCAGCATCCCCCGCCTCACCACTGCACGCCAGACCACAGGGTCAAAGGCGCTGGCACTCACCACCTGCTGAAACGTTATCGCTGATTTGTCAGGAGTTTCATCAGGCCGCTGCGCGGCAGCTGTCCCCGTGAATGCGCGGCGGATCTGGGCCAGGCGAGCCGCGTCTGCCATGGCCTGGTCGTCGAACCACGGCTGGATATGGGCTTCGACGTCCGCATCCATCACCAATGCCTGCGCCTTGAGGTCATCTGGGTGCTGGTCGAGCACACGGGCCAGAGCCTGCACCTGATGTAAGGCAAGCGACACGCCGCGCCCGAATGTCGGGTTCGTGGTGCACGTGGTGTCGCCGACGAGATGCAGTCCGAAGGCAAGGGGCCGGCCACTGACCACCATCCTACGCAATGTGTTGGGCACGCTGCCCATGGCGAAGACATCAGTGATCGGCTCGGAGCAGTCCAACCAGGGAGCCAGCCAGGGGACCAGCCGCGCCGCTGCCTCGAATGCCGGCGCAGAACGCACGGCTTTCAGGTCCGGGTCTTCGGAAAATACTGCAAGGCCATACATGATCGTATCGTTGTCGGCGAGGAAGAGAACGGCCGCGAACGTCTGGTAGCCGATGATCGAGCTAATTCCGTTGGGCAATGGAGGGCGCGGTGCGTCCTGCCGGAGCCGGGCGTGCCTCGTATAGTAG
>JAHRHE010000030.1 GCA_020027965.1 Nitrospirota bacterium | reverse complement strand
GATTTTTCACTCATTTCTTCACTTATCCGTTCACTCACTAAGGAGGCAGCACATGCGTAACATTGTGGCGTGGGGAGCTGTGATCCTGTTTGCAGGATCCGTGGGTGTTGCCGTCGCCCAGGAGCGTCTGCCGCAGGCCTCCGGGTTCGGCACCGGGGTCGGCGAGTCCTCGGGCACCGGGACGCGTTCCCAAGTCTGGGATACGCAAGCGTTCAAGGAAAGACTGTCACAAGCCGAAACGATCTACGGTCGCGTGCTCGCCATCGATCTCCCTGGCCACAAGATCCACCTGGAGACGGGCGGAAGCTCGCACGATGAGGGAAGGGCCGGGTCGGGCGCGATCTCGTCCCTGACCGCTTACCTGGATGAGCAGACGAACATGGACCAAATCAAGGTGGTCCAGACGGGCGATGACGTGACGATCCAGGCCGTCGAGGAAACCACCAAGGCACAGCCGTATGGCACGGGGAAGAAGCTGGTTCGCGAGATTACCGTCCTCAGAGGGAACGAGCAGCGTGCCGGCTTCGGCGGTCTCGGTCAGCGGCCGGATCCGAAGAGCGAGCGCGGGATCAGTACGGACAGTGGGTCGGGCACCGGTGGCGTGGTGGGGCAGGTGATGCCGGGGGACGTGCACACCGGGATCACGAGCTCGAACGCGGTCGGCGAAATGACGGGCGCTGCACCGTGCTGGCAGTGCGAGCCGCAGCCGGGCTGGGGCTACGGTGCCAACACCAAGAGCGATTACGGCGGATCCGAGAAGCCGCAGTTTAACAAGGGCGCTCAATAAACGTCCCGGACGGGATCGCTTCAATCCTTTCACAGGGTGTCGGGTGACGGTGTGGGGGCGGCGCTCAGCCGCCCCCGCTGTTTGCGGTCCTTCCTCACTCGTCTCACTTGCTCCTGATTCATGTCTCCTGTTACGATGAAGTCCCCCGAGTGATTAGGCTTGCCGATATGAAGAGTGACCATGAATCTGAGGACGCGCTGTCCGAGCTGCAGGTGGACGCCGAGCTGGATCTTCGCGGGGTTATCTGCCCCTATAATTTCGTCAAGACCAAGTTAAAGCTGGAGACCATGGCGGCTGGGCAGGTTCTCGCGGTGATTCTCGACGAAGGCGAGCCCATTCGGAATGTCCCGCGCAGCGTCAGTGATGATGGGCACCTGGTGCTCAGTCAGGAGCCCCTCGCACACTCCTACCGGGTGATGATCAGGAAACGCGCCGACGGCTAGGTGACTTGCCACGCCGTTTGGCCGGACCACGCCCAGCCCCCTCAACGACCAACGTGATTTCGCCGCGGAGAGACCGGGGTGCGAGGGTCTTCATCACCTCCTCGACGGTCCCTCTCAGCAGTTCTTCATCGGGTTTGGTCAGGTCATGGGCCAGTACCAGCCTGCGGTTCCCGAGTAGGTTCCGGATCGCGGCTAGGGTCGACCGGAGTCGAGCAGGAGTCTCAAACAGGACCACGGTCCGAGGATCCTGTCGCAGGACCGCCAGCGAGCGACACCGAGCCTCCGATCGTCTTGGCAGGAATCCCTCGAAGACAAAGCGATCGCCTGACAGGCCTGAAGCCGGCACAGCGGCCAGCGCGGCCGAAGGACCCGGAACCGGGACCACCCTGACGCCGGACGCGAGTGCCTGCCGGATCAGAAACAGTCCCGGATCAACAATCGCGGGCGTGCCGGCCTCCGAGACCAGCGCGACGCTGTCTCCTTCCTCGAGCCGTCTAATGAGCACCGGGGCCTTGTCTTCCTTGTTTCGATCATGATAGCTGGTCAAGGGGGTCTCAATCGCATGGGCGGCGAGGAGCGGTTTCGTCCGAGCCGGATCCTCGGCCGCAATGATCGGGACGGTCCTCAGGATGCGGAGCGCGCGGAGGGTGAGATCGTCCGGGTGCCCGATCGGCATGCTGACGAGGTAGAGGGTGCCGGTCATCAGCCTTCTGGGCTCAGGAACAGGCAAGCAAGATGGGCGGACGGCATCCTACCGTCCCCGCCACAGAAAGTCCACCCGGCCGGGATCCGAGATCCGCGCCATCCGGCTGTGCGCCACTAGCCGGCTGTGCTAAGATCCGTCGTTCGCCGTTCTTGTCGCAGGCCTGCCAAGGGGATCCGGGTGATGGAATCCAAGCCGGTCATGGAAACGTATGAGGAATGGAAACGGGCCCTGTACTCCTTCTGCCCGAAGTGCGGAGGTAGTCTGGGACGCCGCTGCATCAAGCCGGCCGAACCGGAGCGACTGGTGTGCCATGCCTGCGGGTTCGTCTTCTTCCTGGATCCGAAGGTCGCGGTGGGCACCATTATCTCGCTGGAGGGCCGCATTCTCCTCGTGCGGCGCGCGATTGAACCGGCGTATGGCAAATGGGTCTTTCCGGGCGGGTTTGTCGATCGGGGTGAGCCGTTGGAAGAGGCGGCCATTCGGGAGACGCGGGAGGAGTGCAACCTCCTGGTTCGGGTCAGCCGGCTCCTCAACATCTATTCCTATGCGGACCACCCGGTGATCATCGTCGTCTACGTCGCCGAGGCCATCGGCGGAGAAGCCACGGCCGGTGACGAGACGCTGGAAGCGAGGGCCTTTGTACCTGCGGGGATCCCCTGGGACGACCTCGCCTTTCCCAGCACGGCGCAGGCACTCAGGGATTATCTGAAGCAAGTGGATCACATTCCTGACCCAGGCAGCCGCCTTCCTTGACTCTCTCGCAATCGTAACGCTATAATTTCGAAGCTCAGGATCGATCGTTTTCGCTGAAAAGTTGCGAGGATAGGTGCGATGTCGGTCATGTTTATGATGGCCACGATGGTGTTGTACCTGACCGGTACCGCCTTGTTTCTCGGCTCCCTCCTCAGGCGATCTGAGGCGTGGTCCCAGGTGTCCCTCGGTGTGACGGCGGTCGGGTTCGTCAGTCACACGATTGCACTGGCCATGCGAATGATGGTGGCGGGCCACGTGCCGCTGACCAGCTTCTACGAAGCCCTGTCCTTTTTTTCGTGGTCGCTGGTGGTGGTCTTTTTGTGGGTGGAATTCCGCCACCGCCTCCACGTGCTGGGGGCCTTCATCCTGCCCATCGCGTCGCTCTCGTTGCTCTCTGCCGCGGCGCTTCCCCAGGAGAACCCAGCCCTTGCCCCGATGCTTCAAACCGTCTGGGTTCACGTGACCTTGAGCATGCTCGGGGCGGTCGGGTTCGCTGTGGCGTTCGTGGCCGGCATCATGTACCTGATCCAGGACGGCCTGCTGAAGTCGAAGCGCTTTAACATCCTGTATGCCAAGCTCCCCTCACTGGACTTCCTGGACCATCTGAACCAGCAGTCGATCGTGATGGGGTTCCCTCTCCTCACGCTGGGCATCATCACCGGCGCGATCTCGGCCCAGATTGCCGGGGGATCATACCTCAGTTGGAATCCGGAGCAGGCCGGAGCGCTGGTCACCTGGATGTTCTATTTTATCGTCTTGCTGGGTCGCATCACGGTCGGCTGGCGAGCCAAGAAGGCTGCATACTTGACGATCATCGGATTCGCGGGGGTGGTGTTGACGTTGATCGGCGTGGCGCTCAAAGGCCACGGATCGATCGCATAGCAGCGCGCGCATAGCAGCGCGCATAGCTGGGGCGCGTCGCGGGTGACCGAGCATGGACCTGATCGTCGTTGGGCTGAGTCATAAGACCGCACCGGTCGAGATTCGCGAACGCCTGGCGGTCCCCGAGAGCCGGCTGGGCGAAGCCCTCTGCCGGTTGCGCGCGTACTCCGGGATCCAGGAAGGCCTGTTGTTGTCCACGTGCAATCGCGTCGAAGTCTATGCAGTGGTCGAACGAGTGGAGGAGGGGTACGCCCGTGTCCAAGACTATCTGGCGGACACCCATCTTTCTCTATCGTCCGAACAGCTCACCCCTCATCTCTACTGTTACACCGGCGACCGAGCGATCGGTCATCTGTTCCGGGTCGCGTCCAGTCTGGATTCCATGATCGTAGGGGAATCACAGATCCTGGGCCAGCTCAAGGAAGCCTTTGCAGTGGCGCTGACCCACAAGGCCAGCGGCGTGATCCTGAACAAGGTGGTCAAGAAAGCCATCTCGGTGGCGAAGCGCGTCCGCACGGAGACGAAAATCGCGGAAGCGGCTGTGTCGGTGAGCTATGCGGCGGTCGAGCTGGCAAAAAAAATCTTCTCGAATTTGAGCGAGCAATGCGTGCTGCTGGTCGGCGCGGGCGAGATGGCCAAGCTGGCCGGCCAGCATCTGGTCAACAGCGGAGTCCGGCATGTCAGGATCACGACCCGCGATCCGCACAGCGCCCTGGCGCTGGCCGACCGATTCAACGGCGTGTCGGTTCCCTTCGACGAGTTCCGCCGGGAAATGGCTGCGTCGGACATCGTGCTATGCTCCACCGGGGCGTCCCAGTATCTGATCCGTGCCGAAGACGTGCAGCGGGCCGTGCGTCAGCGGATGAACCGTCCGATCTTCCTGATCGATTTGTCGGTTCCGCGCAACATCGATCCTGCCGTCAAGGACATCGACAACGCCTTCCTGTTCAATATTGATGATCTTGAGATGCGGGTCGAGCAGAACAGGGAAGAACGACGTCGGGAGGCGGTTCACGCGGAGCGGATGGTCGAAGAAGAAGTCGGGGTGATCGTCCAATGGCTCAAGTCGCTGGAGATTACCCCCACGATCGTGGCCTTGCGCAAGCGCGCGGAGGAGATCAAACAGATCGAACTGGAGAAGGTCCTCGGACGACTAGGGCATCTCTCCGCTCACGAGCGGGGAATGATCGAGAGCCTCGCGTCCGCGATCGTGAACAAAATGCTGCACGGCTCGCTCGTGACCTTGAAGGCGGAGTCGGATTCGGCCAGCGGGGCCATGTTCGTCGAAGCCGCCAGGCGATTCTTCAATCTCGAGGACCGGCTCGGCGCAGGTGAGTGTCACGGTCTGACTCCCGAACGGGCCTGCGAGGACGACCCGGCGGCCGACGCGCTGTCCGCCCCGCCAGTCCCGGCAGCCAGCCGTCCCGCGTCGCCCGGCGACCGGAAGGGAGCAGCCGATGGCTAGCGTGCCCGCGGGCTGAGGAAGATGAAAGAGGCTTGCCGCCCATGCCACAGGCGCCGAAGCTGTTCACGTGCCCGCGATGCCGACAGACCTATCTCGGCCACGATCCGCTGCCGGACTGTCCACAGTGCGGGTATGATTACCCGGCAAGGGAGGGGTTCCGGTGGGACCAGCTCGTCTACCTATTGGCCATTTTCGGGCTGCTCAGTTTTTTGCTGGTCGCGTCGTATTACCGGGGGAACATGGGCGTCGGTCGACCCGAGCCTCCGGAGTCACAGGCGTCACAGGACAGCGGCGGCGAGAAGCTCCCGGGCTCGGGGAGCACCAGATCCGCACCGTTCCAGAGTCCCTACCATGAGCCGGGACGGTAACGGTCATGTCGCTGCCAAGACACGGGGTGCGAGCATCGCTGGCGATCGGGACCCGGGGAAGTCGTCTGGCGGTCTGGCAGGCCGAATGGGTCCAAGCCCGCTTGAAGGACTTGGCGCCCGATCTCCGCGTGACGGTCAGGCAGATCAAGACCTCGGGGGACAAGGAGCTGGACGTTCCCCTGGCTGCGATCGGTGGAAAGGGCCTCTTCGTCAAGGAGATCGAAGAGGCCTTGCTGGGCGGGGAGATCGATCTGGCGGTGCACAGCTTGAAGGATGTCCCCACGGTTCTGCCGGCTGGGCTGGAGCTCCTCTGTGTGCCCGAGCGCGACGATCCTCGCGATGCCCTGGTCAGTCACCGCGGTCTCCTGTTGAAACAGCTCGCTCCGGGAGCTCGGGTGGGAACCAGCAGCCTCAGGCGGCAAGCGCAGCTGTTGCACTATAAGCCGGATCTGGCCGTCCAGGTCCTGCGTGGAAATTTGGACACCCGGCTGCGCAAGTTAAAGGCCCAGGAATACGACGCCATCGTCTTGGCCGCGGCTGGACTGAGACGGATGGGATGGGCCCACGAGGTGACTGAATACCTGCCGTTCGAGGTAAGTCTGCCGGCGATTGGGCAGGGGGCTTTGGGGCTCGAAGGACGTGCCGATGACGAGTTCGTGCGCGAGCTGCTGTCGCGCTTCGATCATGGCCCGACGCGGACGGCGGTGACGGCTGAACGGGCCCTGCTGGAGCGTCTGGAAGGTGACTGTCAGGTGCCGATCGCCGCGCACGCAACTGTCAGCGGAGCGTCGGTCACCTTGGAGGGACTCGTTGCAAGTGTGAATGGGCAGCGGCTGGTCCGCGATTCGGTTCAGGGGCCAGCGCAGGACGCCCATGCACTGGGAGTGCAGCTGGGCGACAAGCTGCTCGCCCAGGGCGGAGACCTGATCCTCAAGGAAATCTACGGAGCCGGGTGAACCAGGTGACTACCAAGGTCGGGAAAGTCTATCTCGTGGGAGCCGGGCCCGGTGATCTGGGACTCCTCACGCTGCGCGGCAAGGAGTGTTTGGAAGGGGCTGGCGTGGTCCTGTACGATTACCTGGCGAACCCGGCCCTCCTGGATTATGTGCCGGCAGAGGCGGAGCGAATCTACGTGGGACGCCGGGGCCGGGGGCAATATCAGGACCAGCAGGAGGTGAACCGGCTGATCATCGAGAAGGCCCGGGAAGGGAGGGTGGTGGTACGACTGAAAGGCGGGGACCCCTTCGTCTTCGGGCGGGGAGGGGAAGAGGCAGAGGCCATTGCGGCGGCGGGTCTTCCCTTCGAAGTCGTGCCCGGGGTCACCTCGGCCGTGGCGGTTCCGGCCTACGCGGGCATTCCAGTCACCCACCGGACCCTGGCCTCCACGGTGGCGTTCGTGACGGGACACGAGGACCCGACCAAAGAGGCTGTCACGCTCGAATGGCCGCGGCTGGCTTCGGGAAACGGCACGGTGGTCTTCCTGATGGGCATGAAGAATCTCCCGGCGATTGTCGATCACCTCCTCCGCGAAGGGAAGTCGTCCGAGACGCCGGTCGCCCTCATCCGATGGGGCACCCGCTCCAGCCAGCGCACGGTGGTCGGAACGCTCAAGGATATCGTGGGGAAGGCCGAGGCCGCTGAACTGGAACCACCTACCGTCATTGTCGTGGGCGAGGTCGTCCGGCTCCGGGAACAGTTGAACTGGTTCGAGACCCGCCCCTTGTTCGGGAAGCGTATTCTCGTCACGCGAGCGCGCGACCAGGCCCCGGAGCTTTCCCGATTGTTGGCGGGCTATGGCGCCGAACCTGTGGAATACTCCACGATCCAAGTCGTGCCGCCAGAGAGCTGGCAGGAACTGGATGACGCCGTGGCCGAACTGGACCGGTACCAGTGGCTCGTCTTCACGAGCGTCAACGGGGTGCGGCCGTTCATGGAGCGTCTGCGGCGCCGCGGGCTCGACGCACGGGCGTTGGCTGGGCTCAAGGTCTGCTGCATCGGCCCGCGGACGGCAGAGATCCTGGCTGAGTTCGGTCTTCGGGCGGACCTGGTTCCGTCGGAATTCCAGGCGGAAGGGCTGATTGAGGCGATGCGCGCGGCGGGCGTCGCCCGCCAGCGCGTGTTGATTCCACGAGCCGCCGTCGCCCGGGAGGTCTTACCGGAACAACTGCGCGCGTTCGGCGCACAGGTGCGGGTCGTGACTGCCTACCGGACCGTGCTGCCCCGGGTGGATGCCGATCGTATGAAGGACCTGTTCCGTCGCCAGCACATTCATGCGATCACGTTTGCGAGTTCATCTACCGTCCGAAACTTCTGCAGCCTGTTCGACAGCCGGGAGGAGATGCAGAAGCTGACCGGCGACGTGACGGTGGCGTGCATTGGGCCGATCACTGCCCGGACCGCCGCCCAGGAGGGGGTGGCCGCCCACATTACGGCCCGCGAGAACACGATCCCGGCGTTGGTGGAGGCGATCGTCCAGCACTTCACCAAGTCAGGGAGCAAGTAGCGAAGAGCCAATAGCACCGACACGAATTCAGGGCTGCCGGCCATTCGCTACTCGCCGGTCGCTCAACCGAAAAGGAGAGCAGCATGGTTCCTGTGAAATCATTCATGGTTCCGGTGGAGAAGTTCGTCACGGTGGACCGCGACACAGACGTCCGAAGGGCGGCCGAGATTATGCGTGATCGCAACATCGGCAGCCTGTTCATCATGCGCGGCAAGGATATCATCGGCATTGTGACCGATACGGATCTGGTGCGGCGTTCAGTGGCGGTGGGTGCCGACCCAGCAAAGACGACGATCGAGCAGATTATGTCGGCCCCGATCATCACGATCGACGAGTCCAAGACGCTGCTGGACGCCAACGATCTCATGGCTCGAGAACACTTGCGTCATCTCGGCGTCACGCGCAACGGCAAACTGGTCGGGATGATCTCTGTGCGGGACCTGGTCGTGTTCCTGACCAACCTCCCAAGGAAGTGAGAGGCTCGGTATGGCGTTCCCCCGGCAGCGGATGCGGCGACTGCGGCAGAGCGAACCGCTTCGTCAGATGGTCAGAGAGACCAGATTGACGCCGGCCGACCTAATCTATCCCCTGTTCGTCGTCGAGGGGCGGGATCATCGGCAGGAGATCGCCTCGATGCCTGGGCAATATCGGCGCAGCATCGATCTGCTGGTGAAAGAGGCGACCGAGGTGAAGTGGCTTGGCATTCCGGCCGTGATCCTGTTTGGAATTCCGGACCAAAGGGATGAGCGAGGCAGTTCGGGCTATGATTCGAACGGCATTGTGCAGCGAGCGGTGCGCGCTCTGAAGGATCAGGTGCCGGATCTCCTCATCATCACTGACGTGTGCATCGACGAGTATACCACCCACGGGCATTGCGGGCTGGTGCGGGATGGGCGCATCCTCAACGATGACACCCTGGACTGCCTGCGGGCCATGGCGCGCACGCACGTTCAGGCAGGAGCGGACATGGTCGCGCCCTCTGACATGATGGACGGACGGGTCGGGGCCATCCGCGACGAGCTGGACCGGGCGGGATTTTCGGATGTCCCGATCATGGCCTACGCCGCCAAATTCGCCTCCTGTTTCTACGCACCGTTCCGGGAAGCTACGGAGTCGGCTCCGAAGTTCGGCGACCGTCAGACCTACCAGATGGACCCGGCGAACGCGCGGGAGGCCCTCCGCGAAATCGAGCTGGATGTGGAAGAGGGCGCCGACATCGTGATGGTGAAACCGGCCCTGCCGTACTTGGACGTGATTGCGGCCGCGCGCGCGCGAACGAATCTGCCGGTCGCTGCGTATCAGGTGAGCGGCGAGTATAGTATGATCAAAGCAGCGGCACGCGTGGGGTGGCTGGACGAGACCCGCGCGATGATGGAATCGCTGCTCTCAATCAAGCGGGCGGGGGCGGATCTGATTCTGACGTACTTCGCGCAGGACGCGGCCCGAGTTTTGAACGGGCGCCGGGTATGAAGATCACCCGGAGCCTTGCCGACCACACACGGTCGTTGCATCCGGTGCTGACGATCGGGAACTTCGACGGCCAGCACCTCGGCCACCTCGCCTTGTTGCAGGCAGTGGTCAAGACCGCGTCGGCCACCCGCGGCACGCCCATCGTGCTCACCTTTGATCCGCATCCACTCACGGTCCTCTCGCCTGGTACGGAACTCCGCCTGCTGACCACCATCGAGGAAAAGCTGGCGCGGTTTCAGGAGGCGGGCATCGAAGAGGTCCTGTCGATCCCGTTTGACCGGGCGTTCGCATCGCTGAGTCCGGAAGAATTTGTGGCGCGGATCCTTCGGGACGGTGTCGGCGTCCGGGAGTTGCTGGTCGGCGAGAACTTTGCCTTCGGCAAGGGCCGGACGGGCAGGCTAGCCGATCTGGTCCGGCTAGGGGCGACGGCGGGGTTCCGGGTACATCCCATCCCGCCGGTGACCATCGGGGGTCTGGTGGTCAGCTCCTCCCGCATCCGGAACTTGGTGCAGGCCGGAGACGTGCGTGAAGCCGCCGGCTGCCTGGGCCGTCCCTATTCGCTGGGCGGGATGGTGGTGAGGGGAGAACAGCGCGGCCAGGTCCTCGGATGGCCGACAGCCAATCTTCGACCGCCGCAGGGACGCGTCATTCCTGCGGACGGGGTCTACGCCACGACCGCCGGGTGGAAGGGGCGATCCTTCGATTCCGTGAGCTACATCGGCACGAGGCCTACATTTGGCTCAGGCGAGCGTCTGCTGGAGGTCTCGCTGCTGGACCAGCGGATCGACCTGTATGGGGAGGACGTGGTCGTGCGATTCGTCGAGCGCCTGCGTGGCGACCTGAAGTGTGAGTCCGTCGAAGAATTGTCCACTCGAATCGAGCGGGATGCGGCGCTCGCCCGCGACATTCTGCGAGCCAGCTCCCAAGCGCGGGCAGAGGTGTGAGTTCGCTGAGTGAAGGGTACTAGTAAGGAGTTGTCTATGCGCCGTCACGTGCACCTACATCGCGCGACTGCAGCGCTGCTGCGGAGGGTCTCCGCGACCGTGCGTGCCAAGCAGCTGTTCGAGCCGGGCGCACGGATCCTGGTCGCCGTGTCGGGTGGTCCAGACTCGGTGGCGCTTCTGTCGCTGCTGACGTCCCTCGCTCCGTCCTGGAACTTGACGCTGTGGGGCGTGCACATCAACCACGGCCTGCGCGGGGCCGAATCCGAGGAGGATGCGCGGTTTGTGTCAGCCTTGTGCGACCGCCTTGGTGTCCGGCTCGTCACGGAGCACGTGGCGCTGGCCGAGGCGCCCAGGCCGAAGGGACTGTCTCTCCAGGAGCTCGCGCGCGACCGCCGCTACGCAGCCATGGCGCGCGTGGCTCTGGAGCTGAGCGCAGGCAAAATCGCGCTGGGACATACGGCCGACGATCAGGCGGAGACCCTCATCATGTGGGTACTGCGCGGATCCGGGACCGGTGGCCTGGCGGGCATCCCGGTCGCGCGAGGACCGCTCTTCATTCGTCCGCTGCTGGAGATCACCCGCGCCGAGATTTTGGAATACCTGACGGCCGAGGGAATCACGTTTCGTAATGACAGCAGTAACACCACATCCCTCTATTTGCGGAACCGCGTGCGTCACGGACTTCTGCCGGCGTTGAAGCGTTTCAATCCGGGCGTGGTCCAGGTCCTGATGCGTCAGGCAGAAATCCTTCGAGAAGAGGATCGGTGTCTCGAGCGACTGACCGCCGGGCATCTGACCGCGTTGAGTCATGCCGAGGCCGACGGCAGGGTAGTCGTGGACCGTGACGGTCTGCTGGCTCTGCCCCTGGCGCTCCAGAGGCGAGTCATCCGGGCCGTGATCCGACGGGTGACCGGGATGAATAAGGGGCCGACCTTCGGTGCTGTCCGGACGGTCCTGGAACGGGTGGTGCAGGGGCAGTCGGGCTGCTCGATCACCGTTCAGGATGCCCTGATTGCTCGCGAATACGGCCGGGTTCGCTTCGAGCCTGCGCGCCGCTCACGCGACGGCAGCCGCATGACTGGTAGGGTTGAGGGAGCGAGTCCGGCTGCCCTGACCGTGGGAGTTCCCTGTAGCCAGATTTGGGCGCCGACCGGGCAGAGCGTGCGACTCAGCTTCGGCAAATTGCCAGCGGTCGGCCGCGGAACGTGGCCGAACCGGACGTCGCACCAAGCTCTCCTTGACGCCGATCGGTTCACCATGCCGCTCCTCATCCGCGCCTGGCAACCCGGAGACGCCTTCCGACCTTTCGGGATGTGCGGCCGACGCAAGAAACTGCAGGATTTTTTTGCCGACCTCAAGTTACCCCGCGATCAGCGAAGGCGAGTTCCGCTGCTGGTGGCACCGGAGGGGATCCTCTGGGTGGGTGGACTTCGGGCTGATGAGCGGTTTGCCGCAACTGCCTCGACGACGAGGAGCGTCATCGCAGAACTTCTGGATTCCACGTTCGGACCGGGAGCGGAAGGGGGCTGAGCGTCATGATGGAGCGGATGTTCGGACGACCGATCGTGACCCAGGAGGAGATGCACACGCGCATCCGCGAGCTCGGACGGCAGATTACGGCCGACTACGCCGACAAGGACCTCATCCTGGTCGGGATCCTCAAAGGAGCCTATGCTTTCTATGCCGACCTCGCCCGCGCCATCCGCCTGCCGCTTCGAGTCGATTTTCTTATCGCCGCCAGCTACGGCGGCAAGGGCAAAAGCTCGGGCAAGGTGAAGATGATGACGGATCTCACGGAGGATATCGCCGGCTGCGATGTCCTGCTCGTCGAAGACATCGTGGACTCGGGCTTGACGGTTCAGTATTTGACCAAACAGTTGTCCAAGCGCAAGCCGAAGTCGATCAAGGTCTGCGCATTGCTGAGCAAGCCGGAGCGCCGGAAAGTGAACGTCACGGTGCACTACGTCGGATACTCGATTCCCAACAAGTACGTGGTGGGGTACGGGCTTGATTACCAGCAGAAGTACCGCAACCTTCCCTACCTGGCGGTGCTGGATATCGTGGATGATGAGGGGCAGGGATTCTAGTGCCCGCAGGCACGGCCGTAGTCCGTGGTAATAGGCGTGCGGACGATCGGTGGATATCCGCGTCGATCGCAGGGAGCAATCAGGACCCGCTCGGTTGTTGTCAGGGTTGACGCCGGTATGTTAGAATCCGCGCGTATCTGTAAGTCCTTCGCCGCGGTTCTGTGATGGGTCGAGGAGGAGTCGGATGAATTCTCGTGTCAAGAATCTCCTGTTCTGGGTCGTGGTCGGACTCTTCATGATCCTCCTCTTTAATCTATTCAGTGTGCCCACCCATGTGTCCGAAGAAGATGTAATTTTCAGCGACTTTATGGCCCACCTGGATAAGGGAGACCTGACCCGGGTCACGATCAAAGCCAATAACATCAGCGGCATTTTAAAGGATGGGACGCGCATTCGGACCTATTCGGCTGAGTACCCCGACCTGGTGAAAGTGCTTCGGGAACGAAACGTGCAGATCGAGGCGAAACCGCCGGACGACAATCCCTGGTACATCACTTTCCTCGTGACATGGGGCCCGTTCATTCTCTTCCTCGGTTTGTGGTTCTTCCTGATGCGGCAGATGCAGATTGGCGGGAACAAGGCGCTGTCCTTCGGAAAGAGCCGCGCCCGTCTCCTCACGGAGGAACGGAAAAAGGTCACGTTCTCCGATGTGGCCGGCATTGACGAAGCCAAAGAAGAGGTAGCCGAGATCATCGAGTTTTTGAAGGATCCGCGCAAGTTCCAGAAATTGGGTGGGCGCATCCCGAAAGGAGTCCTGATCGTGGGCCCGCCGGGCACGGGGAAGACCCTGCTGGCGAAGGCGATCGCCGGTGAGGCCGGCGTCCCGTTCTTCAGCATTAGCGGGTCGGATTTTGTGGAGATGTTCGTCGGAGTAGGCGCGTCCCGCGTGAGGGATCTGTTCGAGCAGGGCAGGAAGCACGCACCCTGCATCATCTTCATCGATGAGATCGACGCGGTGGGTCGGCTGCGCGGGGCCGGGCTGGGCGGCGGGCACGACGAGCGCGAGCAGACCCTGAACCAGCTCCTGGTCGAGATGGACGGCTTTGATACGAGCGAGGGCGTCATCTTGATCGCGGCCACCAACAGACCGGATGTGCTGGATCCGGCGCTCCTCCGTCCGGGGCGGTTTGACCGACAAATCGTCGTCAATCGGCCGGACTTGCGAGGCCGAGCGGAAATCCTCAAGGTCCACACCAAGAAAGTGCCGGTTGCCGGCGACGTGGAGCTGGAGAAGATCGCGCGGGGCACGCCCGGGTTCTCTGGTGCAGATCTGGAAAACTTGGTGAACGAGGCGGCGCTGTGGGCGGCCCGGCAGGACAAGAAAGTCGTCGAGTCGGTGGATTTCGAAACGGCCAAGGACAAGGTGCTCATGGGAGCCGAACGCAAGAGCATGATCCTGACCGAGGAAGAGAAGCGAACGACGGCCTACCACGAAGCCGGCCATGCCCTCATGGCCAAGCTGCTCCCGGGGACCGATCCCGTGCACAAGGTCACGATCATTCCGCGTGGCCGCGCACTGGGAGTGACGATGCAGTTACCCACCGATGATCGCCATAACTATTCCAAGGAGTTTCTGTACAACACGCTGGCGATCCTGATGGGTGGGCGCGTGGCGGAAGAGCTCGTGCTCAACCACATCACGACGGGCGCCGGGAATGACATCGAGCGTGCCACGGATCTGGCACGCAAGATGGTCTGTGAGTGGGGCATGAGCGAGAAACTGGGTCCCTTGACCTTCGGGAAAAAGGAAGAAGAAATCTTCCTCGGGCGGGAGATCGCCACGCGCCGCGATTTCAGCGAACAGGTGGCGATCGAGATCGATCACGAGGTGAAGCGATTGGTCATGGAGAACTACGAGCGAACGAAGCGGATTCTCACCGAGCACATGAGTACCCTCAAGGCGCTGGCGCAAGCGTTGCTGGAGAAGGAAGTGCTCGATGCGCCCGAGATCGACCAGATCGTGCAACAAGGGTCCCTTCCTCAGGCCGTGCCTGCGTAACCATGACCCTCTTGAAATCCACCTGATCGGCGTCGGCCTGATCGGTCTTGACCCTGGAGCCGAGGCAACATCACAACATGCCGCGTTGCTGACGTGGGGCGCGGCACGCCAACCAGCCTCTCCTGCGAGCGTCCGTCATCCAAGGTTCTCATGTTGCTCTCCGACGCCACCGTGAGCTCCACGCTGTTCACCGCGAGAGGGCGGCGAATTCCTGCCGACGCCAGCCCCCTGCTCATGGGAGTCCTCAATGTCACTCCGGACTCATTTTCGGACGGCGGCCGCTATCTGGATCCCGCGGCGGCCGTGGCTCACGCACTGGCCATGGTCGAGCAGGGTGCTGACCTCATCGACATTGGAGCCGAGTCGTCCCGGCCCGGGGCCTCTCCGGTTGACGAACAGGAAGAACTCCGCCGATTGATTCCAGTGATGAGGGCGGTGTGTCGAGAAGCCACAATCCCGGTCTCGGTGGATACGACCAAAGCTGCCGTAGCCCGCCGCGCACTGGAGGCCGGAGCGTGTATCGTGAACGACATCAGCGCACTGCGGTTCGACGCCGCGATGGCGCAGGTGGTGGCGGAGGCGGGTGCCGGACTCGTGTTGATGCACATGCAAGGGTGGCCCCGGACGATGCAGCAGGCGCCGTACTATGTGGATGTGGTGGAAGCGATCCGAGCGTTCTTTGTGGAACGGATGAACACGGCGATGGAGGCCGGAGTCGGGCGAGAGCAGATCTTGCTTGACCCTGGTCTCGGGTTCGGGAAAACCCTTGAGCATAACTTGACGCTGCTGAGGCGTCTCGACGCCTTTCTTACGCTCGGACGTCCGATCGTGGTGGGGGCTTCCAGAAAGGCCTTTATCGGAACCGTGGTGAATCGTCCGGTCGACGAACGGCTCATGGGGACCGCCGCAGCGATCGCGGTCGCCATCCTCCGAGGAGCCCGAGTCGTCCGTGTCCACGATGTTGACGCCATGCGGGACGTCGTCAAGATGGTCCAGGCGATCCGTCACGCATGATGCGTCAGGGCAGACCGTGATGGCAACGCATGATCCCTGACCTGTGATTGATGACCAAGGAGCGGTATGCGAACACTGTTTGGAACGGACGGCATACGCGGCGTCGCCAACCTTGAGCCGATGACGAGCGAGACGGCGATGGCGCTGGGCCGTGCCGCCGCCTATCTGTTCAAACGCCGGTCAGGCCGGCATCAAATCGTGATCGGCAAGGATACCCGCCTGTCCGGCTACATGCTGGAATCCGCGCTGACCTCGGGCATTTGTTCGATGGGGGTGGATGTGCTCCTGGTCGGACCTATGCCGACACCTGCTATCGCGTTCCTGACCCGGAGCCTGCGGGCCGATGCCGGAGTGGTAATTTCGGCTTCGCATAATCCGTACCAGGACAACGGGATCAAATTCTTCTCGAACGACGGGTTCAAGCTTCCCGATGAGCTCGAAATACGCATGGAAGCGCTGATCACGTCGGACGAAATTCAACACCTGCGACCGACGGCGGACGAGGTCGGGAAGGCTTTTCGGATCGACGACGCGGAAGGGCGGTACATCGAATTCGTGAAGCGTTCGCTGCCGAGGGACCTGGACTTTCAGGGACTGCGAGTGGTGGTGGACTGCGCCAACGGGGCGGCCTACAAGGTAGCCCCCAAGGTGTTGCGGGAACTCGGGGCCACCGTGTGGGTGATCGGCGATGAACCTGACGGGACCAATATCAATGCGGACTGCGGGGCGGTGCATCCGGCGCGACTCCAGCAAGCGGTCCTTGAGCGTCGCGCCCATGTCGGGATTGCCCATGACGGGGATGCCGACCGGGCGGTTTTTGTGTGCGAGCAAGGGCGTCTGGTGGACGGCGACCATGCCATGGCCGCGATCGCGCTCGATTTACGGGAGCGGGGTTTGTTGAAGCGGCAGACCGTGGTCGCGACCGTGATGAGCAATTACGGACTGGAGCGCGCGCTGACGAGAGCCGGCATTGGTTTGGTCCGCACTCCCGTGGGGGATCGCTACCTGCTGGAGCGGATGGTCGCGGAGGGCTATACCTTCGGCGGCGAGCAGTCCGGACATCTCATCTTTCTGGACCACAATACCACCGGCGACGGGCTGATCTCGGGCCTCCAGATCCTGTCGTTGATGAAGCGAAGCGGACGGATGCTGTCGGAGCTGGCCCGATCCATGACGGCCGTGCCCCAAGTCCTCCTCAGCGTTCCTGTGAAAGACAAGCCCGACCTAGCCGGGCTGCCCCAGGTCCAGCGTGCCATCCAGAAAGGGGAATCCACCCTGAACGGCACCGGCCGCGTGCTGGTCCGATACTCGGGTACAGAACCACTGCTCCGGATCATGGTGGAAGGGGAAGGAGAGGCCCTCATCCGTGCCGTTGCGGAGGAGCTCGCCGGGACGGTACGGGCGTGTCTAGGATAAGGCCAGAGGCAGCGGGCGAGGGGCGAGGGGCTTAGGAGCGCAGCCTTCCTTCTCGCTTGCATCCTCAGTCGTTTCCCGATCGCTTCGCGCCTCAAGCCTCGCACCTGTGCTCTAGGAGCACCCATGCTCCTTCCGCTGACCGTCGCCTTCGTGACGGGCCTGTGGCTCGGCTCCTACACTCCCTACCTTCCCATCACCGTGTTCCTGCTGCTCGCCCTTGCGGTCATCACCCTGACTGTTCTTGAGGTCATCGGCCGGCTGACGGCCGCGCGCAGTCTGGCTCTGTACGGCGGGCTCCTGGCCGGCGTGCTGTATTGGAGTCTGTTCATGTGGGTCGCCGCGGGCACCCCGGCGGTGAGCCAAGCGGGACCGAGCTCGGTCAGGATTGTGGGGCGGGTCGTCGAACCGGTGCGCCATTCCCCGGGTCGGCTTGTCACGGTCCTTGCGCTGTCCTCTCTAGGAGAAGGGAACACCCTCCGGCCGGCCGAGGGACGATTGCGCCTCACATGGCGCGAGCCCGATCGTGACGTTCGGCAGGGGGACCTGGTGGCGCTCGTAGCTCGCCTGCGCGAGCCCTCCGGTACCCTGAATCCAGGCGGGTTTGATTATGCTGCCTTGTTGAAGCGACGCGGGATCGACGGGATGGTCTCTGCGTCAGGGCCAGGTGCCCTGAGCATCCTCGAGGCCGATGCGGTTCCGTTCCGATGGTGGCCCTGGCGAATCATCGACGGCTGGCGCGAACGGATCCGCCGGGCCGCCGAAACGGCGCTGAACGGACCGGCCCTCGGCATCTTTCTCGGCATCATCATCGGGGAGTCCGGCTACCTCGACCCGACGGTGCGGGATGCCTTTATGGCCACCGGCACCGTGCACATTCTCTCGATCTCCGGCTCGCATCTCGGGCTGATCGCCTTTCTCTCGTTCTTCCTGATTAAGAGTGGCTGCCGGCGTCTGCCGACGGTCTGGCTGGAAGGCCTCTCACGGCATACGACGCCAACACGGCTGGCGGTGATCGTGACCGTGGTGCCTGTCACCTTCTATACCTTGCTGGCCGGAGCTGAGGTCGCGACCGTACGCTCACTCGTGATGATCCTGGTCTTCCTGATCGCGGTGTGGCTCGGACGCGACCGGCACCTGTTGCTCGCTCTGGCCGGCGCCGCCCTGCTCATTGCAGTTCACGATCCTCGTGTGCTGTTCGACATCTCCTTTCAACTGTCGTACATGTCAGTGCTCGCCATCGCGCTGGTGCTCCGTTGGGCGAGCCGGGAAGACCGGAATGGCGACCCAGACCCCGGCCTCCCGCGGTGGCGGCTGGGGGAATGGTTGCGCGACTATGTCTGGATCACCGGCGCAGTGACCCTCGTGACGGTGCCCCTGGTCGCGTACCATTTTAATCAGATTCCCTGGCTGGGGCTGGCGGCCAATCTGATCGTCGTACCGCTGGCGGGAGGAATTCTTGTCCCCCTGGGATTGGGCTCGGCGATTTGGCTTTTGCTCAGCGGCGGAAGCACGCTCCCCGCCGGTCCGCTGAACCAGGCTCTGTTGAACATGACGGCCGCGGTTGTCGAGATGCTGGCCCGTGTGCCTGGCGCGGAATGGCATGTGGCCTCTCCCGCCATCGCCGGGATCGTGATTTTCTACGTCTTGCTTTTTGCCGCAGTTCGACCCTCGGAAAGTCGAAGGATCAGATGGACTGGCACGCTGGGCGTCGCGCTCCTGCTGATCTGGTGGAGCTGGTCGCCTCGTGCGGTGCCTGACGGCGATACGCTGCGGGTCACCTTCCTCGACGTTGGCCAGGGCGATGCCTCTTTGCTGGAGCTTCCGGACGGGCTGACCGTGCTGATAGACGGCGGGGCCGCCTACGATACCTTGGACATGGGCCGGGCCGTGGTCGCGCCCTATCTCTGGGACCGCGGCATCCGGCGCCTCGACCACGTGATCGGCACGCATCCACAACTGGATCATGTGGGTGGTCTGCCCTGGATCGTGAGGAGCTTCGAGGTGGGGCACTACTGGGGCAACGGGCTTCCACGGGACGAGGTCTTTTACCACAGGCTGCAGGAGGCGCTCCGCGCACGAGGCCTGGTCGAAGAGGTCGCGCGAGAGGGACAGACCCTGGTTGGGTCCGGTCCCTGCCGTCTTTTGGTATTGAATCCACCGGTCTCCATACCGACTGGCCAGTCGCCAGGTTCGACCAAGGCTGGCGGCAGTTTGCTGAATAATCTCTCGGTGGTCACCAGACTGGACTGCGGTCCACAGTCGTTTCTGTTTACGGCCGACGTGGAAACCGATGCGCTGTTTCGATTGATCGTCAGGGGCCGCGACATCCGGGCGCGGGTGCTTAAGGTGCCCCATCATGGCGCGCGGAGCTCCTTGGACGTGCACTGGATCGAGCGGGTACACCCGGATAGCGCGGTTATCTCGGTCGGAGGACACAACCCTTACGGACATCCAGCCCCGGCCGTGTTGGTAGCCTATGCCCGAGGGGGTGTGCGGGTCTTGCGGACTGACCGACACGGAGCCATCTGGATGACAGCCCGGCTTTCGTCCCCGACGATCGACATTCACGCGACACGTGAGGAGCTCCCTGAACCGGTGCCGGTGGGGGTGTCCATGCTGCACACCGAGCGTCGAAACCTGGCTCGCCTGTGGACCGAATGGGTAGGGATCTGAGCCTTCCTGGCCTCGTCTGAAGAGGGTCGTTCGAGGGGACCGCTTTGAGGCCGGACGCCGTAGAATGCTTTTGCCGATCGGGCGGAACAGGGAATCCAGCGTGCGCGGAGTTCCCTCGAATTGGTTGACAATTTTTGGCTTTGCCTCCACAATGTGGACTGCATGTACGTTTATTCACCCAGCAGGCCGCTTACTGAGTGATCTGAACGCCTGGCTATCGGAGCCATTACCCTGAAACATCCAGCGTTTCTCTCACTCCAGTCCCCGGGTCGATTGATGACCATGGGGAGGGGATCTCGAGCGAATTTTGTGTTCGTCGTAGGGCCTTAGAACAAGAGGCAAGAGGATTGATACGTGATACGGCTCAGTGACCTCATCCGGGACATCAAGGGATCACACGAAAAGCAGGGCAAGAAAGTACCAGGAAAGCCAGCCACTCCGCCTTCGTCGCCGCTTCGCCTAACGGAGGGTTCCCAGGCCAGCCCTGAGAGCGCTGGGAGTTCACCCGAATCAGTCACCTTCCGGGCGTTGGGCGCAACACTTGCCAATGCCCCGACCTCACAGAGCACCTTGCACTGGTACACCCTCGCGGAAGAAGAGCTGTCCGGCATCGCCACCGCCGTACGCGAGGACCGGCTGTTCTCTATGGATGAGATCAGCCGCGTGGCCACTGGTATGGTGGATGCGCTGCGCCAGAACGACCAACTGCTCGCCAAAGCCCTCTCCGGACCTCCGGGCCACGTGCTCATTACGAACATGGTCAATGTAGCGGTGCTTGCGATCAAGATCGCCGTCGGCCTTGGCTATAAGCGGGATGATCAGATCAGGATGGCGCAGGCCGCGCTCCTGCACGATGTGGGCATGTTCATGCTGCCCGAGGCGCTCGTGGCGAAACCTGAGAAGCTCAATCCCGAAGAGCGTGCGATGGTGCAGCGGCATCCCGAGTTGGGGTACGAGATTCTCAGCAAGCTTGGAAGCCAGTACGATTGGCTGGCCCAAGTAGCCTTGCAAGAGCATGAACGATCGGGAGGGCAGGGCTACCCCAAAGGGCTCAAGGAAAGCCAGATCCACGAATATGCCTCGATCGTCGGCATCGTGGATGTCTTCGACGCGCTGCTGAGTCCGAGGCCCTACCGCCGGCGTTTCCCGCCGCACGAAGCGGTGAGGGAGTTGCTCATGGCCGAGAGGAACTCGTTTCCCAGCCAGCTCATTAAAGTGCTGCTTCAGCAGGTGTCGGTGTTTCCGTTAGGGACCTCGGTCAGGCTGAATACTGGCGAGGTCGGCGTGGTGAAGGTGCCAAACCCGCGGTTCCCGCTTCGACCGGTAGTGGAAGTCAGCCAGGCCTTTGACGGAACCATGCCCGCTGAACCGAAACTCTTGGACCTGAGCAAGAACACGCTGGTTCACATCGTGGATGTGCTTCAATCGGCCGACGTCCGCTGAACTCTACCCTAATCTGATGATGAGCACGCCTATGATGCATATGATGCAACGCACACTCAGCCGAATCCTGTGTCTGCTCCTGGCTCTCGCGATGGCTGCAGGCCCGGAGGGTTGCCGAAATCCCGCTGAGTCCAAGCTGCCTCCGAGTGCGATCGCGCCGCCGGGAACTCCTATGCCCACGCTGCCCAAGGGCGATCTCTACGCGGACGAGAACGTGGCCTCGGCTGACACACCGATTGAGCCGGGCGACACCATGGAGATCGTGATTCGTCGGGGCGCCGGAGAAGAAAAGTTCACGAGCGTCGTCCGCGAAAACGGCACGGCGGCCGTGTCCTTCGTCGAGGTGGACGTTCGCGGCGTCACGGCCGCGCAGGCAGAGACGCGCATTCAGGAAAAGATGTCCCCCTTTATGCGGAACCCGCAGGTGCAGGTGCAGCTCAAAAAAAGGACGGCCAGGGTCAAGCGCGTGTACGTGTTCGGCGATGTCAAGAAGCCGGGTTTCCTGCCGCTGTCCCGCAACATGACGGTCATGCAGGCCATCACGGCGGCCGACAACTACAACGAGACCGCCCTGTTGGACGAAATTCGCGTAATCCGCGCCACTCCGGATCGCCCGGAGATCCTTACGGCCGATATCTCCCGTCTGTTTACCTATGGGGATTGGAGCCGGAATCTTCCGCTGCAGGAGAACGATGTGGTGTTCGTCCCACGCTCACGGTTGGGTGATGCGAGCCAGGCCGCGAATGTACTCTTTCCGCTCGTGCTGCTGACCATCTACCCGCTCTTCGCCGCGACGCTGTTCAAGGCATTTTAATAGACCGTCGAGGGTGGACGGGGCTTCAGAACTGGGATAGGCCATGGCGCAGTATGAACTGAATCTGCTGGATTACTGGCTGATTCTCAAGAAGCGCGGGTATACGATCCTTATCACGGCCGCGCTGGTGATCGCCTTTACCTTCGGCATGACCCAGTATCTCCAACCGATCCCCGTCTACGAAGCCTCGGCGAGAGTGCAGTTCGAGCGGACCAGCACGGTGGCCTCTCTCTTGCTTGAATCCATCGCCGAGGTGGGAGGCGGAAACCTCGCCACCCAGTCTGAGGTCATCAGAAGCTTCCAGGTGGTCGAGCAAGTGGCGAGGGAGCTGAAGCTGGTTCCTGAGACTGTCACGCCAGAGGAGAAACGCTCACCGGCCTACCTCAACGTCATCTACGGATTGCAGCAGCAGGTCACCGCCGCGCAAGAAGGCAACACCAACATCCTCCGGATCTCCGTCGAAGCTGAGGAGCCCGTGCGAGCGGCCCGCATTGCCAACAGCGTGGCCGAGATCTACCGGCTGGAGAATATCAAGAGCCGCAATCGCATGGTGACCGAAACCCGCCGCTTTGTCGAGGAGCAGGTGGCCGCGATCGAAGCTCAGCTGCGGGAGTCTGAGGAAAACTTGCGGAGTTTTAAGGAGCGAGAGGGGCAGGTGTTCCTGAGCGAGGAGGCCAAAGCGGCCCTGGAGTCGTTCACGAGGCTCGAACAGGAATACAACCGGGTACTCCGTCTCAAGGATGAGACACTCAAGCAGATCCGTGTGCTCCAGGCACAGGCGATCCCCGGAGGAAGACCCGAGGAGCGCATCTTCACCGAAGAACCCTCGGCTCTCCTATCGGTCCTGAACGCCCGGTTGCTAGATCTCCTTCAGGAACGCGCGACCCTCCTGATCAATTACACCCCGGAACATCCTCAGGTGAAGGAGGTGTCGCGCAAGATCCAAAACGTCAAAGTTGAGATGTCTCGCGAGCTCGAGTCGAAGATGAAAAGCCTGACCGGCCGCGAGGCCGCGCTGAAAGAACAGATCGACAAGTATCGGGATCGGTATTTCAGTTTTCCCAAGGCGGCGATTGACATGGCCCGTCTGGATCGGGAAGTCAAGGTCAACTCCGACCTGTACTCCACGCTCAAGATCAAGCATCAGGAGCTCCTCATCAAGAGCGCGGAGCAGATTGAAGACGTCACCATCATCGAGCCGGCAGTTCCCCCCGGTGGACCTAAGAATGCACCCAATAATCGGCTGAATATGATCGTAGGAGCGCTCATGGGCGCCTTTCTAGGGCTCGTGCTGGCGTTCATGCGGGAGTCATTCGATACCTCCATCGGCACGATCGAGGGGGTCGAGGAATTTCTGAAACTTCCGGTTCTGGGGGTGATCCCTCGCTTTCTGGAGAAGGACATTAAGGAGGCGGCTGCGAAGGCGCTGCCGCGCGACGTCAGTCCGGAAACGCTGGACGTGTTCGCCAGATTGGTCTGTCTCTACGATCCCAAATCGGTCCTGGCGGAGGGCTACCGCTCGTTGCGCACCAATCTGCAATTCGCGAGCGTGGATCGGAACATCAAGACGTTGCTGTTCACCAGCGCCGGGATCGGTGAGGGGAAAACCACGACGGTAGTCAACCTGGCGATCACGCTGGCCCAGGACGGCAAGCGAGTCCTTCTGGTGGACGCCGACCTGAGACGGCCGGTCATCCACAAGCGTCTTGGGATTCCGCGTGAACCGGGACTCGCCGAGGCGCTGATGGGGCGCAAGCCATGGCGTGAGTCTGTCCGGACGGTCGAGGATCTCATGCTCGGGCTGCTGGGTGTCGATCGCGTGGTCAATACCCCTGGCCTGGACAACCTGCATATTGTGACGAGCGGCCAGGTCCCGCCCAACCCGACCGAGTTCTTCAACTCGAAACGGATCGGTGGCCTGATCGCCGACATGAGAGAGGAATATGAAGTGGTGTTGTTCGACACACCGCCAATTCTCCCCATCGCAGACGCGATCTTGGTGAGCTCGGTAGTGGAAGGCACCATTCTCGTCTATCAGGTGGGCAAGGTTGGTCGGAATGCTCTGAAGCGAACCAAGTTCTTGCTGGACCATGCCCAAGCCAAGGTCGTGGGGATTGTGCTCACCAACGTCAGGGCCGAGATCACGCCGGAGTACGGGTATTACCGGTATGACTACCGCTGATGGCATTGCCCTTGGGAGGGCATGATGCAGGGCGAGACACTCCGCGCTCATGATCTCGTGGTGATGTTTCTCCTGGCGTTGGTCTTGGCGCTCGGTTTGTCGTTGGTCAAGCCCACGACCGGCATTCAGCTCGCCGTGGGCTTCATGATCCTGCTGATCGCCTTCGCATCGGTGCGGGCCGCCATCTATCTCTTGATCTTCTCAATGCTGCTCTCTCCAGAGATCGCGGTCGGCCAGATCCAGGGACGTGGGGTGGGAGGGCGAGAGATCTCGCTGCGGTTCGACGATCTCCTCCTGATCGTGATCGGCTTCAGTTGGCTCGTGAAAACGATCGTGTATCGTGAGCTGGCCCTGATCAAGTCCACGCCGGTCAACCGTCCGATCCTTTACTACATGCTGGTCTGCGTCGGTGCGACTCTGCTCGGAATCCTTGCGGGACGGGTCCGGCCGGTGACCGGGTTGTTTTTCGTGATGAAATACTTCGAGTACTTTTTCATTTTTCTTATGGTGGTCAACAATGTCAGCACGAAAGACCAGGCCGTACGCCTCGTGATAGCCCTCCTGGCGACGTGTTGTATCATCAGCCTGTACGCGATTTATCAGATTCCGTCCGGCCAGCGCGCGACCGCTCCGTTTGAGGGAGAGAGTGGAGAGCCGAACACCCTAGGCGGCTACCTTGCGGTCATGATGGC
>JAHRHE010000129.1 GCA_020027965.1 Nitrospirota bacterium | reverse complement strand
GATGGACCTCGTCCTCCCCGACGATCCGACAGGGCAGATTCACGCAAAGGGCAAAGTGGCCTGGGTCCGCCCGAAGCCAGAACGCTATCTATTCTTTCCCGGGATGGGGGTGCAGTTCACCGAAATTTCCGAGGGGGGGCGGGCGCGACTCTTGGATATGGTCAAGTCCCTCAATCAGGCCCGCCAGAGGAGCTGAGTCCCCTATCCAGACCACCCTTTTCCATCCCTTCCAGCCGTAGATGAGTTGACACAACCGCTCGCAGAAAGTCGCGTGCCCTCATGCCTGGGTGTTTTGACACCGGTTATAATCGAGGCGAGCCTGCTTCTTCAAACTCCCTGCTGCCGAAGGGGAAAGGGTCGTGAGGGTGTGAGCGAGTTAGAAGATTATCAAACGACCCGCCGCTATATCCTCCAAGCGATGAACGAAGCTGGGTTACAGGTCGGAAACACGCTGCGTGAACTGCAAGCCCGCGCAGACCCTGTTGCCTGGGCACGGATTGAAGGCTATCTCAAAATCGGCATGCTCACCGGAGACCAAAGGATCCTCGAGCTACTGGTTGCGATCCATCCGGGTGCCACCGGCGTCGACTTGCGGAGGGATCCGCGCTTTCGCGTGCAATTCCGGGGCTTGTTTTCCGCCGATGTCGCGATGGTGGCTGGGGAAGGAAGCGTGCGCGACCTCTCCCCTCTGGGGTGTCGGATGGAAAGCGATGCGGCCTTGCAACCCGGCACGGAGTTAGAGCTGTGCTTCTTCTATGGATCAGGGGAAGCCCTGCCGATCACGGTCGAGCTCGCCACCGTGCGGTGGGCCAAAGGCCAGGAGTTCGGGGTGAAATTCCTCCGTCTGCAATCCCACGAAGAAGCACGCCTCCGCCACGTGATCGCGGAGCTGTTACTCGATTCACCACGGTAGAGAAGGTGGGTTGAAACGACGCCCATGTCGGTCCTGTGCTCCCGGAGCGCGCACGATCAGAATGTGCTCGCTCAACGGCCGCAGTTGGACCGACACGAGCATCATTCCAATGGGGAAAGCTGGGCGGAGATGCACCTCGGTCAATGCGCGCTGTTGGGGATCAACCAGACAGCCCTCTACCCCGTTCATCAGCCGAGACTTCCCACGAGCCGCAGGCCTTCTTCCCTCGTGAAAAGGACAAACCGTTTGCCGCGCAGAAAGCCGACGAGGGTGAGGCCGACCAACGCTCAAGGACTTTCTCAAAATCAAAGATTTCTTCGTAGTTGCCTGGCCTTTGGATATACTTGCCCATAGCTCCCTAGCAGCGAGCTTAACGACCAGTGCTAGCGGCTGACCCTGCTTCTGACCAAAGAGGGATTGGCAAGTGATGACCGAGGATCGGCAACAATCCAAAGCGCTGGTGAATCGAGCGGAAGCGCAGCACCGAGTGGATCAGATCCTGGCCTTCCGAGAGGAACTGGACCGGCTTGAACGAGACGGTGTCATCGCTCTTCCTGCGGACCAACGGCAGCGCCTCCGGTCCTACCACGAAGAGACCCTCGCCACGCTGACGAGGGATTTCGACGTGGACACGACCGTCAGTGAGAAGCAGATGTCGCTGGGCATGCGGATCGTCTCCCTTCTGGGTGCGCTGGCGCTGGCCGCGAGCGTGTTCTTCTTTTTCTACCGGATTTGGGGGCTGATCTCCACGCCGGTCCAGGTGCTCATCCTGGTCGCGGCGCCGCTACTGGCAGCAGCGGCAACGGAAATCGTCTCGCGCAAAGAAAAAGTGCCCTACTTCACGACACTGATCGGGCTGATCGCCTTCGCGAGCTTCGTGCTCAATCTCGGCATGCTTGGCAGTATCTTCGGGATCACTCCCACACAGAACGCGTTGCTCGTCTGGGGAGGGTTCGCCCTCGCGCTCGCGTACGGCTACGACCTGCGCATCCTGCTCGTGGCCGGTATCCTCTGTCTGCTGGCTTTCCTGTCCGCGACGACCGGTACGTGGCGCGGCCTATACTGGCTGTCGTTCGGCGAGCGTCCCGAAAACTTCATTCCCGCTGGATTGCTCCTGTTCGCAGTGCCGACGCTCATCTCGCACCGCCGCTTCCCGGAGTTCCCGGGCTACTACCGCGTGTTCGGCCTGCTAGCCGTGCTGCTGGCAATCCTGATCCTGTCTCACTGGGGCCGAGGTAGTTATCTTCCCTGGCAGCCGGATCATGTGGAGGCGGTGTACGTGATCCTGGGCTTTGCGGCCTCCGCGCTTGTGATCTGGACGGGCATTCATTGGAAGTGGCAAGGCGTCACCAGCCTGGGGAGCACCTTCTTTGTCATTCAGCTCTACACCAAATTCTTCGATTGGTGGTGGGACTGGATGCCCAAGTACCTTTTCTTCCTCCTCCTCGGCCTCGTCGCCGTGTTGCTTCTGTTGGTGTTCCAGCGCCTGCGAACGCACCTGAGGGAGGCGATGGCATGAGGCAACTCTGGATGTGGGCGGCGATCACGCTGGTCGCGGCGACCAACGCGGTGGTTTTGGCCGGGGTGGCGTACAATCGGTCGGGCGAGCCGGAAGCCCTCGTGACCCTGACCGAACGGGAACTTCCGCTTGCGTACACCGTCGAGGAGAACTCCGGCGTGGAACTTCGGCTCGATTGGCGGCAGCACCGGAAATGGAGTTCGTATCCCGAGGACCCAGATTCTACCTGGTTTGACCAGAAGAAGCTGGAAACCTTGGGCTACGACTGCAGACGTCCAATCAGTGATCCCTCGGCGCGGTTGGAGTATGAAAAGGCGCTCCCTCGCAAAGCGTTCGCCGTGCTGGAATATGAAGGCGAGGCCTGGCGGGCTTGGATCGCGGAAGCAGAAAAAGACCGGGCTCGGATCGCAGCGCAGATTGGACGTCAGGAAGCCACGCAGAAAGATCTGCAACAGGCGGATCAGGGGTTGGATCGCCTCCGCCGGACGGACTCGCGGCTGATTGCAGTGGATGTTGGCCTCGACCCGGCTGCCCTCCGCGGCCAATATCCAGACCGGGGGAAGTATATCATTGCCCCCGCCGAGGTTCGCCTCACCATCGCCAAGGAGCGTACGGAGAAGCACGGGGCCCGGGAGCCGGCGCACCTACGCGGTTTCATCTCCTCGATACTGGTGAACTACGTTACCGTCCCGACGGAATTGCGCAACGCCCTGGACTTCGTCCTCCATGACCGGCCGCCCTCCTATGGCCCTCACGAGCCGCGCTACCGCGTGACGGTGAAGTACGGCCGCCGCCACGAGCCCTGGATAGAGGCCATCCATCCGATCAAGTAGTCTCGCAAGCGAAAAAACAGCAAGCCGACAAACGTAAGGCCGAATTCCCAGGCCAACTGGACGGCCAGGCTTGCGGTGTCACTTCAGCCACAGGCGCTTTCACAACTTAGCCACGGACAGCGTGGGTTCCTTGCAGCGCTTCTCTCTCAACCGCTAGAACGATGCGCTGGGCAGCGGCATAAGTTTGGAGACAGATTTTTCAACACCCTGCTGCTGTACCGTTGCCCGCCTGCTAACTAACGAAATTATTGACCCGCCGCTGGGATGGTGATCAGAATCCCACCCATGACATCATTCTGCTTGAAGTTCCGTTTTGGGCTGTCCGGGTGTGCGTTATGGCACCCTATGCAGGCCTGAGAGACAGCCTTGTCGGCATAGAGCGCTTGGAAGAACCACTTCCGTCCGTTTTCGAAAAATCCAGTGTGAGGACGGTCTGGCTGCGACATAACGTTCGCGAGCCCTGTTCGCTCGAACTCAGTGGCCGGTCCATTCCGTTTGTTGATCGGCCACAGGCTTACCAAACGGACCCGAATGCTTGTCGTTCTTGCAACTAAATGGGCCGAGTCGATCAAGAACTGGGCTGGAAGAGGGAGGGTGTTATTCACCTGCCAGTCCTCTGAAGCGACCACAATTCCTTTGGCCTGCATCCTCTCCACAACATTTTTCGTGTAAATTTCCCGGTCTGCCTGGATCACGGCATGGATGTAGTCCGTGACCGTGTCCAGAGGTATGCTGGCCGCCGGGCCCGAAGTCTCGGCTGCCCTAAGCATGATCGAACTTGTCCCGACCAGAACTAGCGCAACGGCTCCCCACACCAGTTTTTTATACGTCATAGTGGCACCTCACCTTTCTATGGCTGCGACTGAAAGGTTTACAAGCCCGGTCATGCCAGGCCCTTCGTCGCTCTCGATGTGGATCAGGCTTCCATAGGTTTCAAAATGGGTCCGCGGATAGCAAGCCCTCCTCCTTCTCGCTCTCCGAATTTCCGGCTGTGGGGAACGGGGCAAAGGCATTTGGCAGGTCACAAATGAGGGTAGGCTACTTCTTGACGGACCCTGTGTCAACGCAGAAAGTCTGACGTGTCTCAGGTGCGGTTGGTCACCTGCCCAGAGTCCGTGGCGAGCCGTCCGCGTTCTTCCCCTGCGTAGAGGACAACCCGTTTGCCGCGCCAGAGCAACTGGGTGCACAGCCTCCGCACGCCGTTCGTCAGCCGAGACCCTTCCTGTGCAGCGGATGGTTCTCGTTGCTTGTGCGGACGCTAGGAGAAGAACCAGTCCCAGGCTGTCGAGAGCCAGTCTTTGATGGTGGACCACCAAGACTCGTCGGATTCGCCCGTAGCCGGCTGCTGTTGGGGGGGACGCGCCGGCGGCGCGGTCTGGCCTGGCGCGGGGGCTTGCGTCTGAGGAGGCGCTTGCGGCTGAGGGGCAGGGGCGGATGCCAGCGTCTCCCGTGGTGGCGTGGCAGGAGATGGCTGCGGCGCGGTTCCACGGCTGATGCTTGGATCAGGCATAGGGACTGGCGGGGCTGTCACGTTCTCGAGACCAGATTCTGAAAGCTGCAGTTCCTTCTCATACCGTGTCACCAGGGCCAGAAGGGAAGTCTCCTGCTTTTTGGCCTCTCTCATTTCACGCATCAGCGTTCGGTTCTGGCTCAGGAGGCTGTTGGCTTTCGCTTGGAGCGTGGCCACCCTGTCTTCATATTGCTGCTGCCTGCGGGTGGCAGCATCGTTCTTCTTCCGGAGCTCAGTCAGTAACTCGGTTAACGTTCTATCTTCCTGATCATTCAACGCTCGGAGCGGCGCCACTTGTTGCTCCAACGCCTTGGCCTCGGCTTGCATACGCTCGACATCGGCCTTAACCTGCTCGACCTCGGCAGTCACGGTCTGATACCTATTTTCTTCCACGCACCCGGTTATGGCCATGAATGCGGTCCATACCAGGCATGTGCCGACGCTCAGGCCTGTGGGGCTCAGGCGCTGGTATTCAGAATGCGTGTCGAATCGGGAGGACAGCATGAGGTTCAGACCTGTGCGACGACCGAGTCGATTGGAAGTTGCGCCTGCGTGTTCTCGCTTAGGCCACATTATTGAGATTATAGTGCCGGGGGACGAGGTAAGCAATTGTTATTGATTTACGTGACGAGCCGTAGGCGTTCTTCCCCCATGCAGGAAGCCGATGAGCATGAGGCCGACCAAAGCTCAAGGACTGTCTCAAAATCAAAGATTTCTTCATAGTTGCCTGGCCTTTGGATATACTTGCCCATAGTTATCTAGCAGCGAGCTTAACGACCAGTGTTAGCGGCTGACCCAGCTTCTGACCAAAGAGGGATTGGCAAGTGATGACCGAGGAGCGCCAACAATCCAAAGCGCTAGTGAATCGAGCAGAAGCGCAGCACCGAGTGGATCAGATCCTAGTCTTCCGAGAGGAACTGGACCGCCTTGAACGGGACGGTGTCATCGCTCTTCCGGCGGACCAACGGCAGCACCTCCGGTCCTACCACGAAGAGACCCTCGCCACGCTGACGAGGGATTTCGACGTGGACACGACCGTCACTGAGAAGCAGATGTCGCTGGGCATGCGCATCGTCTCCCTTCTGGGTTCGCTGGCGCTGGCCGCGAGCGTGTTTTTCTTTTTCTACCGGATCTGGGGGCTGATCTCCACGCCGGTCCAGGTGCTCATCCTGATCGCGGCGCCGCTTCTGGCAGCAGCGGCAACGGAAATCGTCTCGCGCAAAGAAAAGGTGCCCTACTTCACGACACTGATCGGGCTGATCGCCTTCGCGAGCTTCGTGCTCAATCTCGGCATGCTTGGGAGTATCTTCGGGATTACTCCCACACAGAACGCCTTGCTCGTCTGGGGAGGGTTCGCCCTCGCACTCGCGTACGGCTACGACCTGCGGATCCTGCTCGTGGCCGGTATCCTCTGCCTGCTGGCGTTCCTGTCCGCGACGACCGGCACGTGGTGCGGTATGTACTGGCTGTCCTTCGGCGAGCGTCCCGAAAACTTTATTCCCGCTGGATTGCTCCTGTTCGCAGTGCCGGCGCTCATCTCTCACCGCCGCTTCCAGGAGTTCCCGGGCTACTACCGCATGTTCGGCCTGCTAGCCGTACTTTTGGCGATCCTGATCCTGTCTCACTGGGGCCGAGGCAGTTATCTTCCCTGGCAGCCGGATCGTGTGGAGACGGTGTATGTGATCCTGGGCTTTGCGGCCTCCGCGCTTGTGATCTGGACGGGCATTCATTGGAAGTGGCAGGGCATCACCAACCTGGGGAGCACCTTTTTTGTCATTCAGCTCTACACTAAATTCTTCGATTGGTGGTGGGACTGGATGCCCAAGTACCTCTTCTTCCTCCTCCTCGGCCTCGTCGCCGTGTTGCTGCTGCTGGTGTTCCAGCGCATGCGGACGCACCTGAGGGAGGCGATGGCATGAGGCAATTCTGGATGTGGACAGCGATCGCGCTGATCGTGGCGACGAACGCGGTGGTCTTGGCCGGAGTGGCGTATAATCGGGCGGGCGAACCTGAGGCGCTCGTGATCATGACCGAACGAGAGCTTACGGTGGCTTACACCGTCGAGGAGAACTCCGGCGTGGAGCTTCGGCTCGATTGGCGGCAGCACCGGAAATGGAGTTCGTATCCCGGGGACCCAGGCTCTGCCTGGTTTAACCAGAAGAAGCTAGAAGCCTTGGGCTACGACTGCAGCCGTCCGATGAGTGATCCCTCGGCGCGGCTGGAGTATGAAAAAGCGCTCCCTCGCAAAGCGTTCGCTGTACTCGAATATGAAGGCGAGGCCTGGCGGACTTGGATCGCGGAAGCAGAAAAAGACCGGGCTCGGATCGCAGCGCAGATTGGACGTCAGGAAGCCACGCAGAAAGATCTAAAACAGGCGGATCAGGAGTTGGATCGCCTTCGCCGGACGGACTCGCGGCTGATTGCAGTGGATGTTGGCCTCGACCCGGCTGCCCTCCGTCGCCAATATCCGGACCGGGGCAGGTACATCATCGCCCCCGCGGAGGTTCGCCTCACCATCGTCGAGGAGCGTACGGAGAAGCACGGGGCCCGGGACCCGGCGCACCTGCGTGGTGTTATCTCCTCGATATTGGTGAACTACATCAACGTCCCGACGGAATTGGGTAACGCCCTGGACTTCATCCGCCAGGACCGGTTGCTCTCCTCCGGCCCTCACGAGCCGCGCTACCAGGTGACGGTGAAATACGGCCGCCGCCACGAGCCCTGGATCGAGGCCATCCATCCGATCAAGTAGTCTCGGATGCGAAAAAACAGGAAGCCGACGAACGTGAGGCCAAATTCCCAGGCGGAGGAAAAGGGGTCTGGAGTCTTTCTCCCGTAGCGCTACGAATCACCCGGTATGCTTGAACCCGCCGCCTTCGGCCTTCCGCACCAGTGCGCTGATGAACCGCTGGAGACGTGCCTTTACTTCCAGCCTGAGACGCACAAACTCTAGGCCGAATTCCCATCCCTTCACCCACCGTACCTCGGCCAGATCCACCCTGAGGGGCGCGTACTTTTCTCGGTGCGTTGAGCGTTTGACGGGTAGCCATTGCTTGGCTACGGGCAATGGGTGGACGAGAACGAAGCTGACGGCCTATTCAACATCCTGAACTAAGAAGAGCAGCTCACGATCAGGCGCTTCCCCCAATCCGGGGGCGGGGCCGCGTAGCGGACCATCTCCGGCTGCTCCGCGAAGGGGTCGCGGAGCAGCCGGCACAGACGCTCGATCTCGGAGAAATCTTTCTGCTCGGTGGCCATCTGAATGGCCGCGTGGGCCAGATAGTTCCGGAGCACGTACTTAGGATTGACCCGCCGCATCCGCGCCGCCCGCATCTCGTCTTTGCTTCCCTCCGCGCGGATGCGCTCTTTGTACCGGGCGGCCCAGGCCTCGAACGCGTCCCGATCCACGAACAAGTCCCGGAGCCCCTCGTTCTTCGCCTCGGGCGCCTGCTGGAAGTCGCAGAGGGAACGGAAGACGTTCGTGTAGTCGGCGCAGCTCCCGCGCATCAGCTCGAGCAGGTCGCGGAGCAATCTCTCGTC
>JAHRHE010000128.1 GCA_020027965.1 Nitrospirota bacterium | reverse complement strand
TGCAGAGAGAAGACCGTACAAATGTGAACGATGTCCTGCTACAAACAGCCCATTAACGTGTGCACGATGTCGGTGTTACCGATGTCCTGCTAGTCGTCAAGTAACGTTTAACGATGAACGCCGCCGGACCTAACGGGGACTCGAGATGGAAAAAGCTAAACTGGAATTGACGGTGGGCGTGTTCGTGCTGGTGGGCCTGGCCTGCCTGGGCTACCTCGCGATCAAGCTGGGCAAGCTGGAAGTGATCGGCGGGCAAGTCTACGAAGTCCAGGCCAAGTTCGATTCCGTGACGGGACTGAAGCCCGGCGCGACCGTGGAGATCGCCGGCGTGGAAGTGGGCCGGGTGAGGGCCATTCGACTGAATAGCGACCAGGCACTCGTCGGGTTGTCGATCCAGAACGGCGTCATCTTGTACAGCGATACCATTGCGACGATCAAAACGCGCGGGATCATCGGCGAGAAGTTCATTGCGCTGTCGCCGGGCGGCGGCGGTGACGTCCTGAAGCCCGGTGGCTTGATCAGAGATACGGAGGCGGGCCTGGATCTGGAGGAACTCGTCAGCCAGTACATTCACGGGAAAGTGAAGTGAAAGGCGGGTGTCGGGCCGTGTGGCTGGCCCGCTAGAAGACACCGAGCGCGCACACGGGAACGGGCCTGAGGTAGCCTAGCAGCCTCACGTGCTCGCGCATCGCGCACACAAGAAGGAGGGGCCGGGCGGCAGGGCTGCCCGTTGTGCTCGCGCGTCGCGCACACAAGAAGGGGGAGGGGCCGGGTGGCTTGGCTGACCCGCCTGCTCGCGCACCGCGCACTCAGGATCTAATGGTTCCGGGCCTAGGCGGATGGAGTGCTCGGTGGACGCGCGCACTAGGGGTCAGCCAAGCCACCGGGTCTTTGGGATAGCGCTGAAGGTGCTCGCTCGGGCAAGGGCGCGTCTTGGCGCGCCCGGGGTGGGTGGGTGAAAATGACGCGCGCAATAGGGGTCAGCCACGCCGCCCGGCTATGGGAGGAGCAGTGAAGGTGCCGCGTATCCGGTGCTCTTTTGGAATGCAAGGGGCCGGTGGCTGCGCGATCAGGTCAACCATGAGATTCGACGTTCGAGGTTGAAGGGGCCTGATTCTTGTTGGGTCGTCTGCGGTAGTTGGAATGTCGAGCATGAAACTTCCGGAACCTCAGCCTCAATCTCAACCAAAGCCTCTCAGGACGGCCAGGAGAGCCCGGCGTCAAGGGGGGGAGGATGAAGCATGGCGTGTGCAGGCATGAACCGGATGGGGCAAGTGCTCGGAGCCCTCACGATCATGGCCGGCGTGGCCGTCGTGTTCCCCGGTCAGCCGGTGGCCGGTGGACCGGCGACTGAGGCCGTGAAGAGCTCCATCAACGAGGTGATCCAGATCCTGGAGGACAAGGAGCTCAAGAAGCCGGGAAGGGCCGAGGAGCGACGGCGCAAGCTCGAGCAGGTTATCGGAAACCGCTTCAGCTATGAGGAGATGGCCAAACGCGCCCTGGGCGCCCCATGGAAAGAGCTGAATGAGGCCGAACGGAAAGAATTCGTGGAACTGTTTCAACGGCTCCTCTCCAAGTCATACGCGGGCAAGATCGAGGGGTATTCCGGAGAACAGATCCAGTACCTGAATGAACGGCACGCTGATGAGTATGCCGAGGTCCGGACCAAAATCGTCTCCGGCAAGACGGAGATCCCGCTCGATTACCGCCTGCTGCAGATCGCGGGTGACTGGCGTGTCTATGACGTCGTCGTGGACGGCGTCAGCCTCGTCAACAACTACCGGGGGCAGTTTACGAAGATTATTCGCGAGTCTTCCTACAAAGGGCTCGTCGAACAACTGAGGAAGAAGTCGGAATCGGTCACCTCGCCGGCCTCTCAGTAGGTGGAGCGGCCGGGCCTATGAAGGCTACGCGCTGTTGCTCCGGCACCCTCCTGATTGTGCTTGCGGCCTCCGTCCTGCCGTTCACCGGAAGCAAAGCCTGGGCAGCCACCGAATACTTCCCCATCCCGACGGCGTCCACTACCAAGAACGACGGGAATGACGCCGGGCTCATCGTGCCGTTCCTCATCACCAGCCCGGAGGGGGAGCTGCGCTACATCGTGACGCCCATGATGATCAATAACTCGATCGTCGGCGCGCGCGGCACCATCAATGTGTTCCGGTACGACACGGGAGGGCGCGAGATGCGGTTCCTCGCGTCCATTTCCGAGAAGATCGAGCGCAAGGTGGTGTTCAGCTACATCGACCCGGCCCTCGTCAACGGCCGGTACGCCTTCAGCGTGGGCGCCTCCTTCTTCAAGAACGCCACCTCCCGGTTCTTCGGAATCGGTCCGGATACGGTGGAGGACGATCAAACCAACTACACGGCCCGTGAGGGCCGCGCCTACTGGAAATTCGGCGTCTATCTCAATGAGGTGACGCAGATCGCGATCGGCCAACGATACCGAGAGGTGGAGATTCAGCGGGGAGCGACCGATCTGCCCTTTACCGCACAAGTTTTCCCCACCGTGGACGGCATCCAGGGCGCGACCATCCTCGGTCATCGTGCCACCTTTCACTACGACACGCGGGATAACCTGGTGACGCCGACTGACGGATCAGAGATCACCGCCTATGCGGAGCTGAACCAGAATTTCCAGAACGGAGACCATCCCGTGTTCTACCGGTACGCGGTCGACTTGAAAAAGCTGTTCCCCAGCGACTCGAAACGGATGATCCTGGTCGTTCGGGGGAATATGCAGTTGACCTTCGGACAACAAGTCCCCTTCTACGAACGGAGCTCGCTGGGGGGCCAGAACAACTTGCGAGGCTACGGCGTGGACCGCTTCATCGACGACCACCTGGTCGTCCTGAACATCGAGCAGCGCATTCACGTCCTGCGCGCCCGCATCTACAACGTGCGCGCCGACTTTGAGGTGGCGCCGTTCGTGGATATGGGAAAAGTGTTCAGCAGCTTCAACGCCTTCGAGCTCAACGATCTGAAAATCACGCCGGGAATCGGGTTCCGCGGGATCATCCGGCCCAATGTGGTGGGCCGGGTGGATTACGGCTATAGCAATGAGGGCGGTGCGGTGTTCGCAGGATTGGATTTCCCGTTTTAGATGCTGCGGCTGGGTGTCACTTCTCTCCAAGACGCGGGCCGACGGGTTCTGGTCGTGATGGCTGCCGTGCTGCTCCTTGGGCAGGCGGCCCCGGTCCACGCCCAATCCAAGGTCGAAGGCTTCGGCCCCTTCCCGACCCGAAACTTTCAGCCCTTTCAGTTGATCTTTCTGGGCATGTTCGGGGACCGCGCCACCGTGCTGGAGAAGCGCGCCCTGGACCTGCGCGTGGAATTGGCCGAAACGAGCTCAGCGTTCATCCAGAACAGTCAGCAGATCAACGCGACCCTGAAGTTCGAGACGTTGCGCGCGGGCCTCTTTTTCCGCTATGGGCTGACCGACCGGGTCGAGGTCGGCCTGGAGGTGCCGGTCCTGTACCGCTATTCGGGCTTCCTGGAGGGCGCGATCACGGCCGTCGAGCGGATGACGGCGGGTCTGTCACCCGTGCGCCAGCAGCTCGAGAACACGTCGTACATCTTCGAGTTCAACCGGAACGGGACACCCCTGTTCAACGGGGGCAATGGCGATGTGGGCATCGGGGACATCTCGTTCATCGGCAAGTATCAAGTGCTCCTCCAAGGAGATCTGATGCCTGCGCTGGCCCTTCGGTTCGCCCTGAAGGCGCCGACGGGTGACCCGAACCGCGCATTCGGCAGCGGCCACCCGGACTTGGGCCTGGGGCTCGCTGCGGAAAAAGCGATCGCAAAGAACTGGATCCTGTATGTGAACGTGAACGGAATCTTTCCGACCGGATCGGTGGCGGGCCTTTCGCTGGGTCCCGCGTTCTCCTCGATCACCGGGGTGGAGTATCTCTGGTCCCCCAACTTCTCGCTCGTGGCGCAGTTCGATTACTACTCGAGTCCGTACCGCGATACGGGGGCGAAGCTGCTGGACCGGGGCGTCACCGAAACGGCGTTCGGGTTCAATTATCGCCTGCGACCACACCTTCTGTGGCAGGTGTACGGCGTCGAGAACCTGGATTTCACGAGAGACAGCGCGGCCGACTTCACGCTCTCCACGCTGATCACCTTTCGGTTCAGGAAGTGAGAGGGCGGTCAGGCCAGGGCGCGGGGCAAATCGCTTGACAGTACAACAGGCTGTGTGGGAGACTAGCACTTCATTTTGTCCGCAACCCGGGCGCATCTCCCTGCTCATACCGACCAGAAGCGGCCGGCTCCGCGGTCAGAGGGACGACCACGTTCGGTTCTCGAAGGAGCGAAATGACGATGTCCATACTGAAAAGCATCCAATACCCGGCTGATCTGAAGAAGCTGTCTCCAAAGCAGTTTCCCAAGCTCTGCCAGGAAATCCGCGAGCAGATCATCACCGTCGTGTCCAACGTCGGCGGCCATCTCGGGTCGAATCTCGGCGTGGTCGAGTTGACGGTGGCCCTGCACTCCCTGCTGGACACGCCGAAAGACAAGATCGTGTGGGACACGAGCAACCAGGCCTACGCGCACAAGCTGCTGACGGGCCGGCGGGAGCGGTTTTACAGCCTCCGGCAGTACGGCGGACTGAGCGGGTTCTGCAAGCGCGAGGAAAGCGTCTATGACACGTTCAATGCGGGCCACGCCGGTACCGGGGTCTCGGCTGCCGTGGGCATGGTGGAAGCCCGGGATCAGCAGCGCCAGTCTCACAAAGTCGTCTGCGTGGTCGGCGACGGCGCGTTGACGGCCGGGATGACGCTCGAGGGCCTCCATCACGCGGGCGGCCTGGGCAAGGACTTGCTGGTGATTCTGAACGATAACCAGATGTCCATTTCAAAGAACGTCGGGGCCATCTCGGCGTACCTGAACCGCACCTTCACCGGTGAGTTCTACACGAGGGTCAAGGCAGAAACGGGTCACTTCCTGCGCGCGATCCCTCACATCGGACCGGAAGTGGAAAAGTTGGCTCGCCGGGCCGAGGAGCTGGCCAAGGGCCTCATCCTGCCCGGGCTGCTGTTCGAAGAGCTGGGCTTCCGGTATGTCGGGCCGATCGATGGGCACAATTTTGAGCATCTGCTGCCCACGCTCGAGAACGTGCTGAAGCTGAAGGGCCCGACGCTCCTGCACGTGATCACCAAGAAAGGCCTCGGGTACGAGCCGGCCATCAAGAACCCGGTGTGGTTCCACGCTTGTCCGGCCTTCGTTCGCGAGACCGGCGAGCCGGCCAAGAAGCCGCCGCGCCCGTCCTACACCGCGGTGGCGGTCAACACGCTCATCAGGCTGGCCCGGCAAGACCGGCGCGTTGTGACGATCACCGCTGCGATGTGTGAGGGGACCGGCCTCAACGCATTCGAGAAGGAGTTTCCGGATCGGCTGTATGACGTGGGCATCGCGGAGCAGCATGCGGTGACCTTCGCCGCGGGGTTGGCGGCGCAAGGCATGCGGCCGGTGGTGGCCATGTACGCCACGTTCCTGCAGCGCGCGTATGACCAGGTGGTGCACGACGTGGCGACTCAGAATCTGCCGGTCACGTTCTGCATCGATCGCGGCGGGCTGGTGGCCGAGGACGGGACCACGCACCACGGCGCATTCGACTTGGCCTACCTCCGCCACGTGCCCAACATGGTGGTCATGGCGCCGAAGGATGAGAACGAGTTGCAGCACATGATCACGACGTGCCTCCAGCATGACGGGCCGGCGGCGGTCCGGTACCCTCGCGGCACCAGTCTGGGCGTGGCCATGGATCCCGAGCCGGTGGCGCTCCCGATCGGAAAGGCGGAGCTGCTGCGGGACGGCACCGACGTCGCGATCGTCGCAGTCGGCGTGACCGTGTGGCCGGCGATCAAGGCCGCTGAACGCCTGGCGGAGGAAGGGATCTCGGCCTCGGTCGTAAACGGCCGCTTCGTGAAGCCGCTGGACGCCACGTTGATCGGCGAGGTGGCCAGAAAGGTCCGTTGCTTGGTGACGGTGGAGGAAGCCTCCCGGGTGGGCGGGTTCGGATCGGCGGTGCTCGAATCGCTTTCGGGGCAAGGTATCATGCATCTGCCCACCAACGTGATGGGGCTGCCGGACTGGTTCATCGAGCAGGGACCCCAGGACCTGCTGCGGGAGCGATACGGGCTGACGGCGGAAGGGATCTATCAGGGCGTCAAGGAGTTGCTCGCCCAGGTCCCGTCGCAGGCAGCACCGAGCTACCCTCGGGCCGAGCACAGCCGGCTCCGCGCGGTCTCGAATCCACGTGCCACTCGCTCCCCCGGCATCAGGCTGATCGCCGAGGGAGATGATCAGGGGAGTTAAAGTCTACAGCGTCTTCTAGACACCGCATGTACATCACGCGACGCAAAACCAGGCAGATCAAGGTCGGCAAGGTCAAGATCGGCGGCGACGCGCCGATCTCGGTCCAATCCATGACCACGACCGACACGCGAGACGTGATGGCGACGGTCGAGCAGATCCGCCAACTGGAAGCAGCCGGGTGCGAGGTTATCCGGGTGGCGGTGCCCGACATGGAGTCTGCAGCAGCCCTTCCGAAGATTAAATCTCAGATGGCCGTGCCGCTCATCTCGGACATCCACTTCGACCACCGGCTGGCCTTGAAGGCGGCGGAAGTGGTGGACTGCGTCCGGATCAACCCCGGCAACATCGGGGCCTGGTGGAAGACGGCCGAGGTGATCAAGGCGGTCAACGAACGCGGGATCCCGCTGCGGATCGGGGTCAACGGCGGCTCACTGGAGCGGCCTCTCCTGGACAAGTACGGCTATCCGACCGCCGAGGCGCTGACGGAGTCGGCGCTCAACGCGGTGCACGCGCTGGAAGACGTCGGCTTCACCAACATGAAGGTCTCGCTGAAGGCGTCCGATGTCCACATGGCGGTGGACGCCTACTGGCTGTTTTCGCAGCAGTCGGACTACCCGCTGCACCTCGGGATCACCGAGGCGGGGACGGTGCTCACCGGGTCGGTCAAGTCGGCGATCGGGATCGGCTGGCTGCTCTCGCACGGCATCGGCGACACGCTGCGGGTCTCCCTGGCGGCCGATCCGGTCGAGGAAGTGAAGGTCGGGTTCGAAATCCTGAAGTCGCTCGAGCTGCGCCACCGCGGGATCAACGTGATCGCCTGTCCGACCTGCGGCCGAGTGGAGATCGACGTCGTGCGGATGGCCAACGAGCTGGAGAAGCGGCTGGGTCACATCAGGACGCCCCTCAACGTGTCCGTGCTGGGCTGCGTGGTGAACGGGATCGGGGAGGGGAAGGAAGCGGACATCGGGATCGCCGGCGGCGAGGGCGTCGGCATCTTGTTCAAGAAAGGGAAGTTGCTCCGCAAGGTCCCGACCGAGGAATTGATGGAGACGTTGATCCAGGAAGTGGAGCTCCTCGCCAAAGAGAAGGCGGCCGAAGAGGCAGACGACGTAGCGGCGGGCAGCCACGGCAACGGCAGTTCCACGCCAAGCCCGCACCGTTCCGCAAACGAAAGCTCATCCTCCCTAACCAGAGACCTCCCGGTCCTCCCCCAAAAGAAATAGTCGCTCGTATCTCGCATCTCGTCGTTCGTATCTCGTAAGATTGTTTGCGAGATACGCTTCACGAGGCCCGCGTTTTGGGAGAGGGGAGGTGAGGGGGCCCAGTTTCCTTACCTTGTTTTGAGGTGTGGCGGTCGTTATAATCCCGCCCAAGGCGCCGTACCCAAGTGGCTAAGGGAGCAGTCTGCAAAACTGCGATGCGGCGGTTCGAACCCGCCCGGCGCCTCCACTAATTCCCGGTAGGCGAATTCGCAGGATCGGACGGAAACCAGGAAGGATGCCAACAGCGCTTCTGCGCATAACAAGGAGGAATTGCTATGTCCGTCGCCAAGATTATCGAGCTCAGCTGTGAATCGCCAAAGAGCTTTGAGGATGCCGTTCAGAGTGGGGTCGCCAGGGCTTCCAAGACCGTCCATAACATCAAAGGCGCCTGGGTCAAAGAACAGAAGGTGGTGATTGAGAATAGCAAGATCATGATGTACCGTGTGTACCTGAAGGTCACATTCGTCCTGGATTGAAAAGATTCTCGTGCTACGGACTCTGAGAGGCGAAATCTGTGGAGCGCCACGCGCGCGGCCGATCTGCTATCTGGAGGAACAGATGAACAAGCCTCGCATCTTCCTAGGCTCGTCAGGAAAGCAGGAGAAGCTGCTCCAGGCACTGACACGCGGTCTCGAAGACATCGCGCACGTAGAACCCTGGACGACATCCTTCAATCCTGGGACCACCACACTGGAACGCCTCCTCGAGCTTGCCCATGAAGTCGACTTCGCGGCATTCG
>JAHRHE010000127.1 GCA_020027965.1 Nitrospirota bacterium | reverse complement strand
CTGATCTGTCTGGAGAACACACACAACAGCGGGGGCGGCTCTCTGTACCCGCTTCCGACGATCGAAGGGATTCGCCAGGTGGCGCTCCAACGCGGCATTTCCATGCACCTGGATGGCGCGAGGCTGTTCAACGCAGTCGTGGCCACGGGCGTGTCCGCCGCGGAGTACGCGCGCCATTTCGAGACCGTCTCCATTTGCATTTCCAAGGGGCTCGGTGCGCCGGTCGGTTCCTTGATCGTCGGGAACCGGCCGACGATCGACCGACTTCGTCACTATCGGCGGATGTACGGTGGCGGGATGCGCCAGGCGGGAATCCTGGCTGCAGCGGGCATTCATGCGCTCGAGCACAATATCGCCCGCCTCAAGGAAGACCACGAGCATGCCAGGCGCCTGGCGCGTCTCCTGGAGAAAATCCCGACCGTATCCATCCACGCGGAGCGCGTCGAGACCAATATCATTCTCTTTGACGTGGTGGGCAACGGGCGGTCGGTTCAGGAGATCCTGGCGGAACTGAAGAAGGAAGGGGTGTTGATCAATAGCGTCGGGGGGAGGTCGTTCCGAGCCGTCACGCACTTGGATGTATCCTCCCAAGACATCGAAACTGCCGGGCAGATCTTCTCCAGGGTCCTCACACGGTAGTCCATCCGCCGCCACGTCGGTTGACAGGCTCTTCCCGCCATCCGTAGAATGCGTGCAGCGAGGATATGGGATCCGCGCAGCGACAGGGTCTCCGCTAACGCCACGGGGGACCTCCGAGGATTAAGAAATGGACGACAACTCAGCCGTCGAGCCGTGCGAGACAAGCTCGGAGAGGCCGAGTCGGGAGGAGCTACAGGCTGAGCTCCTGGAGATCCCTGAACCGCCCGATCAACCGAAAACCCCGCCCCCGCCCGCATTCGAAGACATTCTGGCCTCAGCGCTGCGGTACGTCCGCGGCAAGCGAGGCGGCGACCTCCTCGCCGTCATTCTTGTGGGATCGGCCGCCCGTCGAACCATTACGCCTCACAGCGACCTGGACCTGGTGGTGCTGGTCAAAGGACAGGACGAGGGGCAGGAAATCGTCCGGATTGCCGATCGCTTGATCGAAATCCGCTACCGTGAGTACGTCGCCGTCGAGCAGGAGTTGCCCTACGCCCTCCGCCTGCCGCCCCTGCTTCGCAAAGCCCGGATCCTGTTCGAGCACGAGATGGCGGCCTCAAAGCTGCTGGAGAAAGCCGGTCACCGCTTCCGTCAAGGACCGCCTCCGCTCGGCTTGCACGACAAGATCCGTCTGAAAACCGAGTGCTGGCATTGGCTCGGGAAAGCGGAAGACCTCCGGTATCAACCGGCGACCGCTCAGTATCTGCTGGGAATCTTTCTCGAGGACCTGCTGCAAGCGTTCTTCCGGCTCGGGGGGCTCTGGCTGACCGCACCCGCCGACATGCTCCGTTTCATCTCGTCACGCAATCGGGAGGTGGGTGAGTTACTCGATCGGTTTTTGACCGCGCCGACCCTTCATGCACGCCTCGATCTCGGCCGGCAACTCGCGGAACTGGTCTTTCGGGATATCCCCAGTCCCCCGCGGGTGGACTAGCGGGATGTTGAAAAAGGCCCCCAGCTTTGTTGGGGCACCCATTGCTCTCTTGATGCAATGGGTCTTACGCGAAGGGCTCAACGTACCATTCACCCGTTGCACTTCGAAGAGCAACGGGTCCCCGGTACGCCTCGGGCCTTCGCTCGCTGCGGCCGCGCTGGATGGCCTTTTTGAACATCCTACTGGCCATTCTGACCCGGTCGGTGCCCTCCTGAAGCCCCATACGTGGGAGGGGGTGGCGAAATAGTTTTTCAACACCCTGCTAGGGCCGTACCAACTATTCCGGACGAGGACACCGGTTCGGTGTCGATGCGGGCAGGGGTGACGCTCCGTCGCCCCTTTCGGCAAGACAAGATGGGACGGCACTAGCGCACACCTGCAGTCAGATCACTCATCTTAGGCTGAAGATGTCTTCACCGCTGCCCGGCGACTCGTGACCAACGAGAAGGGTTCGCCGCTTGAGGCGATCGGCTCCAGTTCGTCTATCCGCGACGCTTCGTCCCGTTTCAGGGACTCCAGACCATAGGCCACCACCGTCTGAACCTTTCCCTTGACCCTGACCGTGCCCAACTTTTGCAGCGCCACGTGGCCGAGTCGGCCTTTGTTGTCGCTGCTGGCGACGTCCCCGATCAAGTCTTTCAGACGGCTGGCCGTGAATTCGGTGATCACGATCGGACATCCGAACGTTCGGGTGAGCCCCTGGATACGCGCCGCCAGATTCACCTGATCCCCGATCATCGTGTAGTCCATCTTCTTACCCTCGGCCCCAATATTGCCGACCACCGCCACGCCGGTATTGATCCCGACACCGCTTTCAAAGGGGACTCTGTCCTCAGCCCGCCATTTGTCCTGCAGCTCGGCCAGTCGCTTCCGCATGTGCAGCGCGCACTTGATCGCCAGCTCTACATGGTCCGGCTGCTCGATCGGGGCACCCCAGTAAGCCACGATCGCGTCTCCGACGAATTTATCCAGTGTCCCGTTCCAGCGGATGATCACCTCGCTCATGGCGCCCAGATACTCATTCAATTGGGCCACGACATCCTCGGCGGCATGCTTCTCGCTGAAGGTGGTGAACCCGGCGACGTCCGAGAACAGCATCGTGAGCTCCTTGCGGCTGCCTCCCAACGTCGCCTTGCGGGGGTCTTTGATGAGCTCCTCGACGATCAACGGGCTCACGTAGTTGGAGAACAAGGCCCGGATCTCCCTCGTCTTTCTTTCTTCGGTCATGAACCGCATGACCGTGATGACCAGGAACACCGACACCAGCGTGAGGACGGGAGACACCACGTCCAGCCACAGCCCATGGACGACGAACACATACTGCGCGGCAGCTAGGTATCCAAGAAGGGCAGCCAGCGATACGACTGCTCCCGGTAAGGCCCGCAGCCTGGTGAGGACCGCCCCCAGGCCGAGCCCAAGCAGCAGCACCACCGTCAGATCGATCGGTCCGGACCATAGAGGCTTCAGGAGGAACGGCCCATGCAGCATGTTGTCCACGACCGTGGCGTTGAGCTCGAGCCCGGGCAGGTTGGCTGAGAAGGGCGTGACCTTCTGATCATAGGTGGCGAGCGCCGATGTGCCCACCAGCACCGCTTTGCCCGTGAAGGTTCCCGGCGGGATGCGTTTGTGGATCACGTCGGTAGCCGACACCGAGCGAAAGCTCCTCGCCCGTCCGACGTAATTGATCAGAAGGCGCGCCTTCTGGTCGGTGGGCACAAACATGTCACCGAGGAACACTCCCTGCCCGAGCGCCAAGGCCATGCGGTCTCTGGAAATCCCCAGATAAATGCGCGCGATCTCGAGCGCGAAAGATGGATAGTAATCCTTCCCGCCGCCGTACCGGAGCGCTAGAGGCGCATACCGCGTCACGCCGTCGGGATCCGGAGGACTATAGACGTGGCCGAGGCTGACCGCCTCATCCGCGAACGCCTTGAGCGGCGGGAGCAATCCCGTCGCCCGATGCGGCTCAAAGGGTTCCCCGCCGCTGACCCCGCGGACGAGCATGAACTGATGTCGCAGGATGAAGGCCGGCGGTCCGGTGACGGCCAGCGCGGCGAGTCCGGCGCTCTGAATCTCGGGAACGTCGAGCGGCAGCGCCAGGACCACGGTCTTGGCGTTGTGAAGACTTTGCGTGAACTGCCGATCGGGGTCGGCTTGGGCCAGCTTCTGAGCCAGAAGTTGTCGTAAGGCCGGCGCGACGGCGCGCGCATTGGCGAGTGAACGGATCTCCGCGAGACTCAGGTGGTAGTCCGTCGCCTCGGGCTCGGAGTACATCAGATCGAGTCCGATCACCTTGGCCCCATCCTGGGCAACACCCTCCACGACGCGCGCCTGCTTGTCTCGCGACCATGGCCATCGGCCGAGTTCTTTCAGACTCCTCTCATCCACCGCCACGAGCACGACCTCGTCGCCTGGTGGCCGCTCTCCTCGCAGCATGAACCGCAAGTTCAGCGAGATGTGCTCCAACCGCTGCAACGTGGCTGGAGCCACCCACGCCAGCCCCAGCATCATCGCCGTGACCACGACCGCGAGGCCGAAGCCGACGTCTTGCATGGTCCGTCTCGTACCCAACCAGACTCGGGACATTGGTCACTCCGGTAGTTGACCGACGGAGCGGTCAGCTAGTCGCCTCATTGGGGAACGCGCACGTGGGTCCCCCGAATGCCGCTCGCCTTGGTGGTGGTGAAGACACCAGTGGACAGACGGGTCCGTCCTGATGATCTCCTCACGGTGACCGGGGCCTCAGCCAGGATAGGCTCTGGTCTCAGATGGTCCTGCGTTTCGGTCTCCTTGACAGCGTTGCGCGCCCCGGTCGGAGCACCGGCGGAGATCGCGGTCGGCTGTGTCGGCAGACTGCGTGCCCTCGAGAACGAGACCTGGTGGGGAGCCAGGCCGACGGTCAGCCCCTCCGCCGTGAAGTCCACTCTGCCGTGGTCGCCGATGTTCACCACCCCGCTGGAACGCTGGTCTGCCCAGACCACAAAGTAGGTGCCCCGTGCTGCCGCCACGCCTGAGGGTGTGTGAATCTCGAATTTGGATCCCGACCCACTGAACTCCTTCCCGACCAGAGCGCGTACCGCCCCCCACACCAGCTTCACCACCAGGCAGCGCTTGTTGCGTGCCGGATCAAAGATATGCTCAGTGATCTGGACGCGGCTGTGCTCGCCGACCGTCAGGAGACTGTCATCGTAGAAGAGGGCCTTGGCCTGGGAGCCACGCTGGGTCTCGATCACATCCTTGATCCGCACCGCATCATACAATTTGAGCGGAACCGGGCGTGGCACCCCCGGGTGGCTGACTCTCACATGCCCCTGGACTTCAATGAACAGACCGATCTGGCTCGCGGGGATCGGCTCGGGCCCTTGCGCTCCGGAGGCAAGGCCGCTCAGCCAGGTGATTTCAAGGATATTCAGCGCGAGGCTTGGCAAAACGATGCAGAAGATGCTGAAGGCGATGCGTGAGAGGCAACGCACCTGCTTCGGGTCGGGCTGGCGTGTGGTGGAGACGGCCATCGACTCCTTGCATATCCCGTCACCCTTGAGACTGGAAGAAGCACCTCAGATACAGCAAGTCTTATTCCCAGGTTCTCCCAGCTTATGAACAGCCTCTGTGGTAGTGATGGCCTTCCCCCACCCAACTGCTCGAAGGCAAGTGCGAGTGGCGCGGACAATTTTGAACAATGTGCTGGCCTTTCCGTACACCGTCGCCTTCACTACATCGTCGTCCCTGGGATTCCACAGGCCGCTCCTAATGAGCCCATCTGGTCATTGCAGAAAGACGAAGGCAAGGGTCAAGCCAGCCGATTCCTGGGGATAGGGGTCTCTTCCTGGAGTACTTGTGGCTTTCCGCCGGGCTGCGGTAGTATCGTGCCGGAGCTGATCGAAGAGAGGCATACCCTGTGAGAGAACCGGATCAGAGTCTGACAACCTACTCGGAAATGGGGCGGGGGCAGACGGTGGAACCCTGCACGTTGATCATCTTCGGGGGATCGGGTGATCTCGCCCGTCGAAAATTGGTACCAGCTCTCTACAATCTCCTCCTGGACGGCCTCCTCCCCGAGAGGCTCGCGGTCCTGGGGATCGGCCGCAAACCTCTCAGCGATGCCACATTTCGCACCAGCTCGCGTGAAGGCGTGATCGCATACTCGCGCCAGTCTCTCGTTCAAAGCCTCTGGGACCGTTTCGAACAAAGCCTCTTCTACCTCTCCGGCGGCATCGATGAAGCGGCCACCTACGACAGCATTAAGAAGCGGGTTGAACAGATCGAAACCGAACTCAAGCTGCCAGGGCACCGGATCTTCTACTTGGCCATTCCCCCGGACTCGATCGCCCCCGCCTGCGAGGGGCTTCGCCGAGCGGGTCTGGTCCACGCCCCGTCCGAGTCCAAGCCCTTCTGCCGTGTCATCGTCGAAAAGCCGATCGGAAGGGATCTCGCCTCGGCCCGGGAGATCAATGAGACCGTCGGCCGGGTCTTCGACGAATCGCAAATCTTCCGCATCGACCATTACCTGGGCAAGGAGACCGTGCAGAATATCATGGTCTTGCGATTCGCCAACAGCATCTTCGAGCCCTTGTGGAACCGTAAGTATATCGACCATGCCCAGATCACGGTGAGCGAAGCCGAAGGGGTCGGCACCCGCGCGACGTACTATGCGGAGACGGGCGCACTGCGGGACATGGTCCAGAATCACCTTCTCCAATTGTTGTGTCTGGTGGCCATGGAGCCGCCGAACTCGCTGGACCCCGATGCGGTGCGCAACGCCAGAATCGATGTCCTGCGGTGCCTCCGCCCGATCAGAGGTCAAGACGTCCAGCGGTTCACGGTACGGGCTCAGTACAGCCACGGGACGGTTCAGGGCGTCGAGGTACCGGGGTATCGGGGGGAGCCTGGGATCAAGCCCGATTCAACCACCGAGACTTACGTCGCGCTGAAGTTGTTCGTGGAGAACTGGCGCTGGGCGGGAGTTCCGTTCTACCTGCGAACCGGCAAAGCCATGGTCAAGCGCGCGAGTGAGATCGCGGTGCAATTCAAAGAGATTCCACAAGTCTTATTCAATGCGAACCCGGCCATGCCGCAAGCTCCCAATGTGCTGGCACTCAGAATCCAGCCGGAGGAAGGGGTGTCCTTCAGGGTCATCTCCAAGGTCCCGGGCGCCAAGGCGCAAACCCACCCGGTCGAGATGAACTTCAAGTATGGAGACGTGTACGGGGCCCCATCGCCTGAGGCCTACGAGCGGCTCCTGCTGGATGTGATGGCGGGGGACGCGTCACTCTTCATGCGTCGGGACGCGGTGGAGTGCTCATGGGCCTGGATCACCGGGATCCTGAACGGGTGGGAGGCCGAGGGCCTCAAATGGCTGCCGGAGTACGCCGCAGGAAGCTGGGGGCCGGTCGAAGCCGATCGCCTGATCCAGACCGATGGCCGAGCCTGGCGGACGCTCTAACGGGAACAGTCAGTGGTCGGGGGTTAGGGGTCAGTTGACCGTTGACCAATGACCGATGACCGGGGCTTGGACGAGACTACTGATTAAGGGTCTCCACCGTGTCGTGCTCGGGCTCTTCTTCGATCATGGATGGTTCATCCCGCTTGAGAGGTGTCAGGCCGTAGACGACCACCGGCTGATCTTTCCCTCTCACCTTCACCGGTCCCAACTTGTGCAAGTACACATGCCCTACCCGGCCCCGGTTGTCGCCTCGTTCTTCGATGTCGATCATGGGCTTCAGACGCGCGGCCGTGCCTTCCGTGATCACGATCGGACATTTGAATCGCCGGGTGAGCCCCTCGACACGCGCCGCCAGATTCACGTGATCTCCGATCATGGTGTAATCCATCTTCTTCCCCTCGGCTCCGAAATTCCCGACCACCACCACGCCGGTATTGATCCCGATGCCGTTGTCGAGCACGACTTTGCCCGTCTCCTTCCATTTGGCCTGCAGCACTGCCAACCGGTCGCGCATGTGGAGCGCGCACTTAATCGCCAGTTCAACGTGATTGGGCTGATCGCTCGGAGCGCCCCAGAACACCACAATCTGATCTCCCACGAACTTGTCCAGCGTACCGTTCCAGTGAAAGACCACCTCTGTCATGGCGGTCAGGTACTCGTTCAGCAGGGCGACGACCTCCTCAGCTGGGTGCTTCTCGCTGAACGACGTAAAACCAGCCAGGTCGGCGAAGAGCATCGTCAGCTCCCTGCGCTGGCCGCCCAGCTTCGCCTTGCTCGGATCCTTGGTCAGTTCCTCGACGATCTGTGGACTCACATAGCTTGAAAAGATTCTCCGAATCTCCTTGGCCTGTTGCTCGATCTTTTCGCGATCGGCGCGCTCATGTTGAGCGAACTCCCCGACCGCGCCATAAAACAAGGTCATCACCAGGAAGAACGGGAGACGCAGGAGGATCGCTTCCGGGGCCGCCGACTCCTGCTCGTTCAGGAGCATGAACGCGACGTAGGCCGCCCACGTCACGGCCGCCAGGACCAGCGCCCGCTTCAGATTCCCGGACGCCCCCGCGATCATGATGATTCCGAAGTACACCACGAAGAGATCCGTCTCGGTCGCTCCGGTGACAAACAACGTGGTCGGCACCAGGAGCGTATCCAGGATCACCAGCACGGTGGTCACGGAACTCAGCGGCACGACTTTCGGGAGGCCGTAGAGCAGCGCAAGGTTGCCGGCCAGCAGGGCGAGGATGAAGAGCGCCGTTCCGCCCGTGGCGTGCGCGAACTGGTCGCTGACGAGCACATGCGTAGAGAGGACGATGACGATCAGCCACTGAAG
>JAHRHE010000029.1 GCA_020027965.1 Nitrospirota bacterium | reverse complement strand
TGATCCACACCTTTTACTATCGACATCGGATCATGCCGACGGCCGCTGAGGCCGAGGCCGGCGAGGCCGAACGGTTCGTCGCCCAACAGGCCGCCGGCGAGGCGGGGGCTCCTGCGCCCAGAGAGCGGGAGCAGGTGACGCCGGGCCTCACGGCGGCGCGGCTGGTGCTCATGCGGGAGACCCAGCAAGTCGTCCGGAATGGCCTGACGCTGCTGGGGATTTCGGCTCCGGACCGGATGTAAGCCGATCGAGGAGGCGCATGTTCGGATTTTCCCTGCTCCAGACCGATCTCGGTGGGCAGGCGCGTCTGGGCACGCTCACCACCGCGCATGGAGACATCGAGACCCCGGCCTTCATGCCGGTCGGATCGGTCGGAGCCGTGAAGGGAATCGAGCCGGGCGAGCTCCAGGCGCTTGGGTTCCGGCTTATCCTGAACAATGCGTACCACTTGTTCCTGCGGCCGGGACACCAGGTCGTCGCGGAGTTGGGAGGGTTGCATGCGTTCACGTCGTGGCCGGGGGCGATCTTGACCGACAGCGGAGGGTTCCAGGTCTTCAGCCTCGCCAAGTTGTGCACGGTGTCGGACGAGGGGGTCACGTTCCGCTCGCATCTGGACGGGTCGCTCCACGAGATCACGCCTGAACGAGCCATAGAGATCCAGGAAGCGCTCGGCGCGGACATCATCATGGCGTTTGACGAATGTGTCGCGCTCCCCGCGCCGCAGGAACGGGTGCTGGCGGCCTTGCGGCGGACGACCCATTGGGCGAGGCGGTGCCAGGCCGCCCGACGGCGATCCGATCAGGCCCTGTTCGGCATCATCCAGGGGGGGTACGACCCCGATCTACGCGTCCGCGCCGCAGAGGAGATGGTCTCGATCGGGTTCGACGGCTATGCGGTCGGGGGTCTGTCCGTGGGAGAAGCGAAGCCGCTGATGTATCGGGCCCTGGATGCCAGCGTGTCCCGCCTGCCGCTCGCGAGCCCCCGCTACCTCATGGGAGTCGGTATGCCGGAGGATCTCGTGGAGGGCGTGGCCAGAGGGATCGACCTGTTTGATTGTGTCGTGCCGACCCGGCACGGGCGCACGGGGTGGCTCTTCACGTCCTTCGGTCGAGTCCTTATTAAGAACGCCCGCTACGCCCGCGACGAGCAACCGCTGGACGCGGACTGCCGATGCCCCGTGTGCGCCCGGTATTCGCGAGCCTACCTGCATCACCTGTTCACGGTGAAAGACATGCTGGGCGGACGTCTCAATACGCTTCATAACCTTCATTATTTTGCCGACCTGATGCGCCGGATCCGTCTGGCGATCGGGGACGGGTCGTTCACCCGGTTTCGGACGGAGTTTTATGCGCGCCTCGAGGACCACGGTACGGAAGACGGACGGACGGCGACGGTGGGAGTGGATCCCGGTGAACCGGGATTGTCATCCGAGGAGGAACGACTGTGAACGGGCTGGCTTCGATCGCATGGGCTCAGGGCACCACGGGTGGCGGCAGTCCCAGTGGGACGCTGCTCTCGCTGGTGCCGTTCGTCCTGATTTTCGTGGTGTTCTATTTTCTGCTGGTGCTGCCGCAGCAGCGGCGTCAGAAGAAGCTCAAGTCGCTCCTGGATACGCTGAAGAAGGGGGATAAGGTGGTCACCTCTTCAGGGCTCTGGGGAACGATCACCAACATGGGGAAGGAGACGGTGACGCTTCAGGTGTCGGACAACACCAAGATCAGGATCCAACGTGACCATATCGCACGGCTTCGGGGCGACGAGGAGGAGTAGCGGCATGCGTGAAGGATTGAGGCGTCCATGAAGAAGGTCAGGGGAAGATTAATCCTATTGAGTGTGGTCCTGATTCTGTCGATCGTGTTCTTCCTGCCGTCTTATCCCAGACTGTACCAGTCGCTTCCGAGCTGGATGAAACGGGTGCTCCCGGATAAGGGGATCACCCTGGGTTTGGACCTGCAGGGCGGCATCCACCTCGTGCTGGAAGTGGAGGAAGACCGCGCCGTCGAAATCGCGGTGGAACGCGCGGTCAATGCCATCCAGGACCAGTTGGTCGAAAAAAAGATCCCGGTCGAGTCCGTCAGACGCACCGGGCAGGCCCAGGTCACCCTCGCCTTTCAAGACAAGGAGCTGAAGGCGCAGATCCAGAAGGTGATGGAGGAGCAGGAATCCTTCATGGAGGTGGAACAGCTGGCGACGGACACCCGCCTGGTCTATGAACTTCGAGAGCGTGAGATCAAGCGCATCAAGGACTCGGCGATCAAACAGGCCTTGGAAACGATCCGGAACCGGATCGACCAGTTCGGTGTCGCGGAACCGCTGATCCAGCAGCAGGGGCTGAAACAGATCGTCGTGCAATTGCCGGGTATCAAGGAGCCGAAGCGGGCGAAAGATCTGATCAAGGAAACCGCACTCCTCGAGTTCAAGATGCTGGATGAATCCAGCAAGCTGGCCATGGATCTTCCGGAGCGGATCCCCAAGGGCAAGGAGGGGGAGATTCTCAAGCAGTTTCAGAGCCAGGTTCCGGAAGGCGACGAGATTCTCTTCGAGAGGGTGGCGGACAAGGACACCGGCCGTGAATTCCGCAGACCCTACCTGGTCAAGAAGCGGGTCATGCTGGCAGGGGACGTGCTCAGCGACGCGCAGGTGTCGATCGGACAGTTCAACGATCCCTACGTGGCGGTCAGCTTCGATTCCAAAGGGGCACGCGAGTTCGACCGGATCACGGCCGAAAACGTCAAGAAGCGGATGGCCATTGTGCTCGACAATACCATCTACTCGGCGCCCGTGATCCAGGAGCGGATCAGCGGCGGGCGGGCGCAGATCAGCGGCTCGTTCACGATCCAGGAGGCCAACGATCTGGCAATCGTGCTGCGCGCGGGCGCCTTGCCCGCGCCGCTCAAGATCATCCAGGACTTGACGGTCGGGCCTTCGCTGGGCCAGGACTCGATTGACAAGGGGATCCGGTCTACCCTGGTCGCCGGCGCCCTGGTGGTCCTGTTCATGGTCATCTACTACCGGCTGTCCGGCCTGATCGCGGACTGTGCGTTGGCCCTGAACCTGATCTGCCTCATCGGCGCCCTGGCCGGCCTGAACGCCACCCTCACCCTGCCGGGCATCGCCGGGATCATTCTGACCATGGGCATGGGGGTCGATTCCAACGTGTTGATCTTCGAACGCATTCGCGAAGAGCTGAGGCAGGGCAGGCCGGTTCGCCTGGCGGTGGATGGAGGATACGACAAGGCGCTGCTGACGATCATTGACTCCCACGTGACCACCCTAATCACCGGTCTCGTCCTGTTCCTCTTCGGGACGGGGCCCATCAAGGGGTTCGCAGTCACGCTCTGTCTGGGGATCGCCATCAACCTCTTTACGGCGCTGGTGGGGACCAAGGTCGTCTTTGATGTCATCAACCAGCGACAGAAGGTCGAGCATCTGAGCATCTAGGTAGGCGGAAGGCGTTATTCGTGAAGCGTGAAGCGTATCTCGTCCTCGGATTCAGACTCTTTCAGTACCGCGCTTCACGAGATACGAGCGACGCTTCACGAGCTAGTTAGGTAGGGGGGTGGCATGCTGGAGATACTCGGGAAAACCAACATCGACTTCATGGGGAAACGCTACATCGCCTTCATGTTTTCGGGAGCGCTGGTGGTGCTGGGGCTGGTGGCCGGCGTCAACATCTGGCGGGGCACGGCCAACCTCGGCATTGACTTTGCCGGCGGGACCGCCGTCCAGTTGAAGTTCGAGCGGCCGATCCATATTGAGGACGCTCGGAAGGCCCTGGAGGCCAACGGCCTGGGCGACGCGGAGCTGCAGGAATTTCAGAACGAGAGCAAGATCCTGATCAGGGTCAAGGCGACCACCACGATCGAGGAAAAGATTGCGGATCGGGTGGTGATGGTGTTCAACAAAGAGTTTCCGGGCAATCCCCTGGTCGTCGAGTCGAGTACCGAGATCGGGCCGACCATCGGACAGAAGCTTCAGCAGGACGCGCTGAAAGCGATCGGGATCTCCTTCGTCGGCATCATCCTCTACATTGCCTTTCGCTTCGAGTTCCGGTTCGGCGTGGCCGCCGCCATCGCCACGTTTCACGATGTGCTGGCGGTGCTGGGGGGATTCTATGTCCTGGACAAGGAGATCACGCTCCTGGTCGTCACCGCGCTGCTGACGCTGGCCGGCTATTCCCTCACGGATACGGTGGTCGTGTTCGACCGCATCCGGGAAATCCTGCGGACCCGTCGGCGGGAAGGTGTTGAAATCGTGATCAATAACGGCATCAACCAGGTCCTGAGCCGGACAATCGTGACGAGCCTGACGGTCGTCCTGGTGCTGATCCCGCTGACCGTGGCCGGGGGGGAGGTGCTCCATGACTTTTCGCTGGCCTTGCTCTGGGGGGTCATCTTCGGCACCTACTCCTCCGTGTTCGTGGCCAGCCCTCTCCTGCTGCTGTGGCCGGGAGGCGCCGGGAAGCTGTTAAGACGGGTCTAAGAGAGACGCGGTGTTACCGATCCTTGACATTCATCCAGACGGTGAATGAAAATGAAGGCTTAGAAACCGAGTCCGTGTTACCAACATGACACACTGGGGCCGGTCACAGAGTCTCCAGCGGAAAGTCATCACCGCCATCGTGACGGGAGGGCTGGTTCCCCTAGCCCTGTCCGTGTTCCTCACCTATCTTGAAGCCGGACGAGCCCTCCAGGAAACCATCGGGGCCAATTTCAAGGAAATCGCGGTCGAAACGGCCAGCCGGATCGAGGCCCAACTCACCCGCGGCATCAATGAGGCACAGCAGTTGGCGACCGCCCCATTCCTCAGGACGGCGGTCACCGAGGCGAACCGCAGCTACATCGGCAAGCAGGACCGTGAGATCCAGGGGATGATCCACGACTGGCAGCGACGCTGGCGGGAACGCGAGCGTCTGGATGAATTTCCCCTGTTCATCAATCGCATCGTGACCAATCACTTGATCCGCTGGCATGACATCAGAAAGTCCGACTACGTCGCCATCCTGGTCACGGATAACCACGGCGCGCTCGTGATCAGTTCGATTCCTCAGGTGGAGTACGACTACGGGAAAAGCGCGTGGTGGCAGGCCGTGTTCAACCAAGGTCGAGGACAGACCTACGTCAGCGATCTCTACTTCGATCCATCATTCGGGACTCACGTGCTGAACGTCTCTATCCCGATCATGGATGAGGACCACCATAACGCCCTGGGGGCCGTGAGCGTGATCCTGAGGAGGGATTCGCTCTTCCACTCGATCTCGGACGTCTCGATCGGCGCGACGGGGCATGCCATGCTGATGAGCTCGGACGGGACTCCCCTGATCTGCCCCATCATGTCCCCCGAAGAACACACCATCACCCCCGCGCTCGTGAACGAGGTGGCTCGTCTGCGGGCGGGATGGACCATGGCGGCGGACGATACCCACGGTGGCCGGGACTCCATCGTGGGATTCGCCCCGGTGCGCTTGGGGGATCAGCTCGCTCCGGGCAGCCTCGGGGGCAAGCGGTGGTTGACCTTTGTCCGTCAGAGTCCGGAAGAGGCCTACGCACCGCTCAGACACCTGCTGATCAAAGTGGCCGGGTATGGGGCCCTGGTCCTGGCCGTGCTCTGCGGAACCGGCTGGCTGGTAGCCCGGCGGATCGTCAGTCCCATCCGGCTTCTGCATGAAGGGGCCCAGCGGGTTGGCGCAGGGAACCTGGACCATCAGTTGGTGGTGAAGACCGGGGATGAAATTGAACGGCTGGCCGACGCGTTCAACGGGATGGCTATGAATCTGAAGCGGTCCTTCAATGAGCTCGAGCAGCGGATGGCCGACATCCGTCGTCTGGAGGAGCGCTATCGCGATCTGATCGAGAACTCGCCCGAGATGATCCACCAGCTCGACAAAGCCGGGCAGTTCGTTCACGTCAACAAGACCGAGCTGGAAAAGCTGGGGTACACGCGCGAGGAGATGCTGCGGATGCACCTCTGGGACATCGTGCCCCGGGGGCATGAGGCTGACATCCTGGCCTACCTGGAGCGCCTGGTGTCGCAGGGGCGCAGCACGATCGAAACGGTCTTTCTGACGCGGGACGGCAAGCCGATTGATGTCGAGATCCACACCACAGCTCTGTTCGACCGCGAGGGCGGCGGCCTGGTCTACTCGCGGGCCTTTGTTCGTGACATCAGTCAACGCAAGGCGCTGGAGCACGAGATCCAGCGGTACACCACGCAACTGGAGCAGGACGTGGACGAGCGGACGCAGCAACTGTCGGCCTCCGAAAAACGGTACAAGGCGCTGTTTGACCTGGCGGCCGACTCGGTGTTGATGGTGGATTCGTGCGGCAGCATCGCCGCGGTCAACAAACGGGAGGAACAGGTGCTGGGGTACGCGGAGGCCGACCTGGCGGGGCGGCCTTTCCTGGATTTTGTAGTCCCGAGACACCATGAGGTCACGCATTGCCTGCTGCAGAAAGTCGTTCAGGGCGAGCGGCAAGTGCCGACCCAAGAGATCGAGGTGGTGAATCGGTTCGGTAGGACGACGCCCGTCGAGATGGATCTCATCCGAGTGCAGGACGGGCCGGCCCCCTCGGTCATGGTGCAGTTGCGTGATATTACGGAACGGAAGCGCCTGGAGCAGCAGCTCCAGGAATACAGCGAGGAGCTGGAGATTAAGGTCCGACAACGGACACGCGAGATCGAGGAGACCAAGAACTACCTCGAGAACCTGCTCGAGAACGCCAACGACGTCATCTACACGCTGGATACCGAGCAACGCTTCACCTATGTGAACAGCAAGGTGGAAGCCTGGGGCTATCGCAAGGAGGATCTCCTCGGTCGGCCCTATTTGGCCTTGCTGTCCAAGCGACACCGCGGACGTCGGTTGAAGAGCACGCTCGACATGGGGGCCAAACAGGTCTACGAGGTTGAGGTTGTCACGCGGACGGGGCACACGAGGTCCGTGACCGTCAGCGTCTCTCCGCTCCGGGACACGGAGGGACGCATCCTGGGGGTCCTGGGCATTGCCAGGGATAATACGGAGACCAAGAAGTTGGAGCACCAGATCCGGAACTCCGAGAAATTGGCGTCCGTCGGGAAACTCGCGGCAGGCGTGGCGCACGAGATCAACAACCCGCTGGGCGGCATCCTGAATTGCCTGTATAACTTCCGGAAAGGGACCTTGTCACCAGACCGGCAACAGGAATACCTGGTCTCCATGGAGGATGGTCTGCGGCGGGTCCAGAAGATCGTACGCCAGCTCTTGGACTTTTCCCAGCAACACGAGCCTGAACTCTCTTCCACCGATCTGAACGCCGTCATTGAACGCGTGCTGGTGCTGACCAATCATGCGTTCCTGGCGAACAGCATCCAGCTGGAAGCCCAGCTCCAACCGGACCTGCCGCCACTCATGATGGACCAGCATATGATCGAGCAAGTCTTGATGAATCTCATCCTGAACGCGGTGCAGGCGATCCGCGGCGGAGGCACGATCACGATCTCCACGCGGGTCGCTGGAGAGATCTGCGCGGTGGAGATCAAGGACACCGGCTGCGGCATTCCGCCGAGCGTCCTCCCGCGCATTTTTGATCCGTTCTTCACGACCAAGGGGACCGGAGAGGGGACCGGGCTGGGGCTGTCCGTCTCGCTGGGGATCATCGAGCGGCATGGCGGCCACATCCTGGTGGAAAGCGAAGTCGGGAAAGGCACGGTCTTTACCGTCTGCTTGCCGCTGTCGCGCGAGCGAATGGTGGTCGGGAGGACTTCGTGAAGGCGCCCACGACCTTGATCATCGACGACGAGCCCCTCATCCGTCTCTCCATGGTGGATGCGCTCAAGGCAGTGGGTTATGACGTTCGAGCAGCCGCCACGGGCCAGGAAGGGCTCCAGATCCTCAACACCAACGCGATCGACATGCTCATCACCGACCTTCGGCTCCCGGGGATGGACGGCCTGGAGATCCTCCATCTGTGTAAGCAACGGTCGCCTCGCACGGAGGTGATCATGATCACCGCGCACGGATCGGTGGACACTGCCGTGGAAGCGATGAAACGGGGCGCCTATGACTACGTCACGAAACCCTTCTCGATGGACGAACTCCTGCTGATTGTTGACCGGGTGGCCAGAGTGCTGGCGCTGCGGCAAGAAAACCTTCTGCTACGGGAAGAACTGGAGGATAAGTTCAGCTTTCAGGGGATTCTCGGGAAGAATGACCGCATGCGCGAAGTGTTGGAGAAGATCAAGCTGGTGGCTGCCACAGATTCCACGGTGCTGATTCTGGGCGAAAGCGGGACCGGCAAGGAGCTCGTCGCCAATGCCATTCACCGGAACAGCCCGCGTCGAGACGAGGCGTTGATCAAGGTGAGTTGCGCCGCCCTCCCGGAAAGCTTGCTGGAGGCCGAGTTGTTCGGTCATGAGAAGGGGGCGTTCACCGGAGCCCTCCGGCAGAAGCGGGGCCGCTTCGAACTGGCCCACCGAGGGACGTTGTTTCTGGACGAGATCGGGGAAATCAGCCCGATCGTCCAGGTGAAACTGCTCCGGGTGCTGCAGGAGCGTCAATTCGAACGTGTCGGTGGAACCGAGACCATCGAGGTGGATGTCCGCCTGGTGTGCGCGACCCAGAAGGATCTGAAGAAAGAGGTGCAGCAAGGACGGTTTCGAGAGGATCTCTTCTACCGGCTCAACGTGGTTCCCGTGCGACTGCCGCCGCTCCGCGAACGACGGGAAGACATCCTGGTGATCGCCGAGCATGTGCTGCAGACGCGCGCCGCACGCATGAATAAGACGCTGAAGGGTTTCTCGCACGGCGCCCAAGAGCTGCTGTTCCGCTACTCATTTCCCGGCAATGTGCGGGAGCTTGAGAACATGGTTGAACGCGCGGTGGCGCTCGGTCGCCAGCAGGAGGAGGTGCAGGTCTGGCAGCTCTGCGGGTTCAGTGCGTGCCCCTATCTTGGCGGAGCTCCCCAGGAGGCCTGCGGGTTTTGCAGTGAAGGGCTCACCGGGAAGCGCGATCGAGGGGAGGCGAGCTCCTCGCTCGCTGCTGCGCGGGACCAGTTCGAGCGACAGTTCATCCAGTCCGTCCTGGGAAGGGTCCACGGTAATCGGACCGAGGCCTCGAGGATCCTGGGAATGTCGCGGAAAGCGCTCTGGGAGAAGTGCAAGCGGTTGGGTGTTTCGTCGGGGCGAACCGAACACGACGAGGGCTAGCTGTCAGACAACGGGAGGACTGACTCGGCAACCGGCTAGTGCCGTTCCAACTTGTCTCGCCAATGGTGACGACGGAGCGTAGCCCGCGCCCTCATCGACATCGAAGTCGTATCCTAGTCCGGACTAGTTGGAACGGCATTAGCCCTCCTGCGGAGGCTCCGTTCCTCCTTCCCAGATCTTGACGGTCCGATCCCACGAGGCGCTCGCGAGTCGACGCCCATCCGGGGAGAACGCGATGCCACGGACCCCGCCCGAGTGGCCTTTCAGGGTTCTGAAATGACGCCCGGTGGCGAGGTCCCACAGCTTGATCGTCTGGTCGTCACTGCCGCTGACCAGGACCTTGCCGTCCGGTGACACTGCCAGGGACCGCACCCATTCGGCATGTCCCTTCAACGTCCGGATCTCCTTGAGCGCGGGCATCTCGAAGAGCTTGACCGTCGTATCACGGCTGCCCGTCACGAGGATCTTGCCGTCGGGCGTGAACGCCATGGCTCCAACCCAGAACTCCATGGGCTTCTGAAAGGCACCCGCGCCGTCCTCCACGTAAAACCCACGCTGTTCGGTGTCGTCTTCGTCGATCGTCTGCCGCCAGTGCCCGTCGTGGAGGACCTTCTCCTCGCCGCTGGGCAGGACTTCCCAGAGCTTGATCTTTCCGATGTCGCTCCCGCTTGCGAGGTGGAGACCGTCGGGGCTGAAGGCGACGCATGGCCACCAATGGTGATCATACTGATCCTTCCCGAGCAGCGTCATCAATTCGGTGCCGGTGGTGACCTCCCAGATCTTGATGTCTTTGTTATGGCTCCCGCGCGCCAGCATGAGCCCGTCCGACGACAACGAGAGGCTGCAGACATTATGATCATAGCGACTGAACAACAGCTTCGTCGGCTCGCCGGTCTTGGGATTCCACAGACGAATCGTCCGATCCTCACTCCCGCTGACGAGGGTCTGCCCGTCGGGCGTGAAGAGGACCCTCCGAATGTCGTGCGTGTGCCCTCTGAGGGAGCGGAGCAGACGCTGTGACTCGATGTCCCAGATACGGACCAGGCGATCGACCCCCCCGCTGGCCAGGGTGAGTCCGTCCGGTGCGAAGGCCACGGTCCAGACGCCATGGGTGTGGCCTCGGAATGTCTTGATTTCCCTGGTGCCGCCCCGCCAGTAGTCGAGCAGGTCCAGCCCGGAGCGTGCGCCCTGTCCTGGACTCACCGCCGGCTGCATCCCCATCGGGGTGTGAGCCTGGGTCGCATCAGCCATCGGGCGTGTCCTCCTCAGAATCCTCAGGTCTTACCGAACCGAGCGTTCGGATGGGCCTTTGCCGGCATTGCAAAACAACCGTGCCGTGCCTATAATACAACACTTCGCACAGGATCGGTTCTCAACATATAAAAGAAGCCCGGGAAGCAAGTCAAGTCGCCGTCCGCCGCGCCGATCCGTTGCATCCACTCGACGGCCAACATCCCCAGTGATTCGGTCCCTTCCACGGGGAAGCAGGAGCGACGCCTACATGGACATCAGGTTTCAGCCCGCGTTGCTACAGGAAGTGATCGACTCCTTTGTCGAGAAGACCGAGCGCGAGGGTGACCCGACCTACTATAAGGAATTCCACGAGCTGGCCAACCCGATTTATGAGAAGTTTTCGCTCGATCATCGAGAGGCGGAGTTCAAGAAGCTCTATCAGTACCTCTTCGGCATCTGGGGATTTTCGGATATCATGCGGGATGCGTTCAATGAGTTCCCCACGCTCAAGGAAAAGGTCGGGATCGTCCTGATCAAGGGGGTGCTCAAGGAGGATCAGGAAGGCGTCGACATTCTCAGGAAATGGGGGTCGGTGGAGCAGGATCTGGCCAAGCAGTTCGAGGAACAAGGCCTCAGAGGAGTCGGGATCAAGCTGATTCCCCGCCGCTTCTACGACCCGGCGTTACCCCGCTACTGCCGTCACGAGCTCACCCACATCGCCGATATGATGGATGACGTGTTCAATTATGACCCTGATACCAAAGTGGGGCAGAATCCCGGCGAGGAAACGCTCATCCTGCATCGCTATCGGGTGCTCTGGTGCCTGAACATCGACAGCCGGCTCATCCGTGCCGGAAAGGAACCGATGCTGAGCCGGGAAGACCGGTTCAAGGAATTTCGGTCCTGGTACCGAAAGATTCCGCCCGCTCAGCTCAAGGCGGTTTTTGAAGGGTTGTGGCAGACGGACCTGTTCGCCCATTCCGAGCTGATCGAGATGGCCACGGACACCATCCGGGTGTTGGACAGGGCTCTGGATGTGGAGGGAGGGGAGGTTCCGGAAACCCAGAACAAGGTCATGCTGATGCCGGGCTTCCCGTGCCCGCTCTGCCGCTTTCCGACGTATAACTGGATTGAGGACTTGGACACGAGACTGGAGAAGCACGTACTGGACTTTATCCGTGAGAACCATCCTGGATGGGATACGGAGTTCGGCGCCTGCGACCGTTGCGTCGAGGTGTATAAACTCCGAGCGGATGGCGTGATGTAGCCGGGCAAGGATTATGGCCAAGGACTCCCAGGACGGGCGACGTCGCTTCCTGAAGGACTCGGTGTGGTCGTTCGCGCGCGCCGCCCATGAGTTCGTGAAGCATCGGGATGCCCCATCCGAGAAGGCCGCGCCGGTGCCCCGGACCGATTGGCTGAGACCGCCCGGCGCGGTGGCGGAGCCGCTCTTTCTGGAACGGTGTACCCGGTGTGGTGATTGCGTGAAGGCCTGTCCCTACGGGAGCATCACGCTGGATCGACAGAACGGCCTTCCTGTGATCTACCCGGATGAAGTGCCCTGTTATCTCTGCGACGATTTTCCCTGTATTGCCGCCTGCGGGACGGACGCGCTGCTGCCGGTCGGCGGCCCTGCGGAGGTCAGGATGGGCCTTGCGGTCGTGTCGCACCGCGACTGCACCGCGGGGCAGGGCTGCCATGCCTGCGTGTCTCGGTGCCCCACGAGCGCGCTGGCGATGGATTTTGAGACGTTCCGTCTGGTGGTGACCGATGAGCGTTGTGTGGGGTGCGGCATCTGTGAGCAGACCTGCAAGACCGTGAATGACACCATTGCCATCCGCGTGGTGCCCGCGCGGCTCCTGGTTGCCAAGGGGCAGGACCCTGACGCGGGTCGCGGATCGGTGAGCCAGCCATGACCCTGGGTGCCCTCAGGCGGGTCACTTCAGCCCGGAAAATCAGCGACTTGACGGAGGGCGCAGTTCACCCTTGACTTCGAAGTCTGCTTTCCCCTATCATACGCAGACTTGCAGCGACCGTGCGCTGTAGCCTGCCCTTCTGACTCGGCCTCACGGAGGGTCGTCGATGAGTACGAAGGAGAGTGAGCGGAGGATGCCGGACCCTGGCACGCTGACGCCGAGTGCAGGCGGTCTCAAAGATAGCCCCGCCGTTGAACGCGCCTTAGGACGAAGCAAGCTCTACCTCCTGATCTCCTGGAGCATGTTGTATCCCGAGGATGACGAATTCCTGGACTACCTCCAGAGCGGAGAGTTCGTCGAGGATGCGCGGTCGGCGATCGCAAGTCTGAGCCAAGCCCTCGACGGGGTTGGCGGCGAGCGAGCCAAAGCCAAACTGGCGGCCCTGACCAAGCACCTGGCTCAGATCGAGCGCTGGGTCTCCACGGAATGCGTGAATTGGCAGTTGAGCGACCTGCAGGCTGAGCACCGGCGGGTGTTCAGCAACGTGATCACCCTGGATTGCCCCCCCTACGAGACCCTCTTCGGAAACGACCACGTCTTCGGTCAGGCCCACGTCATGGGCGATATTGCCGGATTCTACAAAGCCTTCGGCGTCGAGCTCTCGCAGGATATTCACGAACGCATGGATCATCTCAGCGTCGAGTTGGAATTCATGCATTTCCTGGCCTACAAGGAGTCCTACGCCCGCTGCCACGACGGCGCTGAGAAGACCCAGATCGTGGTTGATGCCCAGAAAAAATTCGTCAATGAGCACATCGGTCGCTGGGTGCCCCTCTTCGCCAGGATGCTGGTCAAGAAGGCGGATACGGGGTTCTTCCGTCACATGGCCGATTTCACCTCCGATTGGATGGACTGGGACGCCGCCCATCTGATTGTCAACCCCGAGCCCTACTCAGAAACCGACTACCGTCCGGCGACCTTCATCGCGCCGGAAGGGCAGTCCTACGAGTGCGGCGCACAAGACCAAGGAAACGAGCTGAACATGCTCCTGAATGAAGTCGGGGCCGACTCATTCCTGGATAAGGAGAAGAGCAGCGAGGGCGGTGGGCCGGTCGGCAAGGCGTAGCCGGTCAGCGCTCAGATCGATCCGTGTTTTCGTTCGTTCATGCTGGTCCACACAAGAGTTTGTCGTCGGGAGTCATGTGGAAGAGTCTTCTTACTATGAGGAGAGGAGGGCATAATTATATGAGAGTGGTGCAGACACGTAACAAAAGCCTGGTGTTTGGCATTCTACTCGCTGCACTGGCCGTCGGCGTCCTGCTGACGATCGCGCAGGTGCCCCTCGCGGTCAGCCAGCCGGTGACCATCCCGGTCAAGGCGATCAAGGGGCCGATTCCGATGGACGGCGCGAATCCGATCTGGGAGGGAGTCCCCGGGGTCGTGGTGCCGCTGAGCGGGCAAACGATCACCACGCCGATGCACCCGAATATCTCCGTGAAGGCCGTCTTTGTGAAGGTGGTCACGAACGGCAAGGAGATCGGGTTCCGGTTGGACTGGTCCGATCAGACGCTCAACAATACGGTCATCGGACCGCAGGACTTCCGCGATCAGGCAGCGCTCCAATTCCCCGTCACCACGTCAGGTGCTCCACCGTTCCAGTGCATGGGGCAGTCCGGAGGCACCGTGAACATCTGGCGGTGGAATGCGGAATGGCAGAAGGACATCGGGAAGGACAGTGCCGGGATCTGGGATGTGGACGATCAGTATCCGGGGATCTTCTGGGACTATTACTTTGAAGAGCCTGCCGGCGGCGTCACATATCCCGACCGGATCGGCCGGAGCCTTGGGCCCTTCAACCCCGGCATCTGGTCCGGCAACATCCTGTCTGACCCGACGTTGCGGATCAGCTCCGTGGAAGACCTCAACGCGAACGGGTTCAGCACGCTGACGACCCAGGCCCACCAGGATGTGATCGGCAACGGCCTGTGGGAGCCAGCCGGTTCCATCAAAGGCGGGTGCTGCACGGGTCCGACCTGGCGCATCGTCGTGAAGCGCACCCTGTCCACGAGCGACCCGAACGATGTCCAGTTCAAGGCGGGCGCGACGGTTCCGGTCGCCTTCGCGGTCTGGGATGGGACCAACGTCGAGCGGAATGGCATGAAGGGGATCTCGACCTGGTTCACCTTGAAGCTTCCCTGAGGCAATGTCTCGCTGAACGGCGACCGTCGTTCACGGAATGGGCCTGGCCTTCTGGGAGTCAGGGGTCTGACGAAGAGCCCCGAGTCAGCCGTCGTTCGAGACGGTCATCCTGGCTCGGGGCTTTTCTATGCCCACCGGCCGGAAAGAAAGCAGCCGAACCGCCGACCTGGTCGATACGGAGAACCAATTGGAAAACAAGATGAAATCGCTCAGGGACAAGGTTGCAAATGGAAGAGAGCAGGGTGTATAAAGGCTCAAGGACCAGGCAGGTGACGGTGAGGGTCCAACTGGGGCAGTCAGGAGAGCCACGAGCCCTCAAGGTGTGACGATGAAAGTCTCGCTCCTCTTTCCACCAACCTGGCATCCTTCACAGCCCTATCTGAGTCTGCCTTCCCTGACCGGATTTCTCGCTCAGGCCGGCGTCCAGCATGTCAGCCAGCGGGACCTGGGCATCGAGCTGCTGGACCTTATTCTCACCCGCTCGTACGGCGAAGAGCTATATGCTCGTCTCGTGGATAAAAGCAAGGCGCTTGAGCGGGAACGAAGCGGCGAGACCGGCCCCTCCAGCGATGAGCATTACATGCGCCTGCTGGAAGCGCTGGAGCGGTTTCCGCACCTGATCGACGAGATCGAGCCGGCCAAGGCCTCCCTGCGCGGGGAAGAATTCTATGATCTGGACCGGTACCGGGAATGCCTGTTCCTGATCGATAAATGGCTCGAGGTGGTCTCGACGCTGTATTTCCCCACCCGCATAACCGTGGTGGATAACCAGTTCAGCTCCTACTCCATTTACTCCTCCAAGGACATTCTGCGAGCCATCCGTGATGAGGAGCAGAACCCGTACCTGGCACTGTTCAAGGAACACTTCTTGTTATCCATCCTGGACGATCGGCCCGAGATGATCGGGGTCTCTATTACGGCTACGTCCCAGATCATTCCAGGGCTCACGCTCTGCCGTCTGATCAAAGAAACCGCCCCTGACATCCACCTCACGATCGGCGGGAGCATCTTTACCCGTCTGGTGGATAACGTGCGCCGCTGCCCCAGCCTGTTCGAGTTGACGGACGACTTTGTGGTCTTTGAAGGGGAGACGGCGCTGCTGGAGCTCATCCGCCAGCTGGAGGGGAAGCGCGACTTCGGCAAGGTGCCCAACCTGATTTACCGCCAGAACGGAAAGATCGCGGTCAACCAGCCGTTCTATTCTGAGAATATCAATGACATCCCGGCTCCGAGCTACGATGGGTTCCCGCTCGGGCAGTATTTGGCTCCGGAAACCGTCTTGCCGGTCCAATTCTCCCGTGGCTGCTACTACAAGGACTGCGCGTTCTGCGCCCTCACGCTTGACCATCAGAACTTCAGGCAAAAGGACCCGGGCAAGACGGCGGATGAGCTTCAGATGCTGGCGGACAAGTACCGGACCCCGTATTTCTTCTTTACGGATGAATGCCTGGCCCTCTCTCCGACCAAGCGACTCTGCCAGCAGATTCTCGATCGACACCTTCAGGTCCAATGGACGGCCGAGATGCGGTTCGAGAAGAATCTGTCTCGAGACCTCCTGACGCAGATGAGGGATGCCGGCTGCCTCAAGATCGTGTTTGGGCTTGAGTCGTTCAACCAGCGCGTCATGGACTTCATGAAGAAGGGGATCACGCAGGCCAGCGTCCGGCGGGTCGCTGACGATTGCCTGGATCTGGGGGTTGCCGTCCACTGCTACATCATCGCGGGATTCCCGACCGAGACGGAAGAGGAGGCGCTCGAGACGATGCATTTCATCGTCGATCACACGCGTCTGAATTCGTCCTACGGCTTTTCCTGTCAGCCGTGTCTGTTCGACCTTGAGAAAGAAGCGCCGATCATGAGCGATCCGGGCAGCTATGGGATTCAACGTATCATGAGACCGGCGTCCGAGGATCTGAGCCTGGGGTTTTTCTATGAGGTCCGGGAGGGGATGACGCCGGAGCAGGCTGAGAAAGTCTATCAGCACATCTACAGTAAAATCAGCGAAGTCGTGTGCGAGTTGCCGTTCAATTACTCGATGGCGGACGGGTTATTGTATATCGCTCGGGAGAAAGCGCGGGCCCAGACGGTTCCGCAACCTGCCGGATCTTGACTGGTTCCTGGTCCGAGCGGTTCTCGTCTCAGACCGGAGCGCACCGCGGTCGCGCTGCGTTGACTGTGTCGGATTGGGGTGGATATAATCCCACCTCGCAGCGCGCAGCACATGCGAAAAGAGGCAACCCAGGCCCATGTCAGGCGCAGAAGTCGTCGAGAAAGGCGGTGGACGGGTCGAAGAGCAGGGACTGCTCTTCGAATACACCGTCAAGGCCTTGTTAGTCGCCGGGTTCCTCGAACTCATCCTCTATCGCCTTATCTCGCGTCTGGGCATGCACCTGGGCAAGGTGGCCGAGAAACATGAGTGGGTGCGGGTCACCTTCAAGGCCCTCTCGTCGATCGGACTCACCCTGTTGAACTTTGTCTCCCTGCTGGTGTTTCTGGCTCTCGCGATCCTGCTGTTCACCAAAGTGCGCGCTCGAGGAGGCGCCCGTTTCGACGCGCTGCTCGTGCCATCCGTTGCCCTGCTCCTGGCCCTGACCGTTGCCTTCCTGTTCTTCCCGCCCGTCATGCTGGGAGCGGTCGTCTACAATGTGGTGTTTGTGGTGGTGCTGCTGATCGCCGTCACCGAGTACATGGTCGTCCCCCACACGGCGGCGCAACGTGCCATGGTGGTGTGCTTCACGCTCGGCGTGGCCGGATGGCTCTACTACCAGATCGTATCGACCACCTACGGCCTGCTGGGACTGGCCGTGGCGCCGCCGCTGGTGCACGAGGTGAATCGGGCCGGAGAAGCGTTCATGGTGCTGGCCAGCGTGCTGGTGTTCTGGGCGTATGGTAGCACGCCGCTGTGGACGCACAACAAGCGGCAGCGTCGGCGCGCCGCATGGTTCGCGCTGGCCGGCCTGAGCGCGTTCCTGGCGTTGCTGTTCATGGACTATGTGCTCAGCCTCTATGACCGGGCTCTGGCGGAAAGCGTACGGAAAGCGGGGGAGGGCATCGGATGGATTTTCCAAATGGGCATGGGCTACACGTTCTACCTGCCCTTTGCATTCTACGTGACCGGTCTGCTGTGCTGGGCGTACACCGTCATCAAGCTCGTGACGGTCGGCCGTTTGGCCGGCTTCGGACTGGGACTCATGTTCATAGCCGGGTATGCGCTGCAGCTCTCCCATCTCACGCTCATGGTCGTGTTGGGCTTGCTGCTCCTGAACCTCGACAAGCGGCGGGTGAGGGCGCCGGTCACGGTCCCTCTCGGAGCGGTCCCACTCGACGCAGAGCGCCACGCCGGTCTTGGGATGGAGGGCATCACGGCAGAGGTAGGTGCCTGCAATGGCTGATCAGGACGTGACCAAGCCAACCGAGTCGGGGGAGGCGGCGGTCGTGCAGCCTGACCTGTCCTTGCCGCCGGAACAGGAAATCACCGAGCTTGAACAGCTCCTGGCTGCGGAGCCGGATGACTTCCAGGCACGCTGCCGCTTGGGAGAACTGTACTTCAGCAGGGGCCGCCTTGACGACGCGCTGGCCGAGGTCAAGAAAGCTATCGAGATGGCCGAGAGCATCCGAGCTGAGATGAATCGCTCGCTCGCCATGTATTACTCCAATCTCGGGACGATTTATGCCACCAAGGACATGGTGGACGAAGCCGAGGCCCAATTCAAGAAGGCCATCGAGATCAATCCGCACGACGTGCTGTCGTTGTTCAACCTGGGGCGGGTCTATTCGAACAGGCGGCAGTTCATGGAAGCCAAGACCTCCTTCGAACGGCTCGTGGAGATTACCCCAGAAGACCCGGTCGCCTGGTACAACCTTGCCGGGGTGTACGTGGAGCTGGACAACCCGCAGGTGTCCGATTACAACACGATTGATATGGCGTTGCAGTGCTATCTTCGCACGCTCGAGTTGGACCCCAAGCACCTAGAGGCCAGCTTTAAGTTGATGGAGCTCGCCATGAACCACAGGAAGGTGGACCTGGCGATCAAGGTCATGGAAGATGCGGTCGAGCATAATCCGGATGAACCGCTGGTGTATTACAACCTGATCAGTACCTACGACAAGTGTAAAATGTTTGAGCAGGCGGAAAAGACCAGACAAAAGCTGAAGGACCGCTTCGCGAAGCGTGCGAAGGAGACCGGAAAGACATAGGTCTGATCCTACCAAGGAGCATGGACCACTATGTTTGGGAGCATCGGATTCACCGAGCTGATCCTGATTTTGGTTATCGTCCTGATTATCTTCGGTGCGGGCAAGCTTCCCCAGCTCGGGGAAGGACTCGGCAAAGCCATCAAGGGGTTCAAGAAATCTGTGCATGAGGCGGACGCGATCGAGGCCGAGGCGCAGGCGCTGAACCAGGCTCAGGGGGGAGGCAGTGCACCGGCTCAGACGGGGCAGGTGGCCGGCCAGGTCTCGGGCCCTGCTCCGGTGGCTGAAGTGGCGGCGGCGGAACAGGGGGCTGCGGCGGTCCCGCCGGCTTCGAAAGCCTGAGACGGCGCTCGTACGGTACTGAAGGAGGCCGCCGGGGATGACGGGGAGCCTCCGGTCGCGCATGGGGAGAACATCTGATGGGAACGGACGTTCAACTCGAGACGGGCTACATTGAGACCTTCGCCGGGAACGGGAAGGCCCGAAGCACCGGTGACGGCAAGCTTGCGGTGAAGGCGGGAATCCCCCTTCCGCATCACGTCGCCTTGGACAAGGAGGAACGGTATCTGTATATCGCGGAATCGGGTTCGGATCGTGTGCGCCGCGTGGATCTGCACGAGGGTACCCTCCGCAATTTCGCCGGGATTGGAGAGACCTGCTATAGCGGGGATTCGGGTCCCTGCGGCGAGGCGGGTCTGTATCTCCCGCTTGGGCTGGCCTTTGACTCCCGCAATGATCTCTATATCTGTGACTCGGGAAGCAACCGGATTCGCAAGGTCGATCACGAGACCGGCATCATCACCACGGTGGTCGGAACGGGCCAGTTTGGCTTCAATGGCGACGGGCCGGCCTTGGAGGTCAACCTGACCTGGCCTGCCGCCATCGTCTTCGATGCCAGCGGCGTGCTGTTCGTTGCCGATACGCAGGCCCACCGAATTCGTCAGTATGATCCCCGTACGGGCCTGGTCACGACCATCGGGGGAGCGTGGTCCTCCGAGGATGATGCGCGCGAGCAACCCCTGGTGGCAAGAAATCTCGTCGTCCTGTCGGGGGATTCCATCGGCATCGACTTCAGCGACGACCACGGGTGGCTGAGGCCTGAATGCTCGGACGGTCTGGACTTGTCCCTCTACCTGGATGATGGGCGTCCGGCGTTAGAGGCAAGGCTCTACGACCTGGTCGGGATCGCCGTGGATAGCCGCGGGGACATTGTGGTCGTGGACAAGGGCAGCAACCGTGTTCGCAAGATCGATCGGCAGACGGGGATCATCTCCACTGCGGCAGGGGTGTGCCGCTACGGATTCGATGGAGACGACAAGCCGGCGGTCAAGTCCATGCTGCATGCGCCTGAGGCGGTGGTCTTCGATCCCTGGGACAATCTGTATGTTTCGGACACGATGAATCATCGCGTGCGGAAGGTTGATGCCAAGACCGGGATCATCACGACCGTTGCCGGCAACGGAGACAGCGGGTACGAAGACAAGAACATGGGTGGCTGCGGCATGGCCAGGTTTGTCCATAAGGAAGCCGCCGGGATGATCAAGCACGGCGACGGTCTGCTGGCCGTGGAGGCGGTGGTGAATTCTCCGGTCGGGCTTGCCCTCGATTCCCATTCCCAGGGCATGCTGTACATCTGCGAACGCGGCGAGAACAAGATCAGACGGGTCAAGTTGTGGTGAGGCCCGTGACCGGGTAGGCTCGCGCACCGACTGCCGGCGCGCGCGGCGGTCGGTCTCAGAGATGTTCAGCAGCGTGATCATGGGGCGTCGGCATGGCGCGATTGAAGACGATGGGTACCCGGTCTCAGTCGTTTCTCTCGTTCCTCCTGAGCCTGTTGGCCGGCGCGTCGGTGCTGGGCTGGTGGGGCATCCCGGTCGTCAGCTCGGAGGGCATGTTCATCCGCTCCCACCTGCTGGCCGGTGAGATCCCGGCGACTCCGGAAGATCCCGCGTGGCAGAAGATCCCGCCGATGACCTTGCCGCTCAGCGGGCAGGTCATTACCCGTCCCGTCTGGCCGGAGCCGAGCGCCCGGGCGTTAATCGTGCGCTCCATCCACAACGGCACCGAGATTGCGTTCCTGCTGGAATGGCAGGATAACACGCGGAACGATCGGCTGACGCCCGGCACGTTCCGGGACGGCCTGGCGATCGGGTTGCCGCTGGGGGATGCCCCCGCGTTCTTCTGCATGGGGCAACTGGACCACTACATCAACATCTGGCACTGGAAGGCGGATTGGCAGAGCGACATCGACCGCAGAGCGGCCAGATCGGCTGAAAAGAAACCGGAGGGCGGGGAAGTCCGTCGGTTTGAGGTGATCCCACGCCGCGCCTCGTCCGTCGAGGATCTGGTCGGGGGCGGCTTCAGCACGCTCACCACCAAGCAGGCGCAGGGTCGAATCCAGGGTAAGGCCACTTGGAAAGACGGCGTCTGGAGCGTGGTCATGCGACGGCCGCTGGCGAGCACGGACCCCGAGAATGAGGCCAGGCTGGAGCCCGGTCGCCTGCAGGCGATCGCCTTCGCGGTGTGGAACGGCGAGAACAAGGAACGCAACGGGCAGAAGGCGGTGGCTCCCTGGTTTCAGTTATCCATCGACCCCGTGGTCAAGTTGTGAGGGGACCTCGAGGCCGCCTGATTCCCCGTCGGCCGGCGCGAACGGGGGTTTTGCGCGAGAAGGAGGCCCGGGAAAAAGATCCCAACATGCGCGAGGGATTGAAAGCCCTCCCCGCGGGTAGGGCTTTTTTCATGTGCGTGATCATCTGGGGCTGGTGTGGTACCCAGCCGCCGGTGCTCCTTGGCGCCGAAGGGAACTCAGTGATGACTGAGGCGGAAGCGGTTCGTCTCGGAGAAGAGTTCGGGGTCGTCGTGGGTTCCATGACTGAAGATATCAAGAATGAACTCAAGTTTACCAGGTCCGAAGGGGTCGTCGTGTTCGAGGTTATCGGCGGCACGCGCGCCGAACTCGCCGGGATCAAGGTGAGGGCGGTCATCAAGGAGATCGACAAGGTCGAGGTCAAGAACTTGATCGACTTCGGCAAGGCGCTCCAGCGTGCGCTGAAGCAATGTGATTTCACTCTGGGCACCTATGAGCCGGCCGATCCCGGCGACCCGGTCGGCTGGGGGGTCAATTTTCATTTCGTGGGCTGCAGGCGGGATTGACCGAAAGCCAGCAACCGATCGGGTCGGGTCTGGTCGTCAAGGATGCTGGGGGGCAAAGGAGAGCCGATGAGGGGCAAGCCAAGGTGAGAGCCAAGTTGCTGGCAGGCCTCGGGGCCGTGCTGCTGCTGATCGGGGCCGCTGTCTTCTATGATGGCAGGGCGGCTGCACAGAAGGCGGACGCGCAAGCGCCCAGCGGCTGGGTGGACGAGGTCGAACGAATCTTCATTCGTTCTGAAGACTGTAAGCAGTGTCATGACCGGCACTACGAAGAATGGAAGGGGATGCGGGAGCAGACGCCGGATCTGAAGACATTCGGTCGGGTTGACGCCGCCTTGCTGCACGGCACCTCCCTGGAGTCGCCCGTGTTCAAGACGGTCCTGGGCCTCTGGCTCCAGACCAATCCGACGGCAGAGCAGCGCATGCGGTGCCTGTCTTGCCACGCCCCGTCTGTGACCGTCTTCCCACAATACGCGGACAAGATCGTGGCTCAGGTCCTCGCCGGCAAGGTCGAGGTGGAAGGCATCGGGTGCGCCTCGTGTCATCTGATCAACGGGGTCGCCGCATCCGGATCGGCGCCGCCCACCTTCAAGGTGCAAGCCGGCAAGGTGCTGCACGGTCCCTACGCCAACCCGGAGGAGAATCTGGTGCATCCCTCCAGCCAATCGGATCTCTACCGGGGTGCGAATTACTGTGCCTCCTGTCATTTCGACAAGGTCAAGGATGTCGCGCGGCGCGATCTGGTGGGAGAAATTCTACAGGGCACGGTTTGCCAGGACTGCCATATGGAGCCCTCCACCGGCAGTTCGACCTCCAAGCGAGGATCGCTGACGCGCTCCATCGGGCGGCACTGGTTCAGAGGAGTCGTCATTCCCGGCGTTATGCTCAAGAATCGGAACCTCCAGGCCGAGTGGATGCCTCGTGTGGATATCGAAGTCAGTCAATCGGGCGGCACCGTGGAAGGCACGGTGCTGGTCAGAAACGGGAGCCTCCCGCACAGTTTTCCAGACGGGGACCCGGTTCTCAAGCAGTTCTTCCTCAGCATCTCGGTCAAGGACGCGAAGGGACAGGTCTTGGCCACTGAGCAGAAGCAGTTCGGCCTGCCGTTTGATCAAGTCCTGCGAGGGCCCATCCCCGACCCGCTGGTCAAGGGAGGCACCACCAGGCGTGCGCCCTTCAAGTTGGCGTTGCCCTCCGGAAGCTCGCCTGCCACCCTGGAGGCGCTGCTGACCTATGCTCTGATCCCGAACCCTGAGCCGGCTCTCAAAGAACGCTATCTGGCGACCCTGGCGACCGACAAGGATCGCGAGACCGCCCTCAAACTGATCCAGGAATATGCGCAGCCGCGCGTGCTGACGTTCAGGACCAAGGTGTTATGAGCTCCCCAGACCCGGTTGCCTGCCGTCTATTCAGCACGGGGTCGAGCAAGTAGGAGGGACGTCCGAGCCGTGAGACGACTGAGCGAGAGAGGGATCCTGATTGCCGTCCTCCTGACCGCACTGGCCTTCGTGGCCGGAAGCGGTGCGCGTCAGATGAGCGTGGCCCAGAATTCGGGGTCCCCCACGGGGACGATCGAGAAGGTGTTTTCCCACTCGAATAAGTGCAAGCGCTGCCATGAGCGTGTCTTCGAGGAGTGGGAAGCGTCTCCTCTTTCCCGGTCGATTCACTCTCCGGCTTTTCGAGCTTCCTTGGAGGCCTACCTGGCATTTTCCGGGAACAAGGATAAAGCGCTCTGCTTCCGGTGCCATGCGCCTCATATCAATGAATATGAGGATCAGGCCCAGCTCTTCGTGGCACAGGCACAATCCGGGGATCCCACGATTGACGGGGTGGCCTGTTCGCAATGCCATCTGATCAAGCAGGTGGACCGCACCAAGCACCTGCCGAAGCTGAAGTACGCGCCCGGGAAGACACTGTACGGCCCGTACAAAGACTTTGTGTCGAACAAGGCGCATGACTCCATGGACTTGGAGCTGTTCAGGAAATCGGCTCTGTGTCTGAATTGTCATTTCGCCGTGCCGGCTGCGGCCAATCTCGGCAAAGCCAACGACTTGCTGGGAGATTGGGAGAATAGCCAGGCGATCAAGTCCGGCAAGGAGTGCCAGACGTGCCATATGCCGGAGCAAGTCGGCGAATCCGCCAACGGGGAGAATAAGCGCAAGGTGGCCAATCATTCATTCCCTGGCCGGATTGGCAAGCTGAGGCAGGAAGCCGCCAAGCTGGAGGTCGTGACCGAGGTGAAGGGAGCTCAGACGACCGTCAAGGTGACGGTCCAGAGCCTTGTCCCGCACAATCTACCCACGACACACCCGGGCTGGGCTCGTGTGGTGCTCGATCTGACGATCCGTGGGAAGAATCTCAACAAGGTGTACGGAGAGCAGCGGGTCTACGGACGGGTCTACGCCGACGCCAAGGGGCAGAAAACCGTGTTCGATTTCCAGGCCAGCAAGGTGCTGGAAGACACCGTGCTGAAGCCCGAGGAGACCCGTGTGGAGACCTTCACGTTTCCAACGCCGCAGGATACGCGGTCGTTCGACGTGGAGGCTGCCCTGAGCTACGCGGCCGTCACGGGACCTCAGGCCTTCTTGCAGCGAATTGAAGCCGAATCGTCGAAGGGCGCCCAAGACCCGGTCTTCCAGCCGATCCCGATCGTCAAGAAGGCCGTCAATGTCCCGCTGTCGTGATGGTGGAGTCTCAGGAGATTGGGACGGGGCGGCAGGGGAACATGACTACTCCGAAGTGATCGTGGAACCTGGGGATTTCATCCTGAAGATCTGGATGGCGGCGTAGATGTTCTTGGCCGGCTGATTCAAGATGAGTTCCGAATTGGTGATGTGAGTGTCGATCAGTTCAAAAGGGCCCCCGCTGTAATAAATCTGGCACTGATCCAACGTACAGTTCTTGAAGACGTGGTTGTCGAGCGCCAGTTGTTGTCGCTGGAACGTCTTCCCTTCCACCAGGATGTATTCAGGCCCTAACCCCATCGCAT
>JAHRHE010000243.1 GCA_020027965.1 Nitrospirota bacterium | reverse complement strand
CCGGACTGACTGCGAGGAAGGGGCTTGTCGGAGGAGGGGTCGGGAACAGGCCCTTTGGGCGGAGGGGTCCATCCCAAAGCGCGTGTTCTGAACCGATTCATCGCGAAATTTGTGGACCTTATCGTGGTGGCTGCGGCAGGTCAGGTCGTGCCCCCGGTGGGCTGGTTAGCGGGGTTAGCCTACGTGCTGATCGGCGACGGGTTAACGGGAGGGCAGAGTCTCGGCAAGCGCTTGATCGGTCTGCAGACCGTGGTCCCCCGAAGCCGAGAGGTCTCCGGATTCAGGGAGTCCATCATCCGTAACTTGCCCCTCGCGCTGGCCTATCTCCTGTTTCCGATCCCTTATATCGGGTGGGCATTGGCGACCGCCGTCGTACTCTTAGAAGCATTGTTGATCATCGGCAATGAGCAGGGCCTCCGGCTGGGGGATGAGATCGCGCATACGCAGGTGTTGGATGCGGGACAGCTCGATCTACGCGACTGACTCCTGGTCCATCCACCACGCACCGGGCCCTGGTCACCGCCATCAGTGGCTGAAGAAGGGAGTATGTCGTGGGACTCGCGGGTGACATCGTAGGCTGGTTCTCGAACGATCTGGCGATCGATTTGGGAACCGCGACCACCTTGGTCTATGTTCGCGGGAAAGGGATCGTCCTGAACGAACCATCCGTCGTGGCGATTGAGAAGAAGAGCGAAAAAGTCCTGGCGGTCGGGGCCGAGGCCAAGAAAATGCTCGGCCGCACCCCCGGGAACATCACGGCGATCCGGCCGATGAAAGAGGGAGTCATCGCGGACTTCGAGATGGCCGAGCGCATGCTGAGATATTTCATCAACAAAGCGCACAACCGGAGCATGTTCGTGAGGCCACGCATCATCATCGGCGTGCCGTCACGGATCACGCAGGTCGAACAGCGCGCCGTTCGGGATTCGGCTGAGCTGGCCGGCGGCCATGAGGTCTATCTCATCGAGGAGCCGGTGGCCGCGGCGATCGGGGCGGGGCTGCCGATCACCGAGCCCTCCGGGAACATGGTCGTGGACGTGGGCGGCGGCACGACCGATATCGCGGTCATCTCCCTCGGCGGGATCGTCTACAGCGAGTCCGTGAAGGTGGCGGGCGATCGGATGGATGACGCGATCATGAACTACATCAAGAAGAAGTATAACCTCCTGATCGGAGAGCACATGGCCGAACGTGTCAAAGTTGAGATCGGCTCGGCGTATCCGTTCGAGGAGAAGAAAACCATGATGATCAAAGGGCGGGATCTGATCTCGGGCATTCCCCGTACGATTATGGTGGATGACGCCGAGATCCGGGAAGCTTTGCAGGAGCCCATCGGCACGATTGTGAACGCGATCAAAGTGGCTCTGGAGAATACCCCCCCTGAGCTGGCTGGAGATATCATCGACCGTGGCATTGTGCTCACCGGAGGAGGGTCCTTGCTGAAAGGCATGGATACGAGGTTTCGAGAGGAGACCAATCTGCCGATCATCACAGTGGATGACCCCTTGACGTCGGTGGTGCTGGGGGTCGGCAAGCTCCTCGACGAACTGGACCTTCTGCGCAAGATCTCGGTGATGTCACAGTACGGCAGCTCCCGCTAGGCTTCCCATCCCGCACGTGGAGGCAATGCTTCGTTCGACATCCGGACCAAGGCGGGTGGTGCTGGTCCTGTTTGCCCTTCTCGTCTCGGTCTTCTTGGTCCTCCCGAAACAGACCCGTAGCCTCCTGCAGCACCTCGGACAGCCGCTCGCGCAGATCGTCGCGTTCCCGCTCGGAGCTTTGGCTGCGCTGGATCGAAGCCTTCGGGAGGCGTGGGGCGGGTATGTCGCCTTGCGGCATGTCTACGACGAAAACCATCGCCTGCGTCGCGAGATCGAGTTCTTACGGGGCCAGAACAGTGAGCTTCGGGAAGTCGCGACGGCCGGCCAGCGCCTGGCCGCCTTGCTGGAATTCAAGGAAGGGACGGGATCCGAGACCATCGCCGCGCAGGTCATCGGTCGTGACGCCACCAGTTGGTATCGAGCCCTGGTGCTGAACAGAGGCGAGCGTGACGGCATCCGTCCGGAGATGGGCGTCATGACACAGGCCGGAGTGGTCGGACGAGTCGTGAAAGCCAACCCGTCCACCGCCGTGGTGCTCCTGATCACGGATCCCAATAATGCGGTGACGGGGTTGATTCAGCGGACCAGGGACGAAGGGATCGTCGAGGGAACCGTGCGGGGACTCGCGCGCATGAAGTATATCCCTCTGCTGTCCGCCGCGCGGGTGGGAGATACCGTGGTGACGTCGGGTCTCACCGGCGGCTTCCCGAAGGGGCTGGTGATCGGGTCGGTCAGGAGCATTGAGAGGGTGGAGGGCGATCTCTTCCAGTCGGCCGACATTACCCCTGAGGTGGATGTCTCGAAGCTCGAGGAGGTGCTGGTCATCTCCACTCCGCGTCCGTTCGATGAGCGCGCCACGGACGCCGGGTCGTTGCTTCCGAAACAGCCTGAGAAGAGGGAGCGGTGAAACGGGCACTGTATGCGGGGCTGGTGCTCGGGCTGGTGCCAATTCAGACGACGGTGCTCCAGTATGCGAGCATCGGCGGGATCCGGCCGGACCTGTGCTTGATCGCCGTCTGTCTCGTGGGATTCGTTGCCGGGGAGCGTGAAGGGATGCTGTTGGGGTTCGCGTTGGGCTTGATCCAGGATCTCTTCTCGGCTGGAGACCCGGGGCTCAATTTGGTGACCAAAGGGTTGATCGGGTTCCTCGCGGGCCTCGTGGGGAGGTTTCTCGCCAATGCGACACCGGTCGCGATGCTGGCCACATTGCTGGGCCTGTCGGTGGTCTCCGGCACGGTCTTCCTCATGGCCGCGCGGATGGGGGAAGGTCTGGCGGACCTCTTCTTTGTCACACGGGCCGTCCTGCTGCCGCAGGCCTTGTTTGACGCGGCCGTGGGCACGGGCGCGTACTGGTTG
>JAHRHE010000028.1 GCA_020027965.1 Nitrospirota bacterium | reverse complement strand
TATGCGTTGGGCCAGCCCATCCCCCACCCGGGAGGATTCGACGTGAAAATCACGCAGCCGCTCGACTGGGGTGCAGTGACCGAGCACGCGGAATATCTGGGCGCGTTCACCATGGCGAATGACCCCGATTCGCCGCTCAGCAAGACCCATCCGGTCCTGGCGTGGATCCTGAAGTTCGGCAGCCAAAAAAATGCCTTGACTACCTACAAGCTCCTTGCAGTCACGCTCGTCAAGAATGTACCCATCAATGCACTGCAGAGCCCTGTGACGGCGGGCACCGTCTGGAAGAAGGCCGTTGAGATCGCCGATCAGTATTACCGGCCGGGCACGTTCACGACGTTTGCCGCATACGAGTGGACCTCGACGCCGAACAGCAGGAATCTGCACCGCAACATCTTCTTCAAGGACTCCAAGAAGGTCCCGGAGATGCCATTCAGTGCAGTCGAATCATCAGATCCCACGGATCTCTGGAGCTGGATGGACGACCAGCGCCGGGCGGGCAACGACTTGCTCGCGATCTCGCACAACTCGAACCTGAGCGACGGCCTGATGTTTCCGACGGAGGTGGACGACAGAGGCCGGCCGATCGACAAAGCGTGGGCAGAAACTCGGGTGCGTAATGAGCCCTTGGCGGAACTCAAGCAGGTCAAGGGCCAGTCGGAAACAACCCCCCTGTTGTCCCCGAACGACGAGTTCGCCGGCTACGAGGTCCTGACCTGGCTGCTGCTGGGTCAAACCGGACAGCCGAAGCAATACGGCAGCTACATCCGGCAGGCCTACCGTGACGGCCTCGCGATGCAGAGCGCGCGCGGCTTCAACCCCTACACGTTCGGCGTCGTTAGCGGATCCGACGCGCATGTCTCCGCGACGCCCTACCGGCAGCAGAACTACTTTGGCCCGCACGGGCTCATGGACGCGACGCCGGAGAAGCGCCTGAGCTCGGAAAAATTCTTGAACCTCGACAACCGCATGATCAGCCCGGCCGGCCTGAGCGTCGTGTGGGCGGAGGAGAATACGCGCGAGGCGATCTTTGCCGCCATGAAACGCAAGGAAACCTACGCCACCAGCGGGGTGCGCATCCAATTGCGGTTGTTCGGAGGCTGGGAATTCGGTCAGGACCTGCTGAAGCAGAAGGCTTGGGTCAAGGCCGCTTACGCCAAAGGCGTGCCGATGGGCGGTGATCTGCCCGCAGCGAAGGCCAAAACGCCGTCATTCGTCGTCTGGGCTGTGAAGGATCCCACGTCCGCCAACCTCGACCGCATCCAGATCGTCAAGGGTTGGAGCAAGAACGGTCAGACCTTCGAGAAGATTTACGACGTCGCCTGGTCCGGCAAGCGCACGCCCGATCCGGCTACCGGCAAGGTCCCGCCGATCGGCAGCACCGTGGACCTCACGAAGGCCACGTACACGAACACCATCGGTGCGGTGGAGCTGAAGACCGTGTGGACGGACCCGGACTTCGATGCAAGCCTGGATGCGTTTTACTATGCTCGCGTCCTGGAGATTCCGACCCCGCGGTGGACCACCATCCAGGCCAAGGCGCTGGGGATGAACCCTCCGGACGGCTTTCCATTGACAATCCAGGAACGCGCGTGGTCCTCACCGATCTGGTTCTCCCCGACGGCAGAGGCGAGGAAGAGCGTCAAGCCAGGCGTGACGGTGGCCGATCTGAAACGGCAGGGCGCGGTGGCGCTCAACGACACGCAGTTAAAAGAGCTGGTCGTGGGCAGGACGGTCAAGGTGCACAACACGGTCACCGGCCAGCGGTTCGAATTCCTCTACGGCACCGATGGCCGGCGCCTGATTACCGCGGTGGACCGCAAGACGCCGGAGCTGGATGGCATGGGCGAGTTGTCGCACGGTCGCCAAACGCAGTACGAAATCCGCGACGGATATATCGTCACGGAGGCCGCGGGCACACCGTTCGAAGAAACCGTCTACAAGATGGGCGACAAGTATGTGGCGGCGCGCAGCAATGAGTTCGGTTATGCCAATTATGAAGTCGACGTCATGCGGTAGTGATCACGCGCCCCCGCGCTGAGAAGCACAGGAACGATGCGAAGCGCCGGTCGGCGTTCGTGAGCCTTGCCTCAAGAATGATAGCTCCCTCCCCTTCATCGGCGATCAGCGAAAGAAATAAGGGCCGCGCCGGCCACATGGGCTGATCGCCTGAACATTGCATCCCACCCTTGAAGGTATCCACCCAATACCTCAGGACAAGGCGAGCAAAAAACCATTCCCTCGCATCATCCAAATGTAGTAGGATACCGCTCCTCGCGCATCCTGAAGGGCGACAACTCTATTGCGATTGGCAACGCGCAGCACACCGGCAGGCTGCCGCACGCTAAGAGAACGCCTGCGCTCCGGCACTGTGCGAGACAAGCTGAACAGGGCGAGCAGTGAAAGGAGGAACACAAGATGGCTGACACGAAGGAGCAACTCGCCAAGCTGGTTGACGATCTCAAACGCCAACGGGACGAGATCAAGCTCAAGCTTCACCTCGCCAAGGCGGATGCGCGTGATGAATGGAACAAGCTGGAGGTGAAGCTGGAGCAAGTGAAGGCCAAGCTGGATAGCGCCCGGCAAGAGGCGGGGACCACCGCCGGACAGGTCGGCAAGGCCTTGGAGCTGGCTGTGGATGAGCTCAAGAAGGGCTACGAGCGCATCAAGAAGCTGCTGTAGTACACGGGACACATGACCAGGATCAGAGCTGGCACAGGACTCGTACCGCATTAACGACGCCGCCCGGCGTCTTCACAAACAGGAGGAACCATGAAAGCCATTGTCATTGTCGCCCTCGCCCTCGGCTTCGCCTTCGCGACGCCCGCCTACGCCCAGGACCAGCCTGCGGACAACATGCAGATCCTGATGGAGAAGCTCAAGGCCGACAAGAAGCTGCTCGTGGCCGAGAACATGCAACTCACCGAGTCGGAAGCGAAGGCGTTCTGGCCGATCTATGAGAGCTATCAGAAGGACCTGGACAAGATTAACCAGCGCCTGGGCAAGGTGATTAACGACTACGGCGCGAACTACCAGTCCCTGACGGACGACCTCGCGGACAAGCTCACCACCGAAGCCATTGCCATCGAAGTCGACCGGACCAAGCTCATGCAGTCCTACCTCCCCAAGCTCAAGAAGGCGCTGCCCGCCAAGAAGGTGGCGCGCTATTACCAGCTCGAGCACAAGATCCGTTCGGTGATAAACTTCCAGCTTGCCGTTAACATCCCGCTCGTGAAGTAGCGGCCGGAGGGGACTGGCTCCCGCCGCCTGCCCGCCGCATGGCTTCGGCAGGCGGGCCGCTCGCCGGGCGCGAGCTAAGGCGGGGGTCTGTTCCCCGTGTCTTGTCCGCTGCGTGCTGCCGGTCAAGTTCACCGGTAAACTGGCGAGGATGATTCGTCATGCCAACCGTAACGCTCCACCCGCGCTTGGCGCAGATGCTCCAGCAGCGCTGCTTCGTCCTGTTCGTGGCGATGCTCGCCTTGCTGGTCGCGGTGCCGTTCCTGAGCGGGACCACCCAGGGCCGTGTGATAGCGAATCTCTTCAACATACTCGTTCTGGTGACCGCGGTCGCGGCGGTCGGGCGCTCTACGCTCTCGTTTGTTATTGCGTGTCTTCTGGCTTTGCCCGTGCTTGCCTTCCAGCTCCTGGCGCTGCAGACGGGCGAGCCGGGGTACTTCGCGTTGTCCTGGGGCTTTGGCGCCGCCTTCTACACCTTCGCCCTCGTCCATCTGTTGCACTACGTGCTGCGCCAGGACAAGATAACCGCTGACAAACTGTACGGCGCCGTTGCCGCATACATGATGATCGCCATACTGTGGGCACTCCTGTACGGAGTACTGGAGTATTTCTACCCCGGCGCCTATGCGTTCGGGGGAACGCCGAAGGCTCTGGACATGGGGGAGCTGATCTATTTCAGCTTCTCCGTGCTGACGACCTCAGGTTTCGGCGACTTTACTCCCATTGTGATCCAGTCCCGCTTCCTGGCGATGCTGGAGAGTGTGACGGGCGTGATGTATGTGGCCATCCTGATCGCGCGCCTGACCGGCGTGTATCCGGTCATGGAGAGGAAGTTCTGAGGGACGCTGGAAGACACGGCGGCGCGCGATCGGGATTCTATATTCCACCTCCGAACGCACTTGAGAATTCTTAAGTTGAACTTTATAATACTCATTGATGCGATACGTCAAGCGGGAACTGGAGCTGCAGATCAGGAAAGCCGTGCGGGGCTTTCCTGCGGTAGTCCTGACCGGACCCCGCCGGGCCGGGAAGACCTGGCTGCTACGCCGGCTGTTTCCGAAGGCCAGTTATTTCCTGCTGGAGGATCCCGACCTCGTGGCACGGCTGCGGGCCGATCCGCAGGGGTTTCTGGACGTCGTGAAGACACCCGCCATCCTTGACGAGATGCAACACGTGCCCGAGGTGTTCGCGTATGTGCGCACTCGGATTGACCGCGGACCGCGCCGGGCCGGCCAATGGCTGCTCACGGGCTCGCAAGAGGCGCCGCTGATGGGGGGTGTATCGGAGTCCATGGCGGGGCGGGCGGCGGTGCTGCAGCTCTATCCGCTGTCGGCGCGGGAAACCCCGAAGGTGACCCTGCTGCGGGGCGGGTATCCCGAAGCGGTGGCGCGGCCGGCCGGCGCCCGATTGTGGTTTGCCTCGTATGTGCAGACCTACCTGGAGCGCGATGTCCGGGCCGTGACCGCGGTGAAAGACCTTGCGACGTTTCGGCGGTTCCTGGCGCTGCTGGCCACCCGGCATGGGCAGGTGCTGAACAAGACCGATCTGGCCGCACCGCTGGGAGTCAGCGTGCCGACGATTACACAATGGCTCGGCGTGCTGGAGACGACCGCCCAAATCCTGATCGTCCCGCCGTTCTACGAGAATCTCGGCAAGCGCCTGATCAAATCGCCGAAGGTGTATCTCGCCGACTCCGGACTGGCGTGTCATTTACTGGGGATCGATTCAGCAGCGGAACTGGCCAAGTCACCGTTCGCGGGAGCATTATTTGAGGGGTTGATCGCCTCCGAGATCGTGAAGGCGCAGGTGAATGCCGGTGGGCGCCGAGAGCTGTACTTCTTCCGCGATGAGCAAGGCCTCGAAGTGGATTTCGTGATCCCCGGACGCGGAAGCTCCCTCGCGCTGGTGGAGTGCAAAGCCACGCGCACCGTGACTCCCGCGATGGCCGCGCCCCTGCACCGGCTGGGCGAGGCGGTCAAGCGGACGCGTCCGAAGGGCACGGCCGTAGACATGTTCCTCGTGCACGAGCCGCCGAAAGTGGAGAGCCGGACACAGGCCGTGGCTCCCGGGGTCCGGGCGCTGACCTGGCGCTGTTTTATTGAGGAACTCTGACCAGCCAAGGCTCCCGCCTGAGGAATGGAGAGGGGGACGGCCGACATGCATGTTGGGCCGGGAACGGGCGGGGGCGTGGCTGCGAGAGCCGAGGTGTTCATGTTGCTCGCCATCTTCTCGGCGGTCGTGTCCTGGGCAGGCTCCGCGGCGGCCGCGGCAGAGCGCGCCGTTGAGAAGGCAGCCGCCGAATCAGAGGAGAAGCCGGCCGAGGGTGAGCGCCGCCCGCTTCGATCACTGCTGCTGGGCGCCACGCCCGAAGAGCAGGCGCGGCTCGCCGAAGAACGAAAGCGCCTCTCAGCGGCCGCCGCGGCCTTCGGCACGGACCCCACCGCCCTCGTCGGGTTCTATCAGCTCACCTACGGGCACAACGCCTTAACCAACGGTCTGCGCACCGAGACGGCGACGGCCACCGTCCGCGTACCGCTCACACCTAACTGGCTCTTCCAGGTCAACATGCCCTATGTGTGGGCCGATCCGAACCAGCCGAGGGGATCCACGATGGACGGAACCAGCGACATGACAATCCGCACAGGCGGCCGGCTCTATGCCAGCGAGAATGTGGCCCTGTTCATTGGGACCGACGCCTCGTTTCCGACGGCCGCGAAGAAGCAACTGGGCACAGGCAAGTACACCCTGGGGCCGGGAGGCGCGGTGGCGATCCCGCTGCCCCGGGCGCGCTCGTTGTTCTTTACACTGGTCCAGGACTTCAACACCATCGGAGGTGATCCCAGCCGCGTCAACCTCCACTTTATGCAGGTCCAGTCGGTCGTCAACACGATCTGGACCGACCGATGGTGGACCTCAGCAGTGATGACATGGGACATCGATTGGAACAATAACCGAAAGACCACGATGAACCTGCTGGGCGAGATCGGCCACCGGTTTGATGACCATTGGAACGTGTTTGCCGGGCCCGGCGTGGGAGTAGTGGGAAAGGATACGTTCTTGGGACTGGACTGGACGGTGCAAGCCGGAGTGCGTTGGGTGTTCCAGACACCGCTCTTTCCTGAACGCCTCTTGGAACAGCTCCCAAGACATTGACGGCAAGCCTGCCCGTGGGTTGTCTCACGGTCAGGGAGCCGACGGAATCAAGGGAATGTAGTGTCAGGACGTCGTCAGGTCGGGCCACACGACGACAGGAGGAGGTGCCATGATCATGACCACCATCCAACGCGATCTTCCTCGCACGACCCTCGCGGTGCTGTTCATCGGGGGGCTCATCGCCGCCTCGTTCTGGATCTTGCGGCCCTTCCTGCCCGCGCTCATCTGGGCGACCATGATCGCCGTCGCCACGTGGCCGCTCATGCTGCGCGTGCAGGGATGGCTGTGGGGGCGGCGCTGGCTCGCCGTCACGGTGATGACGATCGCGCTCCTTCTGGTGTTCGTCGTTCCCTTCTCGCTGGCGATCGGCACCATCGTCGCCAACGCCGATGAGATCATCGGCTGGGCGCAGTCGCTGGGTACGGTCAAACTGCCTGCGCCCCCCGACTGGTTGCAGCAGGTGCCGCTCGTCGGCCGGAAAGCCGCATCCGCCTGGCGCGAACTCGCTGCCTCCGGGCCGGAAGAGCTCGGACGGAAGATCGCGCCCTATGCGCAGGACGTGGCCCATTGGTTCCTGGCGGAGGTGGGGAGCTTCGGCCTGATGACCGCCCAGTTCCTGCTCACGGTAATCATCGCCGCGATCCTCTTCGCCGCCGGCGAGACCGCCGCCGCGGGCGTCCGCCGATTCGGACGGCGGCTCGCGGGGGCGCAGGGGGAGGACGCCGTCCGCCTCGCCGGGCAGGCGATCCGCGGGGTGGCGCTCGGCGTGGTCGTCGTCGCCATCGGGCAGGCGGTCCTCGGCGGCATCGGCCTCGCGGTCGCGGGCGTGCCGTTCGCGGCGATCCTCACCGCCGTCATGTTCCTGCTCTGCGTGGTACAGCTCGGGCCGGCGCCGGTGCTGGTGGCCGGGATCGTCTGGCTCTACTGGAAGGGCTCCGCCGGCTGGGCGACCGCACTGCTCATCTGGACAATCCTGGTCGGAACGGTGGACAACGTGGTGCGGCCGATCCTCATCACGAAGGGCGCTGATCTGCCGTTGCTGCTGATCTTCGCGGGCGTGGTCGGCGGCCTGATCGCCTTCGGCCTCGTCGGCATCTTCGTCGGCCCGGTGGTGCTCGCGGTGGCCTACACCCTGCTCGGGGCATGGGTGCGTCAGGAGCCGGTCGAGGGGGAGCATTCCGGGGGAAGGAGGCCCGCCAGGAAGTAGATCGCCCTCGACCCTCACCACGCTCAACACCCAGGGGTGGTCCGCGGATCAGTAGCTGAACAACATCTGCGAGGTTCTGAGGTGTTTCAAATTGGAAGTGTGACTTCTAAGCTGCAAACATGATCAAGCGGCAATACACGGACGCTCTGCGCCGTCTTCTCCGCCGGTATCCAGCGGTGACCAGGTGACGGCGAAGGGATGTGAGGACCGCGGGCACATCTGACCCCGTTGCCAGTCAGGGTGGGGCCAGACGGTGACGGATTATTATGCCACGTACCGATGAACGCGCCTCTCGATCTCCGGTCCGACTCTACGTTGAGCGACTCTCAGATCATACTCTGCCTGGAGTCCGAGCCAGAGTTCAGAGGATACTCCGAAGTACTTGCTCAATCGCAGGGCAGTATCGGCCGTAATCGAACGCGTGCTGTTCACGATGGCACTGATCCGCCCGGGCGGGACCGCGATGTCCCGAGCCAGTCGATTGATGCTGATTCCCATGGGCTTCATGAACTCTTCGAGTAGGATCTCACCGGGATGGATTGGGGCAAGCAACTTCTTGTTGGCCATCGTGCACCTCAATGGTAGTCAACGATCTCAACTTCATTGGCATCACCATTTCTCCAGACGAAGCAGATCCGCCATTGGTCATTAATCCGGATGCTGTGTTGTCCCTTGCGGCTGCCTTTCAACGCCTCCAGCCGGTTGCCGGGTGGGATCCGCAAGTCCTGCAGAGACCGGGCCCGATGGAGATACAGAAGCTTCCGGCGAGCGATCCGCTCGAAGGCCCGGAACCGAGGCACGTCCCTGTCAGAGAAAAGCGCTTCGGTATCCCGGCATCGGAACGAGCGAATCATCCGGAATTAGTCTATTACGTGTCGCGTGATACGTCAAGCGTGACAGGCCCAGATAACCGACAGATCAAACTTGTACGACACTGGAGGCCACGAAGGGCGGCCTTCGGACACGATGCGTCAGTCATGTCGGGACATGCCGCCAAGCCGGCAACCGATCGACGGAAGGGCGGACGCGCGCTTGGATGAAGCCACGCCGGAGACGGAAGACGACACGCAGGGCCACGACAGGTTTAGCGCACGGTGACGGCGCAAAGAAGTCTAAAGAAGTTCATGCCGTCAAAGCGAAGAACTGTGTTCAAAGGCCGCCGCGTGTTAGGATTCTGACCCACGAAGCCAAGCGGCAAATGGCTAATTGCTATTTGCTCTAATTGTTTTTTTTTGACAGCGTGAGGTAAACAGCCTCCTTGTCGGCCAGATCGATCAGTGCCCGCATAGGTTTGGACATCCACGTGAAAGGTTGCGCCTTGGACGGGGTCTTCCGTCCGGCTAGAGCTTCCGCAAGGAGTTGGGAGATGAGCTGCCCCAGGGAGCGTCGCTCCTTTTTCTGGAGGGATTTCAGTTCCTTCAGAACGGGGCTGTCGATGTCTACCGTGGTTCTCGGCATGATGCGATGGCGCTAAAATACGTGGCATCAGATGTCAAGTCTCAATTGCGGAGTTCGCCGAGACTTCCACAGCGCAAATTCACAGTCGAAGCGGGAGGCGCGCGGCAAACGCGTCCGTCAAAGTGAAGAACAGGTCCAGGATCGTCACGGCCGATACACGGAGCGCCTTCTTGATGAGCCGGCTCCGGGGCCTGGGTGCAACTGGTCTCCTCGTGGTGTGTCTGGCCGGCTGCCTGGAAATGCTGTCCATTGACTACCAGCCGGCCAATCCGTTCAAAGGGCAGGGACGGGTGCAGGTGGCACAGTTCGAGTACGTGCCTGCGCAGCACCAGCGGCTGCGGCCTCGACAGGTGGAAACGAACCCGAAGACCCCGGGCGAGCTGTTGCTGTCTGAGCCGGTCGGCCAGTTTTTCACGGAGGCGGTTCGGCGTGAATTGGCGCACTCCGGATACCAGGTCGGAGAGGAACCGGAGCGCGTGCTGGGCGGCGTGATCGAGCGCTTTTACCTGGATTGGGGCCAAACCGATGAGCAGACCATGGAAGTCCGGGTGGCGTATGTGCTGCGGTCGCGCGGGACGACGGTCTTCTCCCACACGTGCCGTTCAGTCAGCAGCCGGACCAGAGCGCCCATGAACGACACCGTGCTGATCACCGAAGCGGTCAAGGACTGCATCCACCAACTGCTCGGCGCCGCGCAGGCCGCTCACGTTCTCTGATCGGTCGGTCCACGGTTGCTTTTCCGCTTCTTCGAACCTGAGAACTCTTAAGTTGAATCTTAGAATACTCATTCAGGCAACAGGTCCAGCGGGAACTGGCGCGGGTGCGCACCGCATGGGATCAGCGACAGTGCCCTTAGCCGCTGGACATCGTGAGGCGCCCGCCGCTCATTTTAGACACCTTGTATTTTTGAACAACCTATGCAAAAATACAAGTCATGCGATACGTCAAACGGCAGCAGGCCGAGCGTCTTCGGTTCCTCCTCCGGTCGTTCCCGGCCGTGCTTGTCGTCGGCCCACGCCAGTGCGGTAAGAGCACGCTCGCGGCCCACGCACTCCCCGACTGGACCCACCTCGACCTCGAACGCCCGGCCGATCTCGCTGCGCTGGCCGACGATCTGGAAGGGTTTTTTGACGCCCACCCTCGCGCGGTCGTCATCGACGAGGCCCAGCGCCTGCCTGAGGTCTTTTCCGTCCTGCGCCACGTGATTGATCGCTCGGGGCGCAGAGGCCGCTTTGTGCTGCTGGGGTCGGCGAGCCCCGCCCTCATGCGCTCGGTCTCAGAAACATTGGCCGGCCGGGTGGCGCTGCTGGAACTCACGCCGTTCCTGGCGTCGGAACTGGCGGGCACCCCTCGGGCCGCCGACCGCTGGTTCTGGGGCGGCTTTCCACCAATCCATGCCCTGCGGGAGGCACGCGCGCGCAACGAATGGTTCAGCGCGTATGTCTCGACTTTTCTCGAGCGCGACCTTCCCGCCCTCGGTGTCGGGCTCCCGGCGAGACGACTCCGCACACTTTGGACGATGCTGACCCATGTCCACGGCAACCTCGTGAACGTTTCCGACCTCGCGCGGTCCCTGGCCGTGTCCTCCCACACGATCGCAGGCGACCTGGACGTGCTCGAGGGGGCGTACATGATCCGCCGCCTGCAACCGTACTATGCCAACGTGCAGAAGCGCTTGACGAAGAGTTCCAAGCTCTATGTGAGGGACACAGGCCTGCTGCATTTCCTGGCCGGCCTGCGCCGGTCCCAAGAGCTGACGACATGGCCCAAGCGCGGCGCCTCGTTCGAAGGCCTCGTGATTGAAGAACTGGCGGCGCTCGCCGTGCGCCAATTGGTCCGCCCTGAGCTGTTCTTCTGGCGGACGCACGCCGGCGCTGAAGTTGACCTATTAATCGTCGAAGGACGGCGCATCCTGCCTATCGAGATTAAAATCGGCGCGGCCGTGGACCGTTACGCCATCGCGGGACTCCGGCAATGCATGAAGGACCTCGGCCTGCGCCGGGGCTGGGTCGTCTCAACGGCGCGAGAGCGACGCCGCCTGTCTTCCGGCATCGAAATCATCCCGTGGGCCGAGGTCGCCTCTGGCCAGATCGAGCTGCTCTGAAGCTCCGCCGACATTGTGCCTAGCTGAACGACCGCCTCGGGCGTGCAGTACCACGGCGCCTGGTGGAATGCGGACTTGGTTCATCGTGGCTTCATGAGCGCTCGAGCGTGAATACCCGGTTCCAGTCAACATATATATCCACTAGGGTCGCGCCGCGTTGCGGGCCTCGTCAAGCGCTTCGTCCATGCGGCCGATGGGCGATGGGGGTCGTAGGTATTCCCGTCCAGCGTTCGGCGTCGGTGTGATGGACGCTGAGGCCGAAGCGTGGACCGGTCAACGTGGAGTAGAGGGCACAGGACAACCGGTTCACCTGCAAGATCCACTCGGGAAACACGTGGTCAGATTCGTTGAGCCGGCAGAGGATTCCAGGTCTTGCCTCGTCAAATCGGATAGGTCATAATAGCGTCCCCATGTCGCTCAAAGATGATGTCTGATCCAAAAAGGAGGCAAGTATGCGTCGCGTTGCTGGTCTATTTCTAGTCTGTATCCTCATCGGGGCAAGTGGCTGTGCCGCAACCCAAGAGGCCAAGTCGGTGCAACAGTCGGGCTTCCTGGGGGACTATTCCCTGCTGCGCGAGGGCCAACGCGGGGTGTTCAAGCAAGGCGCGGAAGACCAGGCCCTGTTGCTGTACAAGAATCCGGCCGCCGATTGGGGCAAGTACAAAAAAATTATGCTCGACCCCGTATCGGTCTGGCTTGGCAAGGACTCTCAACTCAAAGGTGTATCGGTGGAGGATCGCCAGATGCTTGCGGACCTCTTCTGGGAGAAGCTCAATGAGGCGCTCAAGCAGGACTATGAGATGGTGAAGCAACCGGGCCCCGATGTGTTGCGCATTCAGGCCGCCATTACCGAAGGGGACAAATCCTGGGTCGTGCTGGACACCGTCACGAGCCTGTACCCAGCGGCGCGGATTCTGTCGGGGGGGAAAAGTTTGGCGACGGGGGTGTCCAGCTTCACGGGGGCCGCCAGCGTCGAGGGGAAGATCACCGATACCGAGACGGACATGATCCTCTTTGAGGCGGTGGATCGCCGGGGCGGAACGAAGAGTATTGATCGCGGGATGTTCCATTCTTGGGGCGACGTCGAGCAAGCGTACCGCTTCTGGGCCGAGAAGATGCGCTTCCGTTTGTGCCAATGGCGAGGAGGCACAACCTGCGTCGAACCGAAGGCTTGAGGTATCGCTGCGACATGTCCCAAGTTGGGCACTAACGACTTGATCTGCAGTGTCTGCAAGCAATCGTGACGTACCCGACGGATCGTAGCTGGTCACACGAGCACCCTGGCAGTCGGGGTATGCAAGCATCGGTGGATGAAAGAGTAACCATGAGGGAGGAGGTAGGTATGCGTCACGTCGTTGGAGCAGTGCTGGTCGGTATCCTGATCGGGGCAAGTGGCTGTGCAGCGACACAAGAGGCCAAGTCGGTGGAAAAATCGGGCTTCCTGGGGGATTATTCCATGCTGAAAGAGGGAAAGCGCTCGGCGTTCGGCCAAGGCGCGGAAAACCAGGCCTTGTGGATCTACAAGAATCCCGCCGCCGATTGGCGGAAGTACAAAAAAATACAGCTCGATCCGGTGACGGTCTGGCTGGGGCCAAACTCCAAGCTGAAGGATGTGAAGCCCGAAGATCGGCAGATGCTGGCCAATCTACTGTGGTCGAAGATCGACGAATCCCTCCGGAAGGATTACGACATGACGGGGGGATCCGGCCCGGACGTGCTGCGGATCCAGGCCGCCATTACCGAAGGGGGAGAATCTAGTGTCGTGATGGATACAGTGTCCAGCATTGTTCCGCAAATGAAAGTGCTGTCCGGCGTCAAGAGCCTCGCGACCGGGGTGTCGGCGTTCACGGGCAGTGCGAGTGTCGAGGTCAAGATCACCGATGGCGAAACCGGAGCCCTGCTGGTGGCGGCGGTCGACCGCCGGGGCGGTACGAAGAGTCTGAGCGGCGTGACCAACTCCTGGCATGATGTGGAGGAGGCGTATCGCTTCTGGGCCGAGAAGATGCGTTACCGCGCGTGCCAATGGCGAGGAGGCACAAACTGCATCGAACCGAAGGCCTGACGGGCTCTCCGACATGCCTTGAGTTGCGCCCTGACGAAACGATCCGCAGCGTCCCGCTTGAATCGGCAGGTCAAGGCATGGGTGGGCCCGGTCACTCGAGCTCTGCGGCGATCGGAGGGGGAAGGAGGGGCATGGGTGCCTTAAGAAGCAGATGAGCACTTCTTCTTCAGGAATCGAATGAGATTGTTCGTGCGGCTGGTCAATCTGTTCCAGCGGAATCAGACAGCACGAGTCTAGCCCTCACGATCCATCGGTTGGACAATAGTCTCCATCGTGGCGTGGAGCCCCCCATTGGCGATGGCCGCATGCGGCTAACACCATTCTATGGCCGGCCAGTGCTGTGTCGTGCGGTGATGACGACCGCCGTCTGCTCCTTCGCTGTCACGGCTTCCTTCGCACAGGTCCAGACCTCGACACCAGTCCTTGACCGCGCACCTCAGGACAGGCAAACCGGTGCCCCGGTGGTGTTTGCCGGCGAGCCCCTGTTTTCCGTCTATACCAACCTCGGCCCCTACTCCCCTCAGGATCGCGCCGCACACATTGCCGACCGTTTAAGGCAACTGTCGGCGGATCCTCTGGCCGGGATTGACGCCATCGCTGCGTTCGACCGAAGACAAAGGAGCGACGTCGAAATCATGTCCCCGCATTACGCTCAAATCCGTGATGGGAACAAGACCACGATCCCCGAAGACTATCTTCCCAAGACGTATACCCAGCCTGCCTTTCGCATTACCCCATTACCGATGAACTCCCCCTCACCGGGACCCTCTCCCCAGAAGGGAAGAGTGGAGAGTGTGGGGGCTGCGGGGCAGCGTGATGAACTCCTGCCGCGAGTGGACAAAGACTAGGTCCACGTGTGCGTCCTTAGAGCTCACGACAGAGCCGGATGTCAAAAGAGAAAGAACAATCTCTGCCGGTCCTGACCGGCGTTGCTGTCGTTCTCTCCCTTTTGATTGTCCTGCCGGCTTATGGCGAAGAGACCGAGCCCCTTCATTCCGACTGGCATTATGGCGGATACGTCGATCTGAGTTACGCGGTGGACTTCAACTTCCCCGACAACCATCGGTGGCGAAGTAAAAGCACGACGACACACGTCAACCAACTGGCCGGCAACATGGTCCGTGGCTACGTTCAGAAGGACGCCATACCCCAGTCACGCTGGGGCCTGGAGTTTGGCCTGCAGGATGGCTACGACACGGACCGACTGGTACCTCAGCCAAGCGCCGCGGGAGACAAACCAATCGACGGCGCGGACACCCTCCGCCACTTCTCACGGGCCAATGTTTCCTACCTCGCTCCGGTCGGGAACGGCCTCATGCTGACCGCAGGTCTGTTCAACAGCTATATCGGCTATCAATCAATCTACGCTGGATTCAACTTAAACTATACGAGGAGTTACATGGCCGACAACGCGCCCTACTTCATGTTCGGGGTGGGGGCTCGCTATCCGGTGGACGAGGCGTTGACGCTGGGGCTGTATGTGATCAATGGGTACTCGTATCTGTCTCATCCGAACGACCAGCCCAGCTACGGCGCTCAAGCGGTCTGGAAGCCAACCTCGCGCTGGACACTGACTGAGAACCTCTACTACGGACCGGACCAGTCATCCACGTCGCTGAAATTCTGGCGCCTCTTCTCGGACAGCATCGTGGAGTGGAAAGGCGACCGCCTCACGCTGGCACTCGCGTACGACATCGGCACAGAGAACGCAGTCGAGCAACCTGGCAGCCCTCGCACGTTCTGGACGGGCGGCGCCTTCTTTGTCCGTTGGAATGTGGTTGGCCCTTGGAGCCTTGCCGTTCGCCCGGAATTCTATTGGGATCGGAACGGTCGGCTCACAGGATCGGAGCAATTGCTCAAAGCTATCACGAGCACGGTGGAATACAAGCTGTCCTATTGGAAACAAAGCCTGATTACGCGGCTTGAATATCGGTATGACGAATCCACTGGGAGCGGAGGAGGATTTTTTAAAGATAGCCACACCGGGGTCTCGGGCCTCGCACGTGACCAGCAGCTCCTGATCATCTCGATCATCTGGGCATTTGATTCTTGATGAGCGAAGGTGGAATCGATTGCTCTGCTCTGTCGCCTCGTCGCGCTCAGTCGTCAGGCCTAGTCTCGCATTCGGCAAGTCGCGAGCTGAAGGAGACAGCGAGGCTGGCATGTCAGCGCTCGCGACGGGCGTAATAGAGATATGCGCCCACGCTGAAAAAATTCGTCGCCACCGCGATGATATTCCAAAGGATCACGGGTCTTGAAACGATCAACAACCCGTAGTAGACCCAGACGATTTGGAAAACGCCCATAATGGCAGCCATCCTAGGATTCATGCCTTTGCTTGACCTCCGCTTGAGCATCGCGACCAAATCCGGCAGGGCGGCAAAGGTCGTTCCTAATCCCGCCACAAAGCCGACGATTTCAGACCTTCGAAAGCTGGGGAGTAACAGACTCGCCGTATCGTGTACGGCTAATTCCGCACAGCCCGCAAGGATGATCACGCTGAAGAAGAAACAAAGCAACTGAGGTCTCTTGGGAGAAACCATGTTTGCCTCCGCTTTACGCGACTGCCGAGCATCATTGCATACGCTGTCTTTCGCTCCGGACCGCTTGGCTCACTTCCACCTCCGTCACAGCGGCCACTTTGCCGAGTTCGAGGAGCTGCTTGGCCCTGGTGGTCGCAAATAGATGCAGGATGCGGGCGATGATCCCGGTCCATCCTGTCTGGTGGCTCACGCCGAGGCCGCCCCCGTCGCCTCCACGATCAGATCCCCATTCTCATCTCAAATACGTGATAGCCCCAGGCCGGCAGGTCGAGGTAGAGACCCTGCGATAGGAGGTCGTCTCCGTCGCGATCGTAGCTGCTGGCCCCCATCTGGTCCTTGAGCCGCACTGGCCTGCCGGCCAGATCGGGAAATGGGAGACGGACATAACACTGGCTCTGGGTGGCTACGTAGTTCACCGTCACCAGCAGCCGCTCCTTGCCGGGTCCTTGCCAGGCAAAGGCTAGGAAAGAATCCCACGTCCCGTTGCCTTCCCACGCCGGCGCACAGTCGAGCAAGCGCCACTGACCGTCTCGGACCGTCCGCCGCCGGAGCACCGCCAGGAGGTGCTCGTAGAACTGGTGCAGCGTTTTGTCGGTGGGCTCCTTGGGCGCGCGCACTAGATGCGGCGAGATGCGCTTCCTCCGGCCCTCGAACTGCCCCTGATGGAAAAATCGCAGGCCAGGCGACAGGTACGTGATGACGGCCGCGGCCTGGTGAACGCCGGGCGCGAAGGTCGCGGCCGCCCTGGGCTCGTCGTGGTTTTCCAGGAACCGGGCCATCTTGTTCTGGTAGTTGAGATCGGCGCGTAAATGGTCACGCACCGGCCTGGCATGGCCCTCACACAGGCGGTCGTACAACCGCTTGTCGTAGGTGTAATCGAAGCCCTGTTGTTGCAGAGTCCATTCGCGATCCCAGTAGACCTCGGCCATAAAGCAGAAGCCCGGAGATTTTTCGCGCACGCGCTGAGTCGCTTTCGGCCAGAATAGCTCCGCGTGGAGACCCCAGGTGCGTTCGAAGACGTCGGGCAGGACGAGCATGGCCATGTCGCAGCGCACGCCGTCACATTGCGCGGCGATCCTCAGCAGTTCTCCGATCATCGCCTCCTGCGTGGCGGGGTTGCCGTAGTTGAGCTGCAGGGTGTCCGGCCAGCCGGAGAAGTACGGATCACGTCCGTAGGCCAGGAGTAAGTCGCCTCCCTTGCGCCTGGCCCAGGTATAATTTTGCGGCGCCCGCGCCAGGCCGGGTTCGGTTCCGGGAATGTAATACTCAGGGTGATCTTCCACCCAGGGATGGTCCAGGCCCGTGTGGTTGGGAACGAAGTCGAGCAGGAGCTTCAGGCCACGCTTCCGGAGGCGCTCGCGGAGACGCGCCAGCGCTGCATCGCCTCCCAGATCACGGTGCACCGTGTAGCCGGTGATGGCAAACCCGGAGCCGGCAATGTCTTCCTCTCGCAGGTCCGGCAGCGTGTCTTCGAACTCCCTGCGCCACTCGTGATTGGCACGCGAGACGCGCTGCCCCGCCGTGCCGGTCTGCCAGACGCTCAGGAACCAGACCCAGTCGAAGCCGATCTGCACCAGGCGGTCCAGCTCGGCGTCTGGAATGTCGTCCAGCGTTGCCGGCCGGCCGAGAGACTTGGACAGCTCCGTCAACCACACACGGGTGTTGACCTGATAGATCAGGGGCTGTGCGGACGAGGCCTTCACGACTTTGCGCGGGGCATGGCAGCCTTAAAGACCCCCATCTTGCCGCCTTCCAGGGCGCTCTTGGGGTCCAGATAGCCGAGCATCCGGATGAGTCCGGCCACCAGCCCAGTCCAGCCGGTCTGGTGGCTCGCGCCAAGCCCCGCCCCATTGTCACCGTGGAAGTACTCGTAAAACAGAATGTGATCGCGCCAGTGCGGGTCCGTCTGGAATTTCTCAGTGGCCCCGTATACGGGCCGCCTACCGGCCTGCCCTGAGCCTGTCGAGGGGGTCGAAGGGCCCCGCAAAAAAATCCTGGCCAGTCGGTCCGTGATCTCCTTGGCGACTTCGAACAGGTTCATCACGCGACCGGACCCGGTGGGACATTCGATTTTGAAGTTGTCCCCGTAATAGAGGTAGAACTGCAGGAGCGCCCGAATGATCAGGGCGTTGACGGGCATCCAGATCGGTCCCCGCCAGTTGGAGTTGCCGCCGAACATGCCGCTGTCCGACTCCCCCGGCAGGTAGTCCACCCGGTATTCCTCGCCATGCACCTTGAAGACGTAGGGGTGCTTCTCGTGGAACTTGGACAGAGACCGGATGCCGTAGGGACTCAGAAACTCGCTCTCGTCGAGCATCTTGGAGAGAATCCGCCGGAGCCGCTCCGGATTGACCAGGGCGATGATGCCCCGCTCGGCCACCCCAAAATGCCCACGGCCAGTGGGGTGGATGAATTTTAACAGTTCCGGCATCCTCTTCATGCGTTCGTAATTCGATGCCACCGTTCTGGGGATCCGTTCGCGTTGCCAGGGCTCGACGACGGTCGTGGCACACAGCGGCAGCAGCCCCACCATGGAGCGGACCTTGAGCCGCGTCGCGCTGCCGTCGGGAAGGCGAAGAATATCGTAGTAAAAGCCGTCCTCCTCATCCCACATGCCGTCTGCACCAGACCGGTTAATCGCCGCGGCGATCCAGAGGAAGTGTTCCGAGAACTTCGCAGCCATCTCATCGTAGATGGGATCGTGAGCCGCTAACTCTACTGCGAGTTCCGCCATGTTCTGGCTGAAGAGGGCCATCCAGGCCGTGCCGTCGGCCTGCTCCAGATGCCCCCCCGTGGGCAACGGCGCGCTGCGGTCGAAGACGCCGATGTTGTCGAGCCCGAGAAAGCCGCCCTCGAACACGTTCTTGCCGAACCGGTCCTTCCGGTTGACCCACCAGGTGAAATTGCAGAGCAGCTTCGCGAAGGCCGATTTGAGAAAGTCCACGTCAACCTCGCCTTGGCGCCCAGTCTCCACACGGGTGAGAAAAAGCGTCGCCCAGGCATGGACCGGCGGATTCACATCGCTGAAATTCCATTCATAGGCCGGGATCTGGCCATTGGGATGGAGGTAGTGCTGGCTGAGCATCAGCTCGAGCTGCTGCTTGGCGAAATCAGTATCCACGGCCGTGAGCGCGATCGTATGGAACGCAAGGTCCCAGGCGGCGTACCAGGGATACTCCCACTTGTCCGGCATCGAGATGATGTCGTCGTTGACCATGTGGAACCACTCGCGATTGCGGCTCGCTTGGTGTTCCTCTCGATGCAAGGGATGGGCGTGGTGTTCCTCCAGCCATTGGTCGGCGTCAAAGTAGTAATACTGCTTGGTCCAGAGCAGCCCGGCGAGGGCCTGGCGCATGACGTTGGCCCGGTCGCGGTCGGCCTTCACGGACGGCGGGGTTATGGCGTCATAGAACTCGTCCGCCTCCTTGAGCCGCTCGTTCATTACCGCATCGAACTTTCCGAACGGATCGCGCAGCTCGCCTGGTGCCGTCCGTGTCAGACGCAGCCGGACGACCTGCGTGGCTCCAGGACCGACGGTCAGGTGATAATGCGGCGATGCCTTCGTCCCGACGGCATCCGGATTCACCGCGTCCTTCTGCCCGTGGATTAGGTAATTATTAATGCCGTCCTTGACATAGGGACTCCGGTTGGCCGTGCCGAAGAGCCGGGCGTGGTTGGTTTCGTTCTCGGTGAACAGCAGGGGGACGGTGCCCTCACAGTAGAGGTAATAGTCCTCCAGAGACTCCTGGAACAGCGGGTCGGTATGGTGGGCGCGGATCACGCTGCAGTTGGTTCCCTTGATTGACCGGAGGACCGGCTTCGAGCCGCCGCCTGTCCAGGACCAGGTGTTGCGAAACCAGAGGGTCGGCAGCAGGTGGAGCGAAGCTTTCTCTCTCCCGCGGTTGCAGGCGGTGATCTTGATGAGCATATCTTCCGGGGATTCTTTGGCGTACTCCACAAAGACATCGAAATATCGGTCCTGATCGAAGACGCCGGTGTCGAGCAGCTCGTATTCCGCCTCAGAGCGATTGCGGCTGCGGTTCGTCTTGACGAGGGTGTCGTAGGGATAGGCCGCCTGCGGATACTTATAGAGGTATTTCATGTAGGAGTGGGTCGGCGTGCTGTCCAGATAGAAATAGTACTCCTTGACGTCCTCGCCATGGTTGCCCTCGCTGTTGGTCAGGCCGAACAGCCGTTCCTTGAGGATCGGATCCTTGCCGTTCCAGAGGGCCAACGCGAAACACAGCACCTGGTGGTGATCGGAAATTCCTGCCAGCCCGTCTTCCCCCCAGCGGTAGGCGCGGGAGCGCGCCTGGTCGTGGGAGAAGTAATCCCAGGCGTTCCCGTCCCGGCTATAGTCTTCCCGGACCGTGCCCCACTGCCGCTCGCTCAGGTAGGGACCCCAACGTTTCCAGTTTTGTCCGTCATCCTGCAATCGACTGTGCTCGACCGTTTGGGCCATGTCATTCACCTCCAAGCTGATCGGTGCCGGCTCCTTACCACTTTTCCGCTACGGTGACGGAGGCTGCGAATCACTGGTGGAGACGCTCGACCGCACGTGTCCATGTCCCACCCAGGTCCCCGGCGAGCATCATGACACGGCCTGCGGGCTGTGCCAGCCGCCAATCTCGGTCGCCAGCCCATCGGCTTCCATCGGCCCCCACGTCCCCGGTTCATAGTCAAAGAGTGGCGTCGCATTCCCCAGAATGGGCTCGACAATGGCCCAGGCGGCCTCCACCGCATCCGAGCGGACGAACAGCAAGGCATCCCCGTGCATCGCATCGGTGAGCAGTCGCTCATAGGGGTCGATATCATCGCCACGATCCTGCTTCACTGCCGTCAGTTCCGCAGGCATGGAGACCATCTGCGGACCCGGACGCTTCACCCTGGCGCCAAGACTGATCGACACCTCGGGGCTCAGTCGGAACCGCAAATAGTTGCCTTGCGCCGGACCGAGTCGGCTGATTGGAGCCTGTCTGAGCTTGACCAGCACCTCGGTCGCCGTCATGGGAAGACATTTCCCTGCCCGGACCACGAAGGGCACGCCGGCCCAGCGCCAGGAATCGATGCGCAGGCGCACCGCGGCGAAGGTCTCGACATGGGAGTTCGGGGAGACTCCCGGCTCTTTGAGATACCCGCGGAACTGCCCCCGCACCAGATCCGCAGGTTGGAGCGCGGGCATCATCCGAAGGACCTTCACCACCTCATCACGGAGCGATTCATGATACGTGAGCGTCAACGGTTCCATGGCCAAGAAGGCGAGCACCTGGAGCAAATGGTTCTGCACCACATCGCGGATCGCGCCGGTCTCATCATAAAATTTTCCCCGTCCGGCGACGCCGAATTTCTCGGCCATCGTGATCTGCACGCTGTGGACATAGTTGCGATTCCAGATCGGCTCGAGGAAGGTGTTCGCGAAACGGAAGAAGAGCAGATTCTCGACCGCCTCTTTGCCGAGGTAATGGTCGATACGGAAGATCTTGTTTTCCGGAAACACCGAGCCCAGGGTGGCGTTCAAGGCCTGGGCCGAGGCCAGATCACGCCCGAACGGCTTTTCGATGATGACGCGGGCGTTCTCTGCGCACCCGGACCGGCCCAGTCCCTCAACCACCGTGCCGAACAGACTCGGCGGAATGGCCAGGTAGTGTGCCGGCCCTTTCGCATCGCCGAGCGCTTTCCGCAACTGCTGGTAGGTGGCTGGGTCTTGATAGTCGCCGTCGATGTACTGGAGCCGCTGCACGAGCTTGCCAAACGCAGCCTCATCCACACCTCCCCCGTGTTGGCTGAGGCTCTCGCGGGCGCGCGCTCGTAGCTGCTCCAGCGTCCAACCGGATTTGGCGACGCCGACGACCGGAACCGACAGGGAATCGCGCCGGACCATGTTCTGCAGCGCCGGGAAAATCTTCTTGTACGCGAGATCGCCCGTCGCACCAAAGAACACAAGGGCATCGGAAGGTACGATGTCCGCGGAGGTCTTGAATTGCCCTGCGCTGCTTGTTTGATAGCCCGCTGCCACCGCTTAAACCTCCTCACCCTACGCTGAGCCCTTGGCTCTCAGCCCTCAGCTCTCAGCCTTTCCCTCTCCTTACTCTTCACGCTTGCCCTGAGCCTCGTCGAAGGGCCTCACTCCTCTTATCTATCCCCCCGTTGCCCGTTCGACGTGGCCACCGAATTCGAACCGCATGGCGGATAGGACCTTGGTGGCAAAGTCGTCCTCGCCCCGTGACGTAAACCGCTGGTACAGCGCGGCGCTCAGGACCGGTGCCGGGGCGCCTTCGTCGATGGCGGCGGTGATCGTCCATCGCCCTTCGCCGGAGTCGGACACGCGGCCGGAAAACTTCGCCAGGTCCGGCTCCTTGAGCAAGGCGATCGCGCTGAGATCGAGCAACCAAGAGGCGATGACGCTGCCGCGGCGCCAGAGCTCCGTCACATCGGCGAGATTGAAGTCATACTGGTAATGTTCAGGATCGCGAAGGGGGGTGGTCTCCGCATCGATGGTGCGGCCACGTTTGCCCACGTTCGCGTGTTTCAGGATGTTGAGTCCCTCGGCGTAAGCGGCCATCAGGCCGTATTCGATCCCGTTGTGGACCATCTTCACAAAATGTCCGGCGCCGCTTGGCCCGCAGTGCAGGTAGCCGTCCTCGGCCGTGCCGCCGGCTTTCTCGCGTCCCGGCGTGCGCGGGATCGACCCGCGTCCCGGGGCAAGCGTCTTGAAAATGGGGTCAAGCCGACGCACCACCTGGTCCTCTCCGCCGATCATGAGGCAGTAGCCCCGTTCCAATCCCCACACGCCGCCGCTCGTCCCGACGTCCACGTAGTGAAGGCCTTTCGGCCGCAGTTCCTTGGCGCGTCGGATGTCGTCGCTATAGTACGAGTTGCCGCCGTCAATGATCGTGTCATCTTTCTGCATCCGCGAGACTAGGTCCGTCAACGTACTGTCGACGACGGCGGCCGGCACCATCAGCCACGCCGCTCGAGGCGGGGTCAGTTTGGCTACGAACTCCTCGATGGACGCGGCACCGGCCGCCCCCTCCTTGACCAACCCGTTCACCGCCTCGCGGTTTCTGTCGTAGACGACACACTGATGTCCAGCGCGCATCAAACGGCGCACCATATTCGCGCCCATCCTGCCGAGACCGATCATGCCGAGTTGCATGGGGTTTATTCCTTTCGTTGCCGTGTATCTCCCCAGAGTCCCGCCATCTTTTTGGCAGAGCAGTGAGACGCTCGGCTGGGCCATTCACCAGAGAACGTTCCAGGTGAGTGAGGGTGAAGACTACGCCTCACGCCGAAGGCTGAGCATGTAGCTGGTAAGGTCATCGAGCTCCTGATCCGTGAGAGGAAGCTTCGGCATGATGGAGCCAGGGGACACCGATTGCGGATTGCGGAAATGCTTGAGGTGCCACTCGCGTTCCGGGCGAGCATCGCCCACATAGGACAAGTCCGGTCCAACGGCGCCACCGGTTCCATGAATGCGATGACACCCAGCGCAGCCAAACTGGACGAACAGGGTTTTCCCATGCGCGACCCCCGGGTCCACCCGCTTCACGGCGTAGAGATTCTTCAGAGAGATCCCTAGGAGCGAGAAGACGACCACTAAAAACATGGCAGCCAGCGCCATTCCGATGGGGCGCGAGGCCGGGGCGCGCACGGTTTTCCTCCAATCGATGAACGGCCAGAGCAACATCACGAGAACGGCCATGCCCGGTAAGACCCAGGTGGCAAACGGCTCCAATGGCCCGTGCACGTGTTTCAGCAACTCGTAATAGAACAGAAAGTACCATTCCGGCACCGGCACGAAACTTGTGTCGGACGGATTGGCCTTGTCGGCCAGTGGGAAGGGAACCAGGACGGCCAGCGAAGCCAGCACGACAAACACACCCAGCATCACGACCGCGTCCATGTAAACTTGTCGAGGGTAAAAGGCTTCACTGCTCGCCTTTGCCTTGGCCTCATCCCAGGGTCCAGCCGGTCCAACACGCCGCAGAATGAAGAGATGCAACATGATGCCGCCGATGACCAGCGCAGGCAGGAACAGGACATGCACCGCAAAAAACCTGGAGAGCGTCAGGGCTCCCAACGTCTCCCCGCCGCGCAGGACTCTGACAAGGAAGTCCCCGACGAGTGGCACCGTGCCGGCCATATTAATTCCGACTTGCGTGGCCCAGTAAGCCGTCTGGTCCCAGGGCAATAGATAACCGGTGAACGCAAAGCCCATCACGAGCAGGAACAGCCCCACGCCGACCATCCACATCAGCTCTCGGGGCGGCTTGTAGGCTCCATAGAGGAAGACCTGGAGCATGTGGAGACCGATCGCGAGGACCATGCCCGACGCGCCCCAGTGGTGGAGGCCGCGGACAAACCAGCCGAAGGTCACCTGGGATTCGATGTACTGCACGCTGTCATACGCATGATCCGGCGTTGGCGCGTAGTAGATCGCCAGGAACATCCCAGTGATGGCCTGGAGGACAAAGAGGAAAAGCGTGGCCGAGCCGAACACATAGACCCAGCTTGCCCCGCCTGGAATCGGCTCGTCCAGTAATGTTTTTTCGAGCGACTTGAGCTTGAGCCGGCTGTCCAGCCATTCATAGATGCGTGACGCCATCGTGACCCGTAACCTCCTCGCTGCGTGTGTCCAATGTTCACTTCCTCAACGTATTGAGATACGCAAGCACATTGTCGATGTCGGCTTCCGAGATCTGAGTCTTCCAGGGCACCATCGCCGTTCCGGTTTTCCCGTTTTCAATCACCTGCCGCAGGTCCGCTTCAGACTTCTTCTTGCTCGCTGTACTCGTGAAGTCGGCAGCCGGTGGCTTGAGCATTTTTCCGGTCGGTCCATCGCCTTTCCCCTGCGGTCCATGGCAAGTCGCGCAGCGCTGCTCGTAGATCGCCTTGCCTTTTGTCGGATCACCTGCCGCCTGTGATGGGACCGGTTGCAGCAGGATCAGGCCCAGCCACGCGCTGATAAGGAACAGGCCTGTACTTCTCATGTAAGTCATTCTTCCTCCTTCATCTTTTGAGATCGTACAGCCTTCGTCTGCTCATGACCTGATTTTTGCAACTCAAGTCGAACGTTAGTAAAATCTGTGGATCAAATCTCCATGGATGTATGACTCCCGGACTTAAATTCTTTGTAAATTACGAGCAGGCGGCCGCCTTCGACCTTCGACGGCAAGGTATCTAAAGGACGCGGGGCCGGTCCCGCGAGTACTTTTCCATTCATGTCAAACACGCTCCCGTGACAGGGACATCTGCCCGTCTGATTGCTTGACCGCCCAGACCGCCTTATGGGTCTTCGCCTCCAGATAGCCATCTCGAATGGTGGCGACATATTCAAGCTGCTTGGGCTCTCCCGCCGTCAGCTCATCCACCCCTCCCACCTCCACCCATGACTTGTCGCGGCGCTTCAGAGCGGGCGAGATCACATACCCGACGAGCGGAATGGCGAGACTCAAGCCGATCAGGCCTGCCGCCGCCCGAGTGACCCACTGGAAGAATTTCCGGCGCGAACCGATCGGAGTAGAGAAACCGGGCGTAGCTTTGCTTTTCGGTTCCTTAGCAGACATCACTTCTCGCTCCTCCCGCAGCCGCTTCCAGGCACTTCGCCTACCACCTCTCGCCTTACTCCTCCCGCGCAGTGAGCCGTCGGAGAGGCGCAGCATACACCAACGCTGTGAGGGGAAGCAATGGTGTTCTCGAACAGGATCTTAGAGAAGTCCCCACCGCTGTCACCCTGACAAAATCCCCCACGACTGTCACCCTGAACGGAGTGAAGGGTCTCAATTGCTTGAACCCGAGATTCTTCGCTACGCTGATTCTTCGCTTCGCTCAGAATGACAATCGTGCGCTCAGGACGACAATCGGCGAAGGGCTCAGACCTGTCCTGAGCCATTCGACAAGCTCATGGTGGACTGAGGTCGAAGGACCTATCCTGAATGACATCGAAGGAATAACAATCAAGGGTCGGTAGGTCTTGTTCAACAGGCAGCTAGAACTGATACAGCAGGTTGAGGGTGAATCGGGCCTGCACGTTGAACACTCGGGAGTCGTGATTCAAGGGGAACTCATAGAAGAAGCCCACGTTGTAATGGCCCTGAATGACATTCCCGATTCCTACCTCGCTGGTAAACGTGTTCGGCGCGGACTTCAGGTCAATGAAGTTATTGAATTTCACTTGAGCGTACCAGTTGCCGGGCCTCTCGACGATCACGAACGGCGACAGGAGCACCGTGTCCGAGATCGGTGTCGCGAACCCTGCCCCGATATCGCGTAAGTACCTGGCGATAAAGACGACCTGGACAGTCTCTTTCTTATAATAGGAAAGCACGTAGAACGGTTCGAGGACGGTGGTTCCTGATCCGAGCTCCGACTGAGTGGCGGTGTCGAGTTGAAGGCTCGCCCCTAGCCCGTGCACGGCCCTCTCGGACAAGTTCGGAAAGACATGGAGGTACTCAAGCCGGATGTCTCCCAGGCCTGTTGCGTAGGTGTCGCTCGGCGTCCCCGGCACGAAATCCAGAATAGGAATGCTTACTGCCGCATAATCCCGGCCGAACTTATGAATGCCCCGGAGCGTGGCGCCTCGGAGACGGTCGCCGGTTGCGAACTTGGACTGGGTAACGATGACCCCATAGGTCGGGGGGAGGTTCGTCGGGTCAAGCCCGGTGTTGGTTTCCTGTTCTAGCTGGCCCTCGGAGGGAGCGGGATCCTGGGGATGACCGGGCGAGACCGTGAGGCACGTCGCGATGACGACGGCGAGGCTGCGCAGAGGCAGCCGCAAGAATCGCCGGCCTGACTCGATGGTCTTCAGCACTGCCTCGTCTCGCTGCCGGCGCTGCGGTGTCTCGCGCGAGGCATCCGGCTCAGCGGGGCTTCCCAGACTCAAGCATCTGACGTGCAGCTTGGAGGTCCTTGCGTTTTTCGGCATCCAGCTTCGGAAACTGGAGGTCCAGCTCCTGGAGCGCGTCCACGATGACCGCGGCCACCACCAGCCGTGAGAACCACTTATTGTCGGCGGGCACGATGTGCCATGGAGCATGCGGCGTGGCCGTCTGCCGGATCATGCCGTCGTAAGCTTCCATGTAGTCGTCCCAGCGTTGCCGCTCGCGCGCGTCGGCCGAGGAAAATTTCCAGTTCTTCTCCGGCTCGTCGAGGCGGCTCAGGAAACGCTTTTTCTGCTCCTTGTTCGAGAGGTGCAGGAAAAACTTGCGGATGACGTAGCCGTTCCGCGACAGGTACCGCTCAAAGTTGTTGATGTCTTCGTATCGCTCCTCCCAAATGTTCTTCGACACGAGCTCGGGAGGGAGCTTCTGTTTCTCCAGCAACTCTGGATGGACGCGCACGACGAGCACTTCTTCATAGTAGGAGCGGTTGAAGATGCCGATCCGCCCCCGTTCGGGGAGGCACCGCGTCGTCCGCCAGAGGAAATCGTGGTCGAGGTCCTCAGGCGAGGGCCCCTTGAAGGAATAGATCTGACATCCCTGAGGGTTCACGCCGGACATCACGTGCTTGATGGCACCATCCTTGCCCGCCGCGTCCATCGCCTGGAAGATCAGCAGCACCCCCCACTGGTCTTGGGCGTAGAGCCTTTCTTGCAGATCGCTCAGCATGGCAATGCCCTGCTGCAAGAGCGCTTTGGCTCTGGGTTTCTCCTCCGAACTATATCCTCCCGTGTCGCCTGGATCGAAATCTTTGAGATGGAACTTCTTGCCCTTGGTGACGCCGTACGGCTTGATGAACTTCGCGATCTTCTTCGCCGTGATCTTATCTGCCACGCTGAGCACCTTTCGTTCGGGCTGGGTCGGCTCTCAAGGAAGGGACCCTTCGACCCCCTCGACAGGCTCGGGGCAGGCAGGCTCAGGGCAGGCCCCTTCGACCCCCTCGACAGGCTCGGGGCAGGCAGGCTCGGGGCAGGCCCTTTCGACCCTTCGACGAAGCTCAGCCTGCGATCGCTCGACCCAGAGGCTTCCCCTCGACCGGGCTCGGGGCCTTGAGCCTGTCGAAAGGTCGACGGGCGAGGTCAGTCGTCGGGTGGTGAGCCTGCCCCTCGATCCTCCTCGGGGCCCTGAGCGAGTCGAAGGGTCGAACCACGGGTCAGCCGGAGAGCGTCTGACTGACGATCTGTTGCGCTTCTTCTACGATGGTGTCGAGGTGGGCCTGGCTGCTGAGGCTCTCCGCGTACAGCTTATAGATGTTTTCAGTCCCGGAGGGGCGCGCCGCAAACCACCCTCGCTTGGTGACCACCTTCAGCCCGCCGATGGGGGCGTCGTTGCCAGGGGCGCGAGTCAGTTTCGCCGCAATCAGGTCGCCGGCCAGCTTGCTCGCGCCCACGCTTTGTGGCGACAACTTCCCGAGCCGCTGCTTCTGTTCCGGTGTCGCCGGTGCATCGATGCGGACGTAGTAGGCCGCACCGAACTTCGCGGTGAGCTCCTGGTAGTGCACGCCAGGATCCTTGCCCGTGCGGGCGGTGATTTCTGCCGCCAGCAAGCCGAGCAGCGGGCCGTCTTTGTCCGTCGTCCACACTGTGCCATCCCGGCGGAGAAAGCTGGCTCCGGCGCTCTCTTCGCCACCGAAACACTGCGAGCCGTCGAACAGGCCCGGCACGAACCACTTGAAGCCGACCGGCACCTCGGACAGGGTTCGCCCGAGGTCCTGCACCACCCGATCGATCATGCTGCTGCTGACCAGCGTTTTCCCCACCGCCGCCGTCGGCGCCCATTGCGGGCGATGCGTGAGCAGATACCGAATCGCCACCGCCAGATAATGGTTGGGATTCAGGAGTCCGGCCGACCGCGTGACGATGCCGTGCCGGTCCGAGTCCGGGTCATTGCCGAACGCGATGTCGAACCGGTCCTTGAGTTTGACCAGCCCGGCCATGGCATAGGGGCTGGAGCAGTCCATGCGGATCTTGCCATCATGGTCGAGGGTCATGAACCGGAAGGTCGGGTCGAGCTTTGGATTCACCACCGTGATGTTCAGCCCGAACTCCTCCCCCACCGGCCCCCAATAACCCACGGCCGCGCCGCCGAGGGGATCGACCCCGATCTTCAGGCCCGCCGAGCGAATGACGTCCATGTCGATGACGCTGGCCAGGTCCCTGACATAGGGAGCCACGAAGTCGGTCTCGTGGGTGGTCGAGGCCTTGCAGGCCGCCGAGTAGGGGGTTCGCTTGACCTCTTTGTTGGCGCCGCGCAAGAGCGAGTTGGCCCGGTCTTGAATCCAGCCGGTCACATCCGTATCGGCAGGACCGCCGTTCGGCGGGTTGTACTTGAAGCCGCCGTCCCCTGGCGGATTATGCGAAGGGGTGATGACGATCCCGTCTGCTGGGTGCTCGTGACGCCCGCGGTTGTGGACCAGGATTGCGTGCGAGATGACCGGGGTCGGCGTCACCCCGTTATCGCGCTGGATGAAGACCTCCACAGCATTGGCCGCGAGCACTTCCAGCGCCGTGCGCTCGGCGGGCCCGGACGCGGCGTGGCTGTCCTTGCCCATGTACAGCGGGCCATCAATGCCTTTGCTGCGGCGATAGTCGCAGATCGCCTGCGTCATGGCCAGAATGTGCGCCTCGGTGAACGACCCTTCGAAGGGCGTGCCACGGTGCCCGCTGGTGCCAAAGCTCACGAGTTGAGTGGGGTCGCTGAGGTCAGGTTTGCGCTCGTAGTAGGCGCGTTCGAGTTTGCCGACGTCGATCAACAGCTCGGCCGGGGCCGGCTGTCCGGCTAATGGATGCGTGCTCACAAGCTCAATCTCCCCTCAATCTCCCTTCCCGAGACCCTCCCACTTGAAGGGGGCCTGCGACCCTTCGAGTCCCTCTGGGTCCCGAGCATTGTCGAGGGACGAGCCTAGTCGAGGGAGTGGATGGTGGGGGTAGCGATGGCATCAAGCCGCGCGCGTGGCCGCGAGGAGCTTCTTCAGATCGTAGTTCATGAGATCGCCGATCCGCTCAATGGTCACGTCTGCCGCCGGATAGCTCTTCACTGCCTGCGGGTCTTGGGCATAGTGACCTTGCCGGGGAAAGACCGTGGTCACCCGCGCGCTCCAGAATTTCTTGACCGCGGTCAGAATGCGAAGCTTGTCATCCACCAACACATACTGCTGGGCGGGATACTGCTGCGCGACATCGTCCAGCTCGTGCTCCTTGTGCACATAGATGAGCACGTTCCCGTCTACCGCATCGAACAGACCCGAGCGCTCGATTTTGCGGGGCTGGAAGACGACGTCGCCGTCGGAGAGGATGACCGCCTTTCCCCACTGCTTGCACTGATCCACCACATCCAGCGAGTTCGGAAACAACCGA
>JAHRHE010000242.1 GCA_020027965.1 Nitrospirota bacterium | reverse complement strand
CGACGATGTCGACCCGGCCGAACGTGGCCCACAGGATCCCGACCAGCACCGCGGCTATGATCGTGAAGGTCACGGCACGGCCGATGGGAGAGGGCGGGGCCTCTTGGACCTCCAGGACCGCCGGCAGAAAGTCCACCTCCCGGCCCCGTGGGGCGGATACCGTCGGCAGTTTCCTCTGCGCCTGCCAGGCCTCGCGCCAGGCCTCTAGATGTCGCCCAAGATTCGTCATGTGCTGTCAACAGGCCATGGGCCATGGGCAATAGGCTATAGGTGGGCATACGACCCTCCGGCCAATCGCCTATAGCCTCTCGCCTTGGACTACGCCACGGCCAACCGCCCATCCTGCAGTTTATGCAGCCTCGCGTAATAGCCGTCCTGCTTCATGAGCTCGTCATGCGTCCCCTGCTCGAGAATCTCCCCCTTCTCAATCACATAGATGCGATGCGCCGGCCGAACCGTGCTGAGCCGGTGCGCGACGAGGAAGACCGTGCGCCCCTTGCAGATCTGCGCCAAGTTGTTCTGGATGATGGCCTCCGATTCGTAGTCCAGGGCGCTGGTCGCCTCGTCGAACAGCAAGATGCGCGGATTTGTGATCAACGCGCGCGCGATGGCGATCCGTTGGCGCTGCCCACCGGAGAGCGTGCAGCCCTGCTCGCCGACCAGGGTATCGTAGGCCTCCGGCAGCTCCAGGATGAACTCGTGCGCCCCGGCGAGCTGCGCGGCCCGGATGACCTGCTCGATGGAGACGCCCGAGTCGGACAAGGCGATGTTCTCGCGCACCGAGCGATTGAACAGAAAATTCTCCTGGAGCACCACCCCCACCTGGCGGCGCAACCAGACCGGATCCATCTGCGCCAGATCAATCCCATCCACTAGCACGCGCCCCCGTTCCGGCACATACAGGCGCTGAATCAACTTGGCGATGGTGCTCTTGCCGGACCCCGACCGGCCAACGATGCCGATCACCTGCCCGGGCTCCACGGCAAAGGACAGGGCGCGCAAGACTTCGGGCCCGTCCGGGCGGTACCGGAACGTCACGTCGTCGAAGATCACCTGGCCCGACAGGGTGGGCAGTGAGACCCGATTGGGGTTATGGGAGGGTTCGGGCGGGGCGTTCAGGACATCGCCCAGACGCTGCACGGAGATCCCGACCTGTTGAAAGTCCTGCCACAGGTGCGCGATGCGCAGCACCGGGCCGGTCACTAGCCCCGCCACCATATTGAAGGCGATCAACTGGCCGATGCTGAGGTCGCCGGTCATCACGAGGTGCGCGCCCAGCCAGAGAATCGCGATCGTCGTGAGCCGCTGAATCGCCGTGGCGGCCTGCCCGGTCAGATTGTTGAGATTGGTTGCCCGAAAGCCAGCTTTCACGTAGCCCGCCAGTTGCTCCTCCCACCGGCGTTGCAGCGAGGGCTCCACCGCCATCCCCTTGACGGTCTGGATGCCGGTGATCGTTTCCACCAGAAAGGCCTGGTTGTCCGCCCCTCGGTTGAACTTTTCATTGAGCCGGGCGCGGAGGATCGGCGTCACCACGACCGACAACGCCACGTAGAGGGGTAGGGCACCCAGCACCACGAACGTGAGCAACGGACTATAGAACCAGAGCAGGGCGATGAACACCACGCCGAAGACCAGATCGATCAGCAGGGTCACGGCGGAGCTGGTGAAGAACTGCCGGATGGTCCCCAGCTCGCGGACGCGCGCGACCGTATCCCCGACCCGACGCACCTCGAAATAGGCCAGCGGCAAAGCCACCAGATGCCGGAACACCTGCGCGCCCAACCCCACGTCAATGCGGTTCGAGGTGTGCGAGAACAGGTAGGCGCGCAACGCACCGAGGGTCGTCTCAAACAGGATCAACGTCACCATGCCGATCGCCAGCACGTGCAGCGTGGTGAGCCCCTTGTGGACCAGCACCTTGTCGATCACGACCTGGGTGAAGAGGGGGGTCAGCAGCGCGAACAACTGGAGCACGAACGAGGCCAGTAGCACCTCGCCGAGCAGCTTGCGGTACTTGACGATCGCCGGGATGAACCAGGTAAAATCAAAGGCCCGATCCCCCGGACCGAGGCCGGCGCGCTTGGTGAGGAGGAGGAGCCGCCCGCTCCAGTCGTCTTCGAACTTCTGGCGGGGCAGCGGAAGGAGCCGCGGCTCGCGGGGATCCTGGATGACCACCTGCTCGGCATCGGCCTTGGCGAGCACAACGGCGCGCCCGTCCTTGAGCAGCGCGATCGCGGGCATCGGCGTCGTCGACAGGCGCGCCCACTCGCTCGGCACGACGCCGGCCTTCAAGCCGAGATGTTTGGCGGCGCGCAGCAGGTCGGCCTCGCCCAGCGGCCTGCCCGTCTCGCCGAACTGATGGCGGAGCTGGTCGGCGTCCGCCGGCAAGCCGAAATACCGAGCCAAGATGAGCAGGCAGACGAGCCCTGTGTCCTTCGGCTCCGTCGCTTGGATCTTGGACTCCGACGTGCTCATGGGTCTTTACTTCGCTGAATCATTGAGGCTAGACTAGGTCTGCGTGAAGGGACGGTACCATAACAAGCGCGAGAAGCTCGCGGCGCTCCTCTTCGATCTCGTCAAATATCTGTTGACGGTGATCGGGGTCGGGACGATTCTTCCTGAAAGCAAGATTTCGGTCTGGACGCTGGTCACCGGCCTGCTGCTCGCGGGGGTGCTCCTGGCGCTGGCGATGGTGATTGCCCCGGAGGAAAGGGACTGAGCCATGGAACTGATCAACCTGATGCTCGTCGGGCTCGTAATTTTTGCTGCGATCGCCGCCGCCGTCTTCACCTACTTGGAGCGCAAAGAGAAGCCCAAACGCTAGCCGTCAACAACCCAGGTGGGACTGTCCCCCTTCCCCCTGGGGACTGTCCCCCTTCCGGGTACCCGTTGCCCTGAACCTCGAACCATCTTCTCGGCCTCACCCTCAACCTGAGCCTCAACCTTCCGCTACGGCGCCCCCTGCGGCGC
>JAHRHE010000241.1 GCA_020027965.1 Nitrospirota bacterium | reverse complement strand
CGCGACTGCGCACGCGATCCCAGGAGAGTTTCGGATAGACGCCGCGAGGCTCCGTGGGCAGTCGCTCGCTCAGCATGTGAAGGACGGCCTGAAAGTCATCCCGCGAGAGATCCCGGTAGCAGAATGACTGGCGACAGAGGCGGTAGAGATCCTCTTCGGCCCACTCCTCGCATGCCGCGGCCGCGACGACCTGTTGGGCCAGCACATCGAGGCAGTTTCGAGGGATCTCGATGGCATCCAGCCTTCCTTCTCGAATTGCCCGGACGATCGCCGCACACTCCAGGAGGTCGTCCTGCGTCAGCGCCACGAGCCGCCCTTTAGGGGTCTGCCCCAGATGATGCCCGGAGCGACCGATCCGCTGGACCGCAACGGCAATCGATCTCGGCGACTCGATCTGACAGACGAGATCGATGCTGCCGACATCGATGCCCAACTCGAGCGAGCCTGTGGCAACCACGACCTTGATCTCGCCCGCCTTCAGCCGGGCCTCAGTCTGGAGGCGCTGCCGTCGCGAAAGGCTCCCATGGTGGGTGGCCACCTGATCCTCCCCTACCCGTTCGGAGAGGCGGACGGCGACCCGCTCCGTGAGACGCCGGCTGTTACAGAAGATCAGGGTGCTCTGATGGATCCGGGTGAGATCGGCCAGCCTGTTATAGGTGGCCTCCCAGACGGCGTTGGTGGCGACAGCCCCGAGCTCTGGCAGCGGCGCGATGACCTCGAGATCCATTTCCCGGAGCTTGTCGCTGGCCACGACGCGGCAGGGGCGAGGCACGAGGGATCCATCGCGCCACTCGCCCCCCACCAAGAAGTCAGCCATCGTCTCGATCGGGTGCACGGTGGCAGAGAGGCCGATCCGGACGGGCTCTCGCCGGGCGAGATGGCTCAGCCGCTCCAGACTGAGAGAAAGATGGACTCCCCGCTTGTCCTCCGCCACGGCATGGATCTCGTCGACGATCACATACCTCACGGACGTGAGCGCGGCGCGGAATTGCTCTGAGGTGAGGAGGATGAAGAGAGACTCGGGCGTGGTGATGAGGATGTGCGGAGGCCGTCGGCGCATCGAGGCGCGTTCCGAGGCTGCCGTGTCTCCTGTGCGGACCGCCGACCGCAACTCAGGGAGTTCGACCCCCGCCTGCCGGGCCAGGTCGCGGATGCCACTCAAGGGTTCGACGAGGTTCCGTTGGATGTCATTCGTCAGGGCCTTGAGGGGGGAGATGTAGAGGACATGCACCTCATCGGCGAGGCGGCCCTGGACACCCAACTGGACCAGGTAATCGATACACCAGAGAAAGGCGGCTAGCGTCTTGCCCGAGCCGGTCGGTGCGGTGATGAGGGTGTTCGACCCTTCCCCGATGACTGGCCAGCCGTGCATCTGGGGCTCTGTCGGCGCCTGGAACCGACGGGCAAACCAGTCCCGGACCGCCGGGTGAAAGCCTTCCAGCACCTTTTCCGCTTCCCGATCCATATCCGCATCCTACCACGGGCAGGCGAAAGCAGTCAGCTACTAGCCATCAGCAGTCATCAATGCAGCACCAGCAGTCAGCCATCAGCTTTTCGGTGGCAAGGGGAGCCCAGCGTTTTGCTGGCCGCTGGCTCCTGACAGCTTGTCCGTCGCTCCCCCATGCTGACAGCTGATTGCTAACCGCCGATAGCTTGCCACGCAGCAGCGGTCATCGGCCGACGGTCATCCCCCCGATTTGTCGCCGCACGAAGGCCTCAAAGGGGGTCGGGGCCCACAGCTTATCGGGAAATGGAGGACGGCGGGGCGCACGCAGACCGTATCGGTCCACAAAGTGCAGGATCGCAAAGAATTCCCGGAGCGCCGGCGACCATGGGCGAGCCACGCTCGCAACCAGATGAAGCACCGGGAAGGGAATAGGACAAATCCGTGCGGGCCTGTCCAAAACCCTGGCGACTATCTGCACGCACTGGCGGTTACTCAGATCTTCGGGGCCGCCGAACTCGATGGTAGATCCCTTCGCCTCCGGGTGTCCAATCGCCAGGACGGCGACACGGGCCACATCCTCGACCGCGATGTAGGTAATGGGTGTCGTCCCCTTTCCCGGCAGAGGTGCGATGCCAAAGCGCCGGATGGGGGGGAGCACAGTCAACAGGTTCTCCATGAAGCCAGACGGGCGTAGGATGGTATAAGGGATCCCGCATGACTGCACGACCTCCTCCACCCGACGTTTCACTCGAAACTGCCTGGGAGCCGCTGGATGCTCCACGCCGATCGCGGACAGGTAGATGATCTGGTCAACCCCGGCGTCTCGAGCGGCCTCCAGGAGATCCCGGTGTCCCTGCTCTTCAACGGTTTCGGGGCGATATGACTGGTCCAATGCCCTGGGGTTCAACGAGGTGACCGCACTGAAGATGGTGCGGACTCCCTCACAGGCTGCGACCAAGGCCCGACGATCCGTGAGGTCGCCTAACGTGGTCTCGACCCCGGCCTCGCGGAGAGGCTTGGCCTTGACCTCACTCCTGCACAGGGCCCGCACTGCCTTCCCCTGCTGTCGCAGGAGTCCAACAACCAGGCTCCCCACGCGCCCAGTCGCTCCGGCCACCAAGATCATGTCGTACCCAGGTGTTAGGTGTCTCGGGTCTCCGGTGTCCAGTCTGTGGTCCGTGGTCTCCGGTCTCCAGTCTGCCGTCACACGTGGCCACTGTAAAAGGGGGCGACGGGCAGAGGAATCTGGCGGACCGCCTCTGTGATGGCGTCCACCTCGGCATTGGAGAGCGGGGTGACGTAGTCTTGGGCGGGGCGCCGGGCCACGGTATAGACCTGAACCAGGTTGATCTTTCCCCCCTTCACCACGATCTCGCGTAACCGGTCGCAGAATGCCTTGATCTCCTTCTCGTCCGGCCCCACCCCGTGTACCCGCATGAAGAGGCCTTGAATCACGATCGGCCGATGACGGGCCGCCTCGAGAATATTGTCCAGGACTCGCTGGAAAGGGATCGTGGTCACATCTACCAGGTGATAGTACTCCTC
>JAHRHE010000027.1 GCA_020027965.1 Nitrospirota bacterium | reverse complement strand
CATCCGGACATGAGTTTCCCGCACCATCGGTTCTCCTGTCGGTCCATCTGATCTGGACCGGTCCATCCCGCGCTCCTCCGCTGTCCTGACCTCTCTCCACCTCGCAAGCTGACAAGGCTGCACGCTGATCGGAGGGACTCCGGTCCGACTTGCAGCCTGTTCGCTTGTCACCGGTCCATTCATTTCCAGTGGTCAGGAGAACGTGATGGGACAAGATTCGATCGATGGCGCTCGTTCATGGCTTCGTGTGACGTTTCTGGCCTCTCTTGCGTTCCTGCTGCCTCAACACCAGGTGTCGGCGGTCCAGGACGCGTTGACCTCACTCACAGCGCGCACGATCACGGGGGTTGTCCAGAACCAGGACCTGCGGCGCGTCGATCAGGCGATCGTGCAGGTGCGAGATCCGGACGGCAACATCGTGGGGCAAGGCATCACGAACCAAGCCGGAGAATTTTCAGTACTGGTCTCGCAGGAGGGGACCTATTCCGTGAGCGCGGTCCAGGAAACCTATCGGAGTGAGTATGTGATCGTGAGGATCGGCGCCGAGAAGCCGGCTCCGGTCACCTTGACTCTGGCCCTCACGCTAGAAATTGCGTTGGAAATTGTATCACCCCTGCCGGCCATCCAGTACAAGGCCTCCAGCGAGACCTACCAGCTGAGCCGAAAGGATATTGAGATCCTGCCGCGCGGCAACAATCTTGAAGTGTCGGATGTGTTGCTGACCGTGCCGAGCGTGGTCTATGGAGCCTTGAAACAAACCCACATTCGCCAAGATCACGCCAACCAGCAGTTCCGGATCGACGGCATTCCGATTCCGGACACGGTCACCGGCGCCTTTGCGGACATCGTGCCGCCGCGGGCCTGGGAGCGGGCGGACATCATCCTGGGCGGGATGGAAGCGCAATACGGCAACAAGACCGCCATGGTGCTCGATATCACGAGCAAGAGCGGGACGCAGCCGGGCTTCGGGTCGCTGCAAATGTTCGGCGGCTCCAATGAAACGGTCAATCCATCGTTTGAATACGGCGGAACGGTTGGAGAGAAGTTCCGGTACTATATGTTGAATAGCTATGTCACGACGAATCGGGGCATCGAGCCGCCGACGCTCGGAAAGACCGTCTTTCATGACCAGAGCGAGAAGAACAACACGTACCTCCGGGGGGATTATCAGCTGAGCAATCGGAGCAACTTCAGTTGGATCTTCCTGAATGCCGTCGCCAAGTATCAGATTCCGACCCTCAATGGGTTGTCGGCGAACCCCGATGTCTTGACTCTGCTGCCAGGCTTCACGCCGGTCGCTTCGCAAGCCGTCGACCAGAATCAGAAGGAGAACAATCAATATACCCAACTGGTCTGGCGGCATGACGTCAACGCGACCTCCTTCTTCAGTCTGGGAGCCTATTTCCGGCACGGGTACGCGAACTTCACGACCGATCCGCTCAATGTCCTCGCCTATACGCCGGATGTCGCGGAACCCTTCTCCGCGGCGAACCAGAAACGTACCGCCTACTCCGGCGGTGTCAGGCTGGACCACACGTGGGTCCCTCACACCCAGCATCTGGTGAAGACGGGGTTCCAGATCGACTACACCAATTCGGACAACACGGCCCAGCTCTATGTCTTCGACCGTGATCCGGGGACCGGACAGCCCGTTGGGCCCGTGATGACGCGAGAGGCGTCGAATCGGAACATCCAGTGGCGGGAAGAGTTCTGGGTGCAGGACCAATGGAGTCCGAACGAGCACTGGACCATCAATGTCGGCTTGCGGTTTGACCAGATCCAAGGCTTCTATGACGAAGGACAGGTCAGTCCGCGGATCGGCGTGACGTACAAGTACAACCAGTCGAATGTCTTCCACGTCTATTACGGCCGGCTGTTCACCCCGCCCAACGTTGAACAAGTTGCCTTTGTCAACCTGAATACCCAGGGGACCACCGCGGAACCCGAGGACCCCACCGGGTTCAAGCCGCGAGCGGAGCGGGCGCACTATTTTGAGATCGGGAGCTACCACGCGCTCGGCAAGTTCGCCACGTTGGAGTTGACCGGATATTACAAGAATGCTCATTTCTTATCGGATGCCGGTCAGTTTGGAAGTACGCCCCTGCTGAACTTCTTTGCCTTCAACTATGGCTGGACGGCGGGGATTGATGGGGCCCTCAAGGTGCAGTTCACTGACAACCTCTCCGGGCGTGGCAACGTGGCCTGGGGACGATGCAAGGGATACGGACTCCAGTCCGGGCAATATCTCTTGGAACAGGATGAGATTAACGATATCTTTTCCAATGGCGGCGTCTTCTGCGATCACTCGCAGCTCATGACCAGTTCGGCGGTGCTGGCGTACAAGTTCCTCGAACGGACCACCCTATCCGGTGAGATGCTCTACGCCTCGGGCCTCCGGACAGCGGAGCCCGGGGCCAAGACGAATTCCGACCACATGCCTTCCTATACCGTCTATAATGCGTCCGTCACCCACGTGATTCCGCTGCCGTGGGACCACCAAAAGATCTTGCTGGGGTTCGATATCATCAACATGTTTGACCAGCACTACTTCTACAATTCCGGCGAAGGCAGCATCGGGTTGGGCGTCGCACATGCGGGGATGCCCCGATCCTTCTTTGGGCGATTGCAGTGGTTCTTCTAAACAGGCTGAGGCTAGGGCCTGGGTTGAGATAAGATCCCATTTCTCCCTTCTCCTGAACCTCAGCCGTAACCGTAGTCAACTGACGAGGGAGGGTATTCGTGCGGGTACGGACCTGGTTGGCGTGGATGATCGCAGTCACGGTGTGGCTGTGGCCTGCTGGCGGCTCGGCGGTTGAGGGCGACCGGGCGACCCATCGGTCGGACCATGATGAAGACCTCGTGGCTCTGCCTGAAGTTCATGTGCATGGCCTGCCGCTGAACAAAGACCAACAGCTTGGGCCGGTGCCCAAATCCACACCCTGGCCGGCCGTCCCTCCTGCTCTGATGGGCAAAGTCATTGATGACTGGATGAAAGCGCGAATGCTGGTGTCGAAAGACGCCCGAGTCACGGTGGTGGTTCTGGAACCGGCCAAGCACCGCGAATTGACCATCTCGGGATTGGAGGCGCTCAGAGAGTGGACGTTCGACCCGCAGATGCGGGGGGATGAGCCAATCGATGGCGAACTGACCGTGCGGATTCACTTCCGGACGCAGTAGGCAGCATAGGCAATAGGCACGAGGCTATAGGCGATAGGGGTAGGACGGGACGTTTCTTCCGGACATTACCCATTGCCTATCGCCCGTCGCCCAATTGGTTAACTATGAACTGGGACGTGGCATTATTCCATGCGATCAATGGCCTGGCCGGGCGATCAGGGGTGATAGACGAGTCCATGCTGGTACTGGCGCGGCCGAGCAGCCTGCTGGTCCCCGGGGCGCTTCTTTTCGGGTATTGGCTGTGGGTTAACTGGCGGGAGGCGTTGATGGGCGCGACAACCATGGCCGGACTGGTCGCGTTGGGGGACCTGCTCGGCGCGCTCATCAAGCAGGCAGCGCAGCGGGCCAGACCCTGCCAGGTCCTTGACCAGGTCTACGAGCTGGTCGGCTGCGGCGGCACGTTCAGCTTTCCTTCCAATCACGCACTCAACACCGCGACCGCGGCGGCGTTCGCGCAGGTTCTGTATCCGGCGACCGGCTGGGTGAGCTGGCCAGTCGTGGCCCTGGTCGGGTTCTCGCGGGTCTACGTTGGCGGGCACTATGTGACTGATGTTCTGGGCGGTTGGGTGATCGGGGGATTGATCGGCGCAGGCGCCGCGGTGGCGCTGGTCCGGTGGCCGGTCTTCAGAAAGGGTAGGAGGTGCGAGGCGATGGGCTAGTACCGTTCCAACTTCGTGCCCCGGAATCGGGCCGAAGATAGGGCAAGCCGGTTCTAATAGGTAAGCTTGTTCCTATATTGGCGAAAAACGTTGGAACGGCACTAGGGGAAAGAAGAAGGGCCGATCTTCGTCAAGCTCTCGCCTCGCGACCCGTGCCCCTCGTCTTCTCCAGCAAGCTGATTCAGGTCGCAGTGGACGGCCTCCGGATGGCAGCACCGGGTTTCCATCTGGACGGTCAGGTGCTTAATGCCGAACTCCGAGGCGACCCGTGCCCGGATTGTCCGCAGCAGCTCATCGGTCAGTTGCGAGTCGTCCCCCTCCACCATGACGTGACAGGTGAGCATCACGAGCCTGGGCTCGACCGCCCAGATGTGCAAATCGTGCACGTTCTTGACGCCCGGCACCCGCTCGATCGCCTCGACGACGTGCACCGTTCTGATCCCCGGCGGTGTGGACTCCAACAGCACTTCCAGCGCCTCACGGAAGATCGGCCACGCTCCCTTTACGATCACGCCGACGATGACGAGACTCACGAGGGGGTCCAGGACCGACCAGTTGGTGATGAGAATCGCCGCGCCGCTGGCCACCACGCCCAGCGACACCCAGGCATCCCCCAGCATGTGCCAGAAGGCGCTCCGGATATTGAGGTCGTCGCGGGCTCCGTGCTGAAGCAGGAGCGCGATGCCCAGATTGGCAAGAAAGCTCACCAACGCGACGGCGATCACCCACTCGCCCGGGACCGGCACCGGTTCCAGGATGCGTCGCACGGCCAGCAGACCGATGGCCACCGCGGTGATGAGCAGGACGAACGAATTGATGAACGCCGAGACGATACCGGCCCGGTGGTAGCCAAACGTTCTGCCCTCGGTGGCCGGTCTGGCGGAGAGGATATGGGCATAGAGGGCCAGGAAGAGTGATCCCTGGTCGATCAGATTGTGGCCGGCGTCGCTCATCAACCCGATGCTGTTGAGTAGCAGGCCGGCGCTGAATTCAGCCAGGATGATGACCGCATTGAGGGCCAACGCGAAGTGGAGGCGGTGCCGGAGTTGGACGTAAGTCGGCTGGGATCGAAGCATCACTAATAGTCTCTCATGGTCTGCGCAGGGGAGCAAGCAGAAGCTGCCCGATCGGGTCTCACGGTGCTATCGGCACGAACTCCAGGAAATACTGCCGTTCCAAAAAAGTGTGCTCCTTCACCAACTTGAACCCGGCCTTGGTCATCTCCGCGATGGTCGTTTCACGCGCCACCAGATGCCGGCGCGGAAAGCCGACGTCCCCTGACCGCTGATCGTGATAGAAGTCGATGATCGCTACCCGACCCCCTGATTTGAGGGCCGACCTCACGTTGGAGAAGTAGGTGGAACGATCCTCCAGATGATGATAGACATTGCAGAGGAAAATGAGATCCACGGACTCTGTCGGCAGTTTCGGGCTGTCCGGCCGAGCGAGGATGAACTCGGCTGTGACGGGGCTGTGCTGGTGCTCGAGGCTTTCTTTGGCGTAGGTGAGTAGCTCCTGCTCGACATCAATGGCATACACCTTCCCGCTGTCAGCCACGGCCTCTGTGAACCGCCGGGTGAAGTACCCGGAGCCTGCACCGAGATCCGCAACGGCCATGCCCGGCTTCAGGGCCAAGGCCTCGACGACCTGGGACGGCTTCTGATCGCGGTCCCGGTCCGGCCGCTCCAGGCTCTCGATGTACTCCTTGATGTCCGACGGGCGCCGGTGCTGGCTCTGGTCCGCGGGCTGATGTTGTGCGAACGCCCCTGCGCTGAGAGTCAGCCAGACAAAAACGGCCAGCGTGGTGACCGCCCACTGACCATGACGGCGGAATAGAGCAGGCGCTGTCTCGCAGGCGATCATGTCAACACCCCCATGAGAGCTGATGAGCACCTTGGATCCTTATCCCCGGCTCCGCAGCTCGAGTAGCAACCCGCTCGCTACACGGACGCGGCCGATTTGGCGATGATCCGTTTCAGTTCGTCCCCGCTGATAGTTTCCTTGCCCAGGAGCACGGTTGCGGCCTCCCGCAAGAGGCCCTGCTGCTTTTCCAGAAGCGACGACACCCGGCCGTACTGCTCATCGATGATCCGGCGAACCTCACAATCGATTTCCCTCGAGGTCTCCTCGCTGTAGTCCCCGGGCGCCGGCGGCTGTCCCGATTGGAGGAAGAGGGGCTGCCGCTCCCGCTCGAAGCTGATCTGCCCCAGCTTCTCGCTCATCCCGTAGAGCTTCACCATGCTCTTGGCGATGTCGGTGGCTTTCAACAGATCATCCTGGGCGCCCGTCGAGACCTCATGGTAGATAATTTCCTCAGAGACCCGACCGCCGAGCAGGACGGCGATCTTGTTCTCGAGCTCCGACTTGGTCATCAGGAAGCGATCTTCGGTCGGAAGCTGGAGCGTATAGCCGAGCGCCGCGATTCCCCGGGGGATGATCGAAATCTTTTGCACGGCATCGACGCCCGGAATCGAGAGCGTCACGAGGGCATGGCCCACCTCGTGATGCGCGACTCGTTCCTTCTCCTTCTGGTTGAGCACGCGGTTTTTCTTCTCCAGGCCCGCGATAACCCGCTCCACGGCCTCCTGCAGTTCCGCGAGCCCGACCGTGTCCTTCCCGCGCCGCACCGCTAGCAGCGCGGCCTCGTTGATGATGTTCGCCAGGTCGGCGCCGACAAAGCCGGCGGTCATGGCGGCGATGACTTCCAGATCGGCCTCGGATTCCAACGGCACGGCGCGCGCGTGCAGCTTCAGGATCGCCACGCGCCCGATCTTATCGGGCCGGTCCACGAGGACATGCCGGTCGAAGCGGCCCGCGCGCAGCAGGGCCGGGTCCAGAATTTCCGGGCGATTCGTGGCGGCCATCAGGAGGACCCCCACGCGAGGATCGAACCCGTCCATCTCGACCAGCAACTGGTTGAGGGTCTGCTCGCGCTCCTCGTGCGCCATCGGGCCGATGCCGCGGGCCTTCCCCAGCGCGTCCAGCTCGTCGATGAAGATGATGCAGGGGGCCTTCTCCTTCGCCTGCAGAAACAGATCGCGGACGCGCGCCGCGCCGACGCCCACGAACATTTCGACGAACTCCGATCCGCTGATCGAAAAAAACGGGACCCCTGCCTCGCCGGCCACCGCCTTCGCCAGCAAGGTCTTCCCGGTGCCGGGCGGCCCGACCAAGAGGATGCCTTTGGGAATTTTCCCGCCCAGGCGACTGAATTTCTCGGGCGTCTTGAGGAATTCGATGACCTCCTGTAGCTCGGCTTTGGCCTCGTCCACACCGGCTGCGTCCGCAAAGGTGACCTTGACCTCCTTTTCCATGTAGATCTTGGCCTTGCTCCGGCCGACGGTCATGAACCCGCCCTGGCCCTGTCCCATCCTTCTGAGCAGGAACAGCCAGACGGCGAAGAACAACGCGATCGGAACCACCCAGGACAACAGATCCCGGAGGAAGGTGCTTTGAATGACGCCCGTGACCTTGACGTGGTGCTTCTCAAGGTCCCGAATCAGGTCGGGGTCCTCTACCCGGACCGTCTCAAAGACTCGGCCTTCTTTTACCGGTGAGGCGGTTTCACCGGAGGGCGGCGCTTCGGGTTTCATGCGCCCGTGAATGACTGTGGAAGACACCGATACCTCTTCTACCCGGCCGGCCGCTACAGCCGCCTTGAATTCGCTGTAGGGAATCTCGGTTGGGACAAAAAATGGCGTGACGAACATCTGGAACAGCATGATCGCCCAGAGCGCGATGAAGACGTACCAGATCGAGAACTGTTTTTGCTTCGGGTCCATCTCTCTCTTAAGAATTTGGTGGTTGAATCATTGAGTCATTGGATCTCGGAGCATCAGGATTTAGGCAATGATTCAATCGGCAATCAGTCAATCACACAATTCCCCTCATTTCTTTCGAAGGCTCCTATCTTCGGGAAGCACTGGGTAGCTGGCCTCGCCCATGCCGATATTGGCATCGGTCTTATCCGCGGCCACCACTCGTAGCGTGACGCCGTCGGGCGCCTCGGCCGGCGTGGGCACGAAAAATGGCGCCTCGAAGAGACCCTTGGATCCGGAATAGAACATCTGCAGCCGCTCGATCAGGCGAGTACCGATCAGGACTTCTCCGTAGATGTGGACTTTCCTCGAGTCCCAGTCGCCATGCGGCCGGACCGGTGCGCCGGACAGCGTCCTGATCGAGGCGGTCAGCTTCACGTCCGCCTTCCCGATTAAGGGCTGTCCCGGGGGAGGGTCCTCGAGCTGCACGATGTATCCGTACAGGTGCAAGACGACTCCGTCGTTCGTGAGATCGTGCCCTGGCACCAGCAGCACCGTCTTGGCGGCCCGTCGCATTGAGGCCGGGTAGGCCAGCGGGCCCTCGGCCGCGATCTCGACCAGTGTTGGCATCGCCAAGTGAAGGGTGGCGTGAAACGACCCCGAGGGGCGCGAGGAGTAACGGGGCTCCTCCATCAGACGTGGGGTGCGCATGATCTGGTTCTGGTCGCCTGCCTCGCCAGTCTGGATGCCGGAGGCCAGCAGGGTGCCGGTGGCGACATCGGTGATCGTCACGCGAGCGCCGCCGACCTCATTGCCTACCACCATGGCGCCGTGCGCGACCACCCGCACCAGCACCTCGGTGGTACTCAGGTTGGTGGCCGCTGGAGCGAGCGGGTGGTGTTGCTCGACCGAGCGCGCAACGTCGGCGACCAGGACTCCGGCCAGCAGTAGGGCGATGGTGACAAGTCTTAGCCCGTCAGCCACACTCACTTCACCTTGGTGCCCGGCTCCACCTCTTCCAGGATCGTCACCAGACCCAACACTTCCTTGTCCCCCGCCGCCAGCACCATCCCCTGCGACTCCACTCCCATCAGTTTGGCCGACTTGAGGTTCGCGACGACCACCACCGTTTTCCCGATCAGCGCTTCGGGCTCATACTTCTTGCCGATGCCCGCGACGATCTGGAGCTCCTCTGCACCAAGGGACACCCGAACCTTGATCAGCTTTTCCGACTTAGGCACCCGCTCGGCAGTCAGCACCTTGGCCGTTCGGAGCCGCATCTTCCGAAACTCTTCGATGGTGATCTGTTGCGCCGTGTCCGACGCTGTCGTCGGCTCTGATGACGCAGCACTCGCCGGCTGTGGAACAGGGCTTGGTTGCTGGGTGTCAGTCACGCCTGTGTCTCCTTGTCTCTTCGTCGTGGTGTCGATTCGGGGGAACAGAGAGCTGCCCTTGGCAATCTCCGTTCCAGGCATCAGTCCCCCCCACGTGAACTCGCCGCCGAGGACCGGCTTCGAGAAAGTCACCATGAATCCAAGCTGGCGTTTGATTTCTTCAGCCGTCTGCGGCATGAACGCGAATAGATTGACGCTGAGAAATCTCAATGCTTCCGCGATATTGTACAGCACCGTATTGAGCCGCGGCTTGTCCTCAGCCCGCTTGGCCAGGGTCCAGGGTGCGGTCTTATCGATGTACTGGTTGCCAAGTTGGACCAGTGTCCAGATGGCTTCCAAGGCGCGGTTGAACTCCAATTTTCCGAGGAAGCTCCCCACGGCTGCCGTGGCCTGCACTGCGGTCTGCTCGAGCTGCACATCGAGCTCATGCGCTGCACGAGTGGTCGGCTCCGGAATGACCCCGCCGGCATAGCGTACGATCATCGTCAGGGTCCGGCTCAAGAGATTCCCCAGATCGTTGGCGAGATCGGTGTTGAGTCGCCCGATTAGAGCCTGCCTGGAGAAGTCACCATCCTGGCCGAAGGGGACCTCCCGGAGCGCGAAGTAGCGGAACGCATCCACGCCGAACTCCTGGACCAGGACGTTGGGATCCACCACGTTCCCGCGGCTCTTGGACATCTTCTCGCCTTCCACCGTCCACCATCCGTGCGCAAAGATCGTGTTGGGAAGCGGCAGTCCAAGAGCTTTCAGCATCGTGGACCAGTAGACCGCGTGCGTGGTCAGGATATCCTTACCGACGAGGTGTACAGTGGCGGGCCACCACTTGCGGAACCTCGTGTCGTCCGACAGATACCCCGGGACCGAGATGTAGTTCACCAGCGCGTCGAACCACACATAGGTGACGTAATTCGAGTCGAAAGGCAGCTCGATTCCCCAGGAAAGTCTGGCCTTGGGTCTCGAAATCGACAGATCTTCCAGCGGCTTCTGGAGGAAGCCTAGGACCTCATTCCGTCGAGACCGCGGCAGGATAAAATCCTGGTGTTGTTGGATGTGCTGGATCAGCCAGTCCTGGTACCTGCTCATCCGGAAGAAATAATTGGTCTCGCTCAGTTGCTCGACGGGACGTTTGCAATCGGGACAGAGACCGTTCTCCAGATCCTTCTCCGTCCAGAATCGCTCGTCGAAGGTGCAGTACCAGCCCGTGTAGCTCGCCTGGTAGATCTCACCCTTGTCGAACAGGGCTTGCATCGCCCGCTGGACCACGCGCGTGTGGCGCGGCTGGGTGGTGCGAACGAAGTCATCGTTGGAGATATTCAATCGCTTCCAGAGGTCCTGAAACTGCGGGGCGAGCCGGTCGCAGTGTGTCTGCGGATCAATGCCGGCCTTGGCGGCCGCCTGCTGCACCTTCTGGCCGTGCTCATCGAGCCCCGTCAAGAAGAAGACCTCGTCACCTGCGAGCCGACGATAGCGTGCCAGCACGTCCGCGGCGATGGTCGTGTACGCATGCCCGATGTGCGGGACATCGTTGACGTAGTAGATCGGGGTGGTGATGTAAAAGCTTTTCGGCATGGCACGCTAAAGATAGCAGGTTGGGTGGCTCCGATGCCAGCGGCCAATACAAACGGGCCGCCGTGAGGTCCTTCGACGAGGCTCAGGACAGGTCCTTCGACCCCTCGACAGAGCTCGGTCCGCGACGAGCTCGGTCGAGTCGGGTGGTGAGCCTGCCGAACCACGGGGCTCAGGACAGGTCCTTCGACCCCTCGACAGAGCTCGGGGTGGTGAGCTTGTCGAATCACGGGGCTCAGGACAGGCCCTTCGACGGGGCTCAGGACAGGCGCGGGGCAAGATTAGTACTGGGTGCTGAGGACCAGGCGAGAGTAATTCTGATCTGGTGATTTGGTGATCTGGAGATTTCTGACAATCAAGAAATCGAAGATCTCCAAATCCCACTTTCCTCAGCTCTCAGTCCTCAGTCCTGGGACCTCAGTCCTAGGTGATGCCGCGCAGCTCTAGGCTGCCGCACAGGCCGCGTCCCGCAGGCGCAGGAGGACCGACTCCAGGACCAACTGGGGATTCAGGTTTCGGGAACCAGCCCGCGCGAACGCGTCGAGATCCTCGAGGAGCGTAAGGAGCATCTCGAGGGACATTGTTTCTGCGGGCTCGCGCAGCGCGGGTAGGCGGTCGTTGTACAGCAACAGTTCAGGGTCCGCTCCCAGCCGGAGCAGCACGATATCTCGCACCCACCGGAAGATCCATTCCAGCGCTTCAGGGGCGCGCTCAGCCCGGTGAAGTGCTTCGGCCGCGCTGAGCACACCTGTCACCGAGCGAAGCGCCGCTGGAGCCACCAGGGCGCCGAATTCGGCCTGCTGTGTGCGCAGGGCTTGGGGGTCCGTGGTCAGGGCTTCGCCGATCCGGGCCTCGGTGAACACGGCCAGGAACCGGGCCTCGGCCGGCGGCATCTCGCGTGTCGCGATGAGCGCCGCCTCCACCCTCGCGCGGGCCGGCGGGGCGAATCGCAAGGTCTGGCACCGGGATCGCACGGTGGCCGGCAAGGCCGAAGGCCGGCTGGTGACCAGCAGGAACAGGCTGTGGTCCGGCGGCTCCTCCAGAGTCTTGAGCAACGCGTTGGAGGCGCCCAGGGTCAGCCGGTCCGCCTCGTCGATGAGACACACCTTCCGCTGGCCGATCAGCGGCCGGTAGATCATCCGCTGTTCAATCTCGCGGACCTGCTCGATTTTGATCTGTAGATTCGCAGCCTCCCGCTCGGGTTCCACCAGCATGAAGTCGGGATGGGTGAGCGATTCGATGTCTCGGCACGAGCGGCAGATTCCACAGGTATCAGGTTCCGGCGATCCAGAGGACCCCTCAGGGGCAACGGGGGCGTCGCAGTTGAGGGCTTGGGCGAACCAGATGGCCGTCAAGCGTTTGCCGATCGCCGGGTCTCCATGAAATAGGTAGGCATGGGCGACGCGGTCGTGCCGTATCGCCGCCTTCAAGATGGCTTTCGGTCGTTCGTGGCCGATGATATCGGTCAATGGCATGATGTTACGAAAAGCCGTCGTCACGTCTTCAAGTAGTCAAGTCGTCAAGTCTGAGACGTTAAGACTTTCTGACTTTCAACTTGTGACGCTTCTCGAGAAACCGCCTAACCAGCATGTCGACCTCGGCGGCGATGGAGTCCGGATCCCGTGTTCCGTCGAGGACTTTGATCCGCCGAGGATGCCGTTCGGCCAGGTCGAGAAAACCTCGGCGCACGCGCTCATGGAAGCGCCGAGCCTCGCGATCCAGCCGATTCTGGACCCTCTCCGGGTGCCGGCGCCGCGCCAGCCCGATGGTCACCGGGACATCGAGGAGCAGCGTCAGGTCCGGCGTGAGGCCGCGGGTGGTGAACCGGTTCAACCGGTGAAGGACCTGCAGGCCCAGCCCTCGAGCATAGCCTTGGTAAGCGAGTGTCGAGTCTGAAAACCGATCGCACAGGACCACAGACCCTTCTCGAAGAGCGGGCTGGATGGTCCGGGCGACATGCTGGCTCCGGCAGGCCAGGATCAGGTAGGCCTCGCACTCCGGTTCGATCGGTTCCGCTGACGCCCCCGGAGTCGGGTAGTCCAGCAGAAGCCGTCGTATGCGCTCGGCAAAGGGGGTTCCCCCTGGCTCGCGGGTTTCCACGACCCGATGTCCCTCCTCTCGGAGTCGCTTGGCGAGCCGGGCGCACTGAGTCGACTTGCCGCTGCCCTCGATGCCTTCGAAGGTGATCAGGATGCCTCGATGGCGCCCTCCGCCGGCCGGCATAGTGCACCCCTGAATGCGCCTGAATGAAATGGGGCCATCCTAGTCCAAGTGCTTGAAAATGGCAATTAAATGGTTGCGGCACCCTTGTAAAGTTTGTATCATGACAGGTTGAGGTCGGCATCGTGAAAACACTCAGGGCTTCTCTCAGACGATACTTCCTAACCGGGTTGTTGGTCATCACCCCGATCTGGGGGACCGTCCTGATCCTCAAGACGCTCTTCCTCACGGTGGATGGCATTTTGGGCAACATGCTGGCCAAGGTGGTGATCAAGGAGTACTACGTCCCAGGCCTCGGGATCCTGACGCTCTTCGTCCTGATTCTCACGACCGGCATGCTCGCCACCAACTTTATCGGCGGTCAGATCGTGAAGCTCTGGGAGGAGTTTCTGCACCGGGTCCCCGTGGTCCGGGGCATTTACGCCACACTCAAGTCCATGATGGACATCCTTTCGTTCAAGGAACGGGACAAATACAACCGCGTGGTGTTGATCCAGTTCCCGAAGAACGGACACTACTGTTTCGCGTTTGTCACTGGTGTCACGCATGCGGAGATCCAGGAGATCTCGCCGGAGCCGCTGCTCAACGTCTATGTGCCGACCTCGCCAAATCCCACGTCCGGGTACTTCCTGCTCGTCCCGGAGAAAGAAGTGATCGCGTTGGATATTAGCGTGGAAGAGGCCATGAAGTTAATCGTGTCGGGCGGCCTGTGTTCGCCGCAGCGAATGCACTCGGCCGGTGCCACTCCCTCACGGACCAACGTGCCTGGTCCGAAGGTGGAGGTGCCGATCGTATAAGAATTTTGTGATTTGGTGATCTGGCAATCTATTGATTTTTGTCATTTCAATGAAGCAATCAACAAATCCAGAAATCACTCAATCTTCCGTGAGGGGTCTCCGTGCCATTGTCATGGGAGCCGGGCGGGGCAAGCGGATGCGGTCCAAGCTGGCCAAGGTGCTGCATCCTGTTGCAGGCCGTCCGATGATTCTGTACGCAGTGGAGCTGGCCGAACGTGTTGCAGGCGAGGGCGTCGCCGTGGTGGTGGGGTATCAGGGAGATGGGGTCAAGCTGCTTCTCGATGCGCCCGGGAGAAGCCCTGGCCTCGTAAGCGGCTGCCCGGACGGTCCGAACGCTGCCTCAAGCACGGGCCCTCTCGAGGGCCGCACGTGGTCCCCACTGATCGTCGAGCAGGCACAGCAGCTTGGGACAGGCCATGCAGTCATGCAGGCGCTCGCCGCATTCCAGCGCGCGCAGGGCAGGTCGGCTTCCGCCTATGTCATCCTGAACGGCGACACCCCCTTGCTGAAGGAGTCCACCTTGCGTGAGCTCGTGCGGCAGCACGAGACCGACAAGGCGGCGGTCACCATCCTGACGGCCGTCCTGGACGATCCGACTGGCTACGGCCGCGTTGTGCGCGAGAAAACAGACGATCGGAATGACCGGTCCGAGGGTCCCGTCCGCCGGATTGTCGAAGACCGCGACGCGAGCGATAACGAGTCGCGTCTCCGCGAGGTCAACGTCGGGACCTATGTCGTGGAAGGAGCGTTCTTGTCCGAGGCGCTCCAGAAACTTCAGCCACAGAACGTGCAAAGGGAATATTACCTGACCGATATCGTAGGACTGGCTGTGGAGCGAGGACTCCGAGTCTCGGCGATGACCCTGCGGGACCCCGGCGAAGGGTTGGGCATCAACACGCGTCAGCAGTTGGCGGAGGTGGAGCAGGCGGTGCGGCGGCAGATCTGCGACCGCTGGATGCAGGCGGGGATCACCATCCACGATCCTTCGACCACGTACATTGACTCCGAGGTGGAGATTGGACAGGACACCGTGTTGCACCCGAACGTGACTCTCGAAGGACGGACGCGAATCGGGGAAGACTGCGTCATTCGTCCGCAGACGCGCATTGCCGAGAGTGTGCTGGGCCATCGGGTCACGGTGCTCGACTGTTGCGTGATCAGGGAGTCGCGTCTTGAGGACCAGAGTACGGTCGGACCATTCGCCCATCTGCGGCCCGGAACGGTCGTGCGCCGCGCGGCCAAGGTCGGAAATTTTGTGGAAATGAAAAAGGCCGACCTGGGTGAAGGCTCCAAGGCGAACCACCTGAGTTATCTCGGGGACGCCCGGATCGGTAAGAAGGTCAACATCGGGGCCGGCACGATCACGTGCAATTACGACGGTCTGCGTAAGTACGAGACGGTGATCGAGGACGAGGTGTTCGTCGGCAGTGACACGCAACTGATTGCGCCGGTCACAGTGGGCCGAGGGGCGGTCATTGCGGCGGGGACCACGCTGACACAGGATGTGCCTGCCGATGCGCTGGCGATTGCCAGGACCTCGCAGGTCAATCGCCCCGGCTGGGCCGCTCGTCGTCGGGCGTTGCCTGGCCGGCGCGGCGGGCCCGGGGCTCGAGGCCCGAGGCTCGAGGCGCGACCTCGGGGTCCAAGTCCGACGCCTTCGGCCTCAAAAGGTCCGAGAGGCAAGAAGACCAAAGGAAAATAGCGGATGTGCGGGATTGTCGGGTACGTTGGCAAGCAGGACGCGGTCCCACTCCTCTTGGAAGGGTTGCGCCGTCTGGAATACCGGGGCTATGACTCGGCGGGCATCGCCATCCTGCAGGGCGCCAAGATCGAGGTACGCCGGAGCGTGGGGAAGCTGGCTAATCTCACGAACCTACTGAGCGGACAGGGCCTCCACGGCACCCTGGGGCTCGGCCATACTCGATGGGCCACCCATGGGAAGCCCTCTGAAGAGAATGCGCACCCGCATCGCTCCGAAGGTTGCGTGCTGGTGCACAACGGCATCATCGAGAACTATCTTCCGCTCAAACACCAGCTTGAGAAGGCCGGCTATCGCTTCGAATCGGAGACCGACACGGAGGTCGTCGCGCACTTGATTGCGCACCACATGAAGCGGGGGCGGAGTCTGGCCGAGGGTGTCCGCACGGCAACCCAGGAGATCCGGGGCAGTTATGCGATCGCGGCCATCGACGAGGGCGAGCCGGACACACTGGTCGCGGCGCGCTCGGGCTGTCCGTTGGTCATCGGCCAGACCGCCGACTCGGCATGGGTAGCCTCGGACGTGCTGGCGATGCTCTCCCATACGCGGGATGTGATCTACCTTGAGGACGGTGATGTGGCTGTGGTCACGAGATCCGAAGCCCACATCACGGATGCCGGGGGACACCGGGTGGCACGTCCGACCACGCGGATCACCTGGGATGAGGTCGCGGCGGAGAAGAGCGGCTATCCGCATTTCATGCTGAAGGAGATCCACGAGCAGCCGCAAACGATTCTGGATACCATGCGCGGCCGCTACGCGTTTGAGACTGGCCAAGCGGACCTGCCGGACCTCGGCCTGACCAGTGAGCAACTGACGGCTGTCGGTCGCATCTGGATCGTGGCCTGCGGAACCTCCTGGCACGCCGGGTTGGTCGGGAAGTATCTCCTGGAAGAGATGGTCCGGACGCCTGTCCAAGTGGACGTCGCGTCGGAGTTCCGGTACCGAGACCCACTGGTCAAAAAGGACGACCTCTTCATCACGATTTCGCAGTCCGGCGAAACAGCCGACACTCTCGCGGCGGCCCGGGAGGCCAAGCGCAAAGGCGCCCGCGTCATCTCGATCGTCAACGTGGTAGGGAGCACCCTGGCGAGGGAATCCGACGGCGTGTTGTACACCCACTGCGGGCCAGAGATCGGGGTGGCCTCAACCAAGGCCTTCACCGCGCAGCTCATTGCCCTCTATCTGCTGGCCCTGCATTTCGCGCGCGTGCGGGGAGTGCTCAACGATGTGGACGGCCGGATCTGGCTGGAGCGGTTCGTGTCGCTCCCCACCCATGTGGAGCACATCTTGAAACGAGAAGCTGAACTCGTGGCTATTGCCAAGCGGTACCATACGAAACGAAACTTTCTCTACCTGGGACGGGGCATCAACTATCCCATCGCGCTGGAGGGCGCGCTGAAGCTGAAGGAAATCTCCTATATCCACGCCGAGGGGTATCCGGCAGGGGAGATGAAGCACGGCCCGATCGCGCTGATTGACGAGAACATTCCGGTTGTCGTCCTGGTGCCACGCGATCGGTTGTACGAGAAGACGTGCAGCAATCTCATGGAGGTCACGGCGCGTAATGCCCCGGTGATCGCGCTGGTCAGCGAAGGGGAACGGGATCTCGGGAAGGTGGCCGACGCGGTGTTCACGATTCCCGATGTGCCCGCCCTGCTGACGCCCATCCTGTTCACGGTGGCGCTGCAATTGCTGGCCTATCACATTGCTGTGCTGCGAGGCACCGATGTGGATCAGCCACGGAATCTCGCGAAAAGCGTGACAGTGGAATGAAGGCAGGCGATGGGCGATAGGCTATCGGCGATAGGGAAGAGAAACGAAGCGGCAGATCCCCCTATACCCATTGCCCATGGCCTCTAGCCAGGGAGCGAAGTGACCATGCAAATCAGTAAAGCGGAAGTCGAAAAGGTGGCGAAGCTGGCTCGGTTGGAGATCACGGAGGCGGAGAAGGAGGCCTTTACCAAGCAATTGAGCGACATCCTGACCTACGTCGAGCAACTCAAGACGTGGGACACCCGGGGGGTCGAGCCGACGGCGTCGGTGCTGGATCAGACCAACGTGTTCCGTGAAGACAAGGCGCGAGCTTCGCTGCCGGCCGAGAAGGCGCTGGCCAACGCGCCGGAGAGCGAAGCCGGGTTTTTCGGAGTCCCCAAGATACTTGAAGACCGGTGAATCGTGATGGGTGAGGCGTGATGTGTGACGAGTAGGGAGAGCATGCAAATAGCAACGGTCTGACACCCATTACGGATTACGCATAACAGATAACGAGGTCTCAAACATGTTCAGACAAATGCTGCGGGCCAAGATCCACCGAGCAACTGTGACCGATGCCTGTCTGGCTTACGATGGCAGCCTGACCGTGGACGAGGACTTGCTGGATGCGGCCGGGATTCTGCCTTACGAACTGGTCATGATCTCGAACCTGAACAACGGCGAACGCTTCACGACCTACGCCATGGCCGGGAAGCGGGGCGGTGGCGAGATCGTGCTGAATGGGCCGACCGCGCGCAAGGCGGTGGTCGGGGACAAGATCATTATCTTCTGCTACGAGTTTTATGCAGAGGACGAGGCCAAGCGTCATCGGCCGAGGGTGATCCAAGTGGATGAGCAGAATCGGATCGTGAACCGGACCTGAGAGTTGTGAGTTTTGGTTCCTAGTTTTGAGGTAAGTCCAAACAATTAAAAACTGAAAACTTAGACCTCAACACTTCTTACAATGTCGCTCCACAAACTCACGCTCCATGAGTTGCAAGACCAGTTCACCACTGGCGAGGTGACCGCTCGTGAGATTGTGTACGCCTATTCCATCCGCATCAACCAGGTGGAACCCAAGGTGAAGGCCTTCATCACGCAACACAAGGAGTCGGCCATGGCCCAGGCCGAGGCGCTGGATCAGAAGCTCAAGGCCTGGCGCCGGACCATGCCGCTGATGGGGATGCCCTTGGCGATCAAGGACAACATTTGCACGGAGAGCGTGTTGACCACCTGCGCCTCTCGGATTCTCGGGAATTTTGTCCCGCCCTATGACGCCAGCGTGATTGCTCTATTGCGGGGGCAGGGGTATCTGCTTCTGGGCAAGACCAACCTGGACGAGTTCGCGATGGGGTCTTCGACCGAGAATTCGGCGTTCGGGCCCAGCCGGAACCCGTGGAACCTTAGCTACGTGCCTGGCGGGTCCAGCGGAGGATCCGCGGCGGCGGTCGCGGCGGACGAGTGCGTGGCGGCGCTGGGCTCGGACACGGGTGGATCCATCAGGCAACCCGCAGCCTGTTGCGGGGTGGTGGGGTTGAAGCCCACCTATGGCCGCGTGTCCCGCTATGGGCTGGTCGCCTTCGCGTCGTCGCTGGATCAAATCGGGCCGATCACCAAGGATGTGACCGATGCGGCGATCCTGCTGAACGTGATCGCCGGGCATGACCCATTGGATTCGACCTCAGCCGACGTACTGGTGCCGGATTACACGCGGGCCTTGAAGAAGAAGGACCTGAAGAAACTGAAAATCGGCGTGCCTAGGGAGTATTTTGCGGAAGGGATCGACCCGGAGGTGGAGCAGGCGGTCAGGGAGGCGATCGAAGAACTCAAGCGGCTCGGGGGTGAGATTAAGGATGTATCGCTGCCCACGACCGGGGCCGCGATCGCCACCTATTATGTGATTGCTACCGCCGAGGCCAGTTCGAACCTGGCGCGCTACGACGGCGTCAGATACGGGCTCCGTTCCAAGCAGATGAAAGACCTCCTGGAAATGTACATGAAGACCAGGCAGGAAGGGTTCGGTCCCGAGGTGAAGCGGCGAATCATGCTGGGCACCTATGCGCTGAGCGCCGGCTACTATGACGCCTACTACGGCAAAGCGCAGGCGGTCCGGACTCTGATTCGCAAGGATTTCGAGGCGGCGTTCCAGGAGGTGGACCTGATCGTGACACCGGTCATGCCGACCACCGCGTTCAAGCTCGGGGAGAAGATCGCGGACCCTCTCCAGATGTACCTGTCGGACATCTATACGATCTCGGTGAACCTGGCGGGCGTACCCGCCATCTCGCTTCCGTGCGGCTTCAGCAAGGCCGGGCTGCCGATTGGGCTCCAGATCGTGGGACGGCCGTTTCAGGAGGACACCGTCTTGCGCGGCGCGTACGCATATGAGCAGGCCACCAATTGGCGCGTAAAGAGGCCGAGCATTCGCTAGGCCTCGAGTGTGACGCGTGAGGGGTTAAAGGCAGTGGGCCGAGGGTAGAGAGAGCAATACGGAAATGGGGAGGGATAAATGGTCATTGAAATAGCGGTGGGGTTAGCTACAGCTGGCTTTCTGGTGCTGGTGGCGTACCTGGTGCCCGTCCTGATCCAGGTCCGGAGGACGGTTGCGGAGGCGCAGCATGCGCTGGCAACCCTGAATGGCGAATTGCCCTTACTGCTCAAGGAGGCCCGAGCCGCCGCGGAACATGTGAACGACTTGGCTGACCAGGCACGTGATGGCGTCGAGCATGCTGCTGTCCTCCTTCACGCTGTGGGTGACCTGGGCGACACCGTGCAACAGGTGCATGAGACGGTCCGGGGCAAGAGCGGCAACCTACTGGTGAACTTGGCCAGCGTGGTGGCAGGGTTCAAGGCTGCGTCGGCTGTGGTGAAGGGACGAGTTCGGACGGAAAGGGGGGAGTCAAATGGGGGATGAGAGAGGAGTATCGACAGGGGCTGTGTTGCTGGCCTTCCTGAGCGGGGCGGCATTGGGCGCGATCGCGGCGCTGTGGCTGGCGCCGCAGGTCGGCGAGGAGGCGCGAGAGCAGTTGCGGGGGTATGCTCGCAGGACCGAGAAGGGCTTGCGTGAGCTGGCCGAAACCGCCGGTGAGACATTCGAGAAGGCGGTCGGAAGGGGCCGTGGATTAATCGCAGAGAAGAAATCGGTGCTGACCGAGGCTTTTGAGGCCGGACGCGAGGCGATGCGGCGCGAGCGAGAGCGGCTGTCGGGCGAAAAGAAGGGCTGATGGGATCCTACGAGGTCGTCATCGGGTTGGAGGTGCACGCCCAACTGCTGACGCAGTCCAAGATGTTCTGCGCCTGCGGGACAACGTTCGGGCTGCCGGCCAACACGCAGACGTGTCCGGTCTGCCTTGGAATGCCGGGGACCCTCCCGGTCATCAATCACAAGGCCGTCGAGATGGCCATCCGGACCGGACTGGCGCTGAACTGTCGCATCCGATCCGGGAACCGCTTCGCCCGAAAGAACTATTTCTATCCCGATCTACCCAAGGGCTACCAGATCTCCCAATACGAGGCGCCGATTTGCGAGAGCGGATGGGTAGAGATCAATGGGGCCGGCGCACAGAAGAAAATCCGCATCCGTCGCGCGCATCTGGAAGAGGACGCGGGGAAGAACCTCCATGACGGCGGGACCGACGGGAGCCGGGTTGATCTGAACCGGGCGGGCACGCCATTGCTGGAGATCGTGACTGAACCCGATATGCGCTCGGCTGACGAGGTGGTGACCTACCTCAAAATGCTGCGTGATACCCTCATGTACTTGGAGGTCTGTGATGGGAACATGGAGCAGGGCAGCTTGCGCTGCGAGCCGAATCTGTCGCTCCGCCCAGTAGGGACCACTGAGCTTGGGACCAAGGTGGAGCTCAAGAACATCAACTCTTTCAAGTTCGTGAAGGACGCGCTGGAGTATGAGATCAAGCGGCAGACCAAGGTCTTGAGTCAGAGCGGCAGGATCCAGCAGGAGACCCGGCTCTGGGACGTCGAAAAGGGCGAGACCGCCGTCATGCGCAGTAAAGAAGACGCGCACGACTACCGGTATTTTCCGGATCCCGACCTCGTGCCGCTGAGTATCTCGGAGGAGTGGATCGAGGAGCTGCGAAAGACGGTCCCGGAGCTGCCGGTCGCCAGGCAGAAGCGGTTCGTGACCGAGTACGGCTTGCCCGAGTACGACGCTGGGGTGCTGACCGCTGAGAAGCCGCTCGCTGACTACTTTGAGGCCTGCGTCAAGCTGTATGACCAGCCCAAGACCATGAGCAACTGGGTGATGGGCGAGCTCCTGCGGGAGTTGAACAATGCCGGCACGGACGCGGCGGCTTCTCCGGTCAGCCCGGAGCGCCTAGTGAGCCTGCTCAAGCTGGTGGACGGCAGGACGATCAGCCTGAAGGTGGCTCGGGACATTTTTCCTGAGCTCTATGCCAGCGGGAAGACGCCTGAGCAGATCGTGCAGGAGAAGGGGCTTACGCAGGTGTCAGACGAGACGACGCTCGGGAAGATCATTGACGAGGTGATCACCAAGAATCCCCAGCAGGTCGCGCAGTACCGCGGCGGCAAGGAGACGGTGTTCGGCTTCTTTGTGGGCCATGTGATGAAGGCCTCGGGAGGGAAGGCGAATCCGGGGAAGGTGAATGAATTGCTGAAGAAGAAGCTGGCGGGATGACCGGGTCATGAGGGGGAGCGGCCGGACTGACTCCCGTGCTCGCAGAGCGCCCACTCAGGAGGGAAGGGGCGGGGCAGCCAGGCTGCGGGGCACCCGTTGCTCTGGGAATGCAACGGGTCTAAGCTCGCGCACCGCGCACACAAGCCTGATTGTTCAGGGCGTAGGAGGACGGTGTGCTCGCTCGACGCGCGCAGTTAGAGGCACCCCCGCCACACACTCTGAGAGGGGAAAACAAATGGACGGGTGCTCGCTCGGGCAAGGGCGCGTCCCACGGGTCAAGAGCCTGTCTTGGCAGGCTCGGGGCGGGTGGGTAAGAAGAGCCTGCCCGGGGTGGGTTGGTGAAAATGACGTGCGCAGTTAGCGTCAGCCCGGCCGCTGCTTTTCCTTCCGGACTCGAGTGGGGGTATGGGAAGGGGGAGTCGGTGGACGCGCGCAGTGAGGAGATGTCAGGTCAGCCTGTCACTGAGGATGGTAGACGGTTTAGGCAGACCATTCTTGTTGTACGGCTCGCGGTAGGCCTTTCGTTGTTGGGTGTGATGTACGGACTCACGGGCTGTGCGGACACAAGCAAAGGAACCTTCCGAACCAAGTCCGGCTATGAAGAGACGTTCAGATCTGCAGTGGAGGCACTGAACTCCGTAGGGTTCGCGGTCAAAGCAAGCGATGTCAATACGGGAGTTGTGTCAGGGGAAAAGACGGCCTTGGTGCGGTGGTACGGACGGACCACCACCCCAGTTCGCATTAATGTGACAGTCAAGCGAGTCGAAACGCGTGCGGAGGTTGACATAGCGGTTGTGCCGCCTGAGTTAGCGTATGGATCCACAAAAATCATCTTTGACGACTATGTGTATGCGCTGAAGAGTCGAGTGAGCGACTTGGCCATAGTGTCCGTGCAGGAAGGCTAACCAAGCATGAGCGCGATTCGGGCGATCAAGGCGCGGCAGATTCTGGACTCGCGGGGGAACCCGACCGTTGAGGTCGAGGTGGTGTTGGAGAGCGGCGCGCAGGGGCGGGCGGCCGTGCCATCCGGAGCGTCCACCGGCGAGAAGGAGGCCCTCGAATTGAGGGACGGCGACAAGAAACGCTGGATGGGCAAGGGTGTCTCCAAGGCTGTGACCAACGTCACGAAGCTCATTGCCCCGCGGCTGCTCAGCATGGATGCCTTTGACCAAGCCGGAGTGGACGCTGCCATGATCGCGCTGGACGGCACCAAGTCCAAACGCCGCCTGGGGGCCAACGCGATCCTGGGGGTCTCACTCGCCGTGGCGCGTGCGGCGGCCGCGGATTCCGGACAACCACTGTACCGCTATTTGGGTGGGGTCAATGCGCGGGTGCTCCCGGTCCCGATGATGAACATTATCAACGGCGGGGCGCATGCCGACAACCGTCTGGACCTGCAGGAGTTCATGATCATGCCCGTGGGGGCGACGCGATTCAGCGACGCGCTCCGGATGGCGAGCGAGGTATTCCACACTCTCAAGGCGCTGCTAAAGAAGAAGGGGCTGAATACCGCGGTGGGCGATGAAGGCGGATTTGCGCCTGACCTGGGCTCAAACGAAGAAGCCTTGACGCTCATCGTCCAGGCGATCAAGGATGCGGGCTATCAACCAGGCCGTGACATCGCGCTGGCGTTGGACCCGGCGGCCAGTGAGTTCTACGAAAAGGGCCGCTACCTGCTGAAAGCCGAGCAGCAGCCGGTGCGCTCCTCCGAGGACATGATCGACTACTACTCGCAGTTGATAGACCGGTATCCGATCCTGTCCATTGAAGATGGGTTGAGCGAGCTGGATTGGAAGGGATGGCGTATGTTGACCGACCGGCTCGGGGGGCGAATTCAACTGGTCGGGGACGATATCTTCGTGACGAACGTGGAGATCTTTTCTCAGGGCATTCGCGAGGGGATCGCCAATTCGATCCTGATCAAGCTGAACCAGATCGGTACCCTCACCGAAACCTTGGATGCGATCGAACTGGCCAAGCGTTCCGCGTACACCGCTGTGGTCTCCCACCGATCAGGCGAGACGGAGGACACCACAATTGCGGACGTCGCGGTAGGATTGAATACAGGCCTGATCAAGACCGGGTCGCTGTCCAGGACAGATCGGGTCGCAAAGTATAACCAGCTCTTGCGGATCGAAGAGGAGTTGGGAGCCGGGGCCGTGTATCCCGGTCGGGACGCGCTCCGCGCGAAGAGTTAAAAAGCAAAAGTAGAAAGGTAAAAGTATTCGGTCAAGAGCTCAACGCTGACGGCTGATTGCGGAGAGCTGAAGGCTTGGAATTATGACCAAACGAAACCATACGCACCATGCAATGGACCGGCGGCGGGGGACCTTCAAGAAAATCGCCGTGATTCTCGGGGGCGGTGCCGTGACCATGCTGGTAGGTTCGCTCTTCTTCGGGGAGATGGGGGTCCCACAGTACCTGCGGATGCTGAGCCATGCGCAACAACTCGAACGGGAGATCCGGGACCTCGAGCGTGCGAATGCCGACCTTCGGACCGAGATCGAGCGCGTCCAGCACGATCCCGTCAGGATCGAAGAACTGGCCAGGGAGCGGTTAGGATTGGTTCGGCCGGGCGAAACGGTGTACCAGATTGTGGAGGATGACAAGAGCCGATAGCGGACATAGCTGATAGCCGATGGCTGATAGCTTATGCCAAACATCAAACGAAGGGTTGTCGTGAGACCTGATTTGGCATGCTACCGGCCATTTGCTATCGGCCATAGGCTCGTTGGACCGATATGAAATCCGGAACGGTCGCGATCATTGGCCGACCGAATGTCGGCAAGTCCACCCTGCTGAACGCGCTTCTCGGAGAGAAGATCGCGATCATCTCGGATACGCCGCAGACCACGCGAACCCGAATCCTGGGGGTACTGCACCGCGAGGATGCTCAGATCGTCCTGCTGGATACACCGGGCCTGCACAAACCGGAGTACCAGCTCAATCGGCGCATGGTGCGAACGGCTCTGGGGACCATGGAGGGGGCGGATTTGCTCTATGTGATGGTGGAGGGCACCGCGGCTCCGGGAGCCGGAGATCGCTTTGTGATCCAGCGGGTGAGGGAGGCTGCCGGGTCAGGCGAGTGTCCCGCATTTCTGTTGATTAACAAGGTGGATCTGGTCAGCAAACCCAGATTGCTGCCCTTGATCGCGTCCTACAGCCAGATGCTGAGGTGGACCGAGGTGGTGCCGCTGTCGGCGAAGACTGGACTGAACGTGGACCGACTGGTCGATCTGACCGTGGCGGTGCTACCGGAGGGCGATGCGCTGTACGGTGAGGATGTGATCACGGATCAGCCGATGCGTACGCTGGCGGCCGAGCTCATCCGGGAAAAAATTCTCCAGAAAACCCGCGAAGAGATCCCGTACGCGGTGGCGGTGGAGATTGATCGGTTCCAGGAGGAGGGCAGGCTGGCACGCATCGCCGCCTCGGTCTTGGTCGAAAAAGAATCCCAGAAGGCCATCGTCATCGGCAAGCACGGCGACCGGCTCAAGGCGATCGGGACCTATGCGCGGATCGAAATGGAACAGCTCTTTGGTATGAAGGTGTTTTTGGAACTCTGGGTCAAAGTGCGGCCTTCGTGGCGTGAGGACGAGCAGGCGCTTACGGCACTGGGATATTGAAGTCGAGGCGAAGCCGAACTACTTTCTCAACCTTAGCCTTAGCCTCGACCTCTGGAGTGTGTGATGCAACCCGTTGAACGCGCGCGACAGGCGGAGAAAGAAGCGGAAAAAGGCCAGACGAAGTTCGACCTCGTCCTCGCCTCATTCCAGCGGCTTCTGCGGCGCGGCGCAATCACAAACTTGGGCAAGATGTTGGGCCGAATGCATCCGGCCGACATCGCCAAGGTGATCATGCACCTGCCGTCGCCCAAGGACCGCCGCACGGTCTTCGAGTTGGTCCGCGGGGAGGCCCCACGTGGTCAGGTCTTGAGCGAGCTGGATGCTGCGAGCATCCAGCAGGTGCTCGCTGACCTGGCGGCGTCGGATGTGGCCTGGCTCCTGAAAGATCTCGCGACCGACGATGTCGCCTACATCCTGGGTGTGCTACCGGAGGAGGTGTCCAAGGAAATCCTTGCGTTGATGCGAACCGAGGATTCCACCGAGATCGCCGACCTGCTCAAGTACCCTAAGGATACGGCTGGCGGCATTATGACGACGGAGTTTTTCTCGCTTCCCGAGGATGCCACCGTCCAGGATGCCATCCGGCGACTTCAGCAGGCCACCGACGCGGAAATGGTCTTCTACATCTATGTGACCGACAAGGATGACCACCTGGTCGGGGTCCTGTCCCTTCGCCAGCTCCTGACCGTGCCGCCGACCACGCCGCTCAAGAATATCATGACGCGCGACGTCATCAGTGTGGCGGTGGACATGGATCAGGAGGAGGTCGCACGCCACGTGGCTCGGTACAATCTGCTCGCCATTCCGGTGGTGGAAAAAGACAACACGCTGGTGGGCATCATCACGGTGGATGACGTCGTGGACGTCATCCGTGAAGAGGCCACGGAGGACATGATGAAGATGGCCGGCGTGACTGAGGAGGATGGTCTACTGAAGTCCTCCATCATGAGGGCGGCCAGCCTGCGTCTGCCGTGGCTTTTTACGAATTTGGTCGGCGGGCTCGTTTCCGGCGCGATCCTGTGGTACTACCGTTTGACCATCCAGGAGGTGGTGGCGATCGTCAGCTTTATTCCGGTCATCGCGGCGATGGGCGGGAACGTGGGCTTGCAGTCCTCCACGCTGATCATCCGCGGGCTCGCGATCGGCCGCATCGAGTTGGCGGATGTGAGGGTCATCTTTTTTCGTGAGGTCCGGATCGGGTTGCTGCTCGGAGTCGCCTGTGGCCTTCTCTTGACCGCGGCCGGATGGATCTGGCACGGGCTGGGATTCCTGGGCATGTTGGTCGGCGCCTCACTCGTGATTGCCTTCCTGGTCTCCACCAGCATGGCCACGATCATGCCGGTGATCCTCAGGCGACTTTCGATCGATCCAGCGGTGGCGGCCGGTCCCTTCATCACGACGGCTAATGACATCACCGGCACCACCATCTACCTCGTCCTGGCCACGGCGTTCCTGCAATACCTCAAATGACGACGTGACGCGCCTGCGGGTTGACCTGCCCGCCGCAGGGCTTCGGCAGGCGGGAGCGCTGCGTCGTGCAAGCGCGTGACGCGTCATGAGTTCAGCGTCACGCCTCACGGTCCTCCTCGCCCGCACCATCGTAATACTTTTCCCGATAGATCGGGCACAGGCCTTTCCCATTCAGGATGGCGGTGACATCCTTGATCATACCGCCGTTCCCGCACAGATAGACCGCCAGATGCTTCACTGAGGCCATGCCCTCCTCCACCAGGCGGGTGACCCGGCCGCTCCGCCCCTGCCACCCGTTCTCCGGCCGTGACAGGGTCGTCATGAAAGAGAAATTCCGATGCGCTTTTGCCAGGGCCTCCAGCTCATCCTGATAGTAGAGGTCCCGTTGACTTCGTAGCCCCCAGTACAGTGTGGCCGACCCGGGAGCGCCGCGATGGGACCAATCCAGCAGCATCGAGCGGATGGGGGCGATGCCGGTCCCGGTCGCGACGAACAGCAGATCACGGGAGAAATCCTCTCGTAAATAGAAGGTGCCGGCCGGACCTTTGAACTGTGTCCGGTCCTCTTCTCGCAGGCTGAACAGATAGGTTGAACCAGGACCTCCCGGCACCCGATTCAGCACGATGGTCACCAGCTCCGGCTGGCTGGGCGGTGAGGCGATGGAGTAGGGGCGCGTCACTGTGCCCGGTTGTCTTTGGCGGCTCACCTCGAAAGAAACGAACTGCCCTGCTTTGAACGCGATCATCTTGGGAGCGATCAACCGCAGATCAATTTCGCGCACATCGTGCGTGAGGTCCCGCAGCCGGCTCACCTGGGCCTGAAACAGCTCCATAGGCATCCCTCATTCTATCCGGTCCAGGTCTTTATGCGAAGCGATCGGAAGGGCCTGCGGAATCACGGATCGCGTTGATCTTGTGAGTCTTTATGTCGGTTCTTTATCCCGCGTCGGGCGAATTTCAATTCTAGCGATACACTTAAGACAGAGGAGATGGAATTGACTCAACTGCCGAAGCCCACGAGGGGGTGTCGCGGTGAGTATGGCCGGCGGACAGGGGAGAAGAACCGAGCAGGTGGCGCGTGCCGTGATCGTCGCTCCTGGCACCCACACATCGGGCACCGGGGTCGCCTTCTGGCTGACCGTGCTTCTCAGCCTGTCGCTGCTGGTCGCTCCCGCGTACGCGCAGGACAAGCAGCGAGAACAGTTGATTCCCATCCTCGGCGTCACCATGGGCGAGAAGCCTACCGGCACGGTCGAGTTTCTGATTCTCGCCTTCGAAGAGCGTCATGACCGGGCGGGCCTTTCGATCCAGTTTCGGAATGCCCCGGGCCGCTTCTCCCGAATGGCCCAGACGGCGGTCGAGCAGGCGATCTATCGCACGGCACATGTCGCCGGGCTCTCCACGGACTCATGGAGCGTTGTGCTGAGCGTACCGCATTCAGGCTTGACGGTATATGGCGAGAGCCTGTCGGCCATGGTCGCGCTCAGTGTGGTTGCCCTAGCCAAGGGTGAGCTTATTCCGTCCGACCGGGTCATTACCGGTGCGGTGACTCCAGACGGCCATATCGCTCCTGTGGGCGGTCTGTCATTCAAGGTGGCCGCCGCAGGCGCGGCGCACCTGCGGCGCGTGTTGGTGCCCGATGAGCTGGACGAGGCCGAGAATGAGTGGAGGACCCCCTTCCTCGTTCACGTCACGCCAGTCGGTTCGATCAGTCAGGCGTATCACGCGTTGACAGACCATCCCTTGCGCCCCTGAGCCGGCGAGGTTAACTCGCCGGAGCCTTCACCACCCCAGACCCGCTCTGTCCTAACGGGAATCCACCACCCCCTGTTCTGCTCTTTGTGTTCCTCCAGCACTTGACAACTCTCACCAGTCTGACATACTGGGACCCCTATGGCGGTGCGGGGAGGACCAAGTTGCGGGCGCCAGGGTTCCGCATTGGGTCAGTTTTACCGCTACTCATTTGGCGTTAACCAGGGAGGTCAGCTATGCTCGGTGTGGTGATCCTCGCGACGACCCTCTGGGTCTGCCCCGGAGATGTGTATTCCAACGAGCCGCGTGAAGGCTGTAAACCGTTTCAGGAAACAGAGGGCACCTTCAGTACGAACCCGGAAGCGCCGCCAGACGCCGGACAAAGGCCATCGTCCGGCACGTCGCCATCGAGCAGTCGTCCAGATCGGAGGGCGGCTCCCGACTCTGTGAATGCCGAGATGTGCGCGCTGTACAAGGAATATATCGATCTGGAAATCAAGACACAAGGCGGGTTTCAGCTCAGCGGACCGGAAGAAAGTCAGCGGTGGCAGACACTCAAGCGAATGTTCCAGAATTCTCCCGCACCTTCCTGTGGGTAGACTCGATGGTGTGACGGGACAGAGCGGGGAAATGCAAGAGATGATGGTGGATGGGTCATGATTCACAAGCCATCGACCATTGACCATCGTCCATCGGTTTGCGCATGCCGCTGCTGAAAACGCCCGCCATCACGCTCAAGAGCCGCAAGTGGGGCGAGGCTGACCGGGTCGTCACCTTTTATACCCTCCGGTTCGGGAAGCTGCGGGGGGTGGCCCGCGGAGCTCGGCGGATCAAGAGCCGGTTCGGCAGCGCCCTCGAGCCGTTTGTCTGTTCTGATCTGAACCTTTTCGAGAAGCCCAACGATCCCGTGTATCGGGTCACCCAAGCCGACATCCGGGAATCCTTTGCCCGCCTCCGTGAGGATCTCACATTAATATCCGCAGCGGCGCGCATGGTCAATCTAGTCGCCGCGGTGACAGCGGAAGGGGACCCTTCTCCCGTGATTTTCGAGACTTTGCTCGGAGGTTTGCGGGCCCTCAGCCATGGACACGATCCGACCCTCACGACCCTGCTCTTCCAGATCAGGTTGCTCGGGCGGACGGGGTTTCGGCCGCAGACGGACCATTGTGCAGCCTGCGGGTCCACGGGTGAGATGACTCGAGCGGATCATCCCGGCAGGTTCTCGCCTGAGGCCGGCGGGCTGGTCTGCTCCACGTGTGCGCGACGCCATCCCGATCGGTGCCTCCCGATGTCTCCAGGCGGCGTCGCCTTCGTCCAACAGGCGCTTCGCCTGTCGCCAGCCGTCCTGACTCGTCTGAGGGCGAGCGGCCAGGTCCTCGCTGAAGTCGAGGCGGCAATTGAGTCCTTCGTAACCATCGTTGCGGGCAAACGCCTTCCCCCAGTGGACTTCCTCGCGGCGGAGGGGAACCCGCCGGTCTACGGACTCGGTACAATCTCCTGAGCGTCCTTGTGCCGTCGTCAATGGATGCGATATAGTACGCAGACCAGGAAGTGGAGGAGGCCTTGAACGAGACCCAGAAGACCCCGGACAGCTTCAGGCGGTTGCCGGAATTCGCGCCAGGGGTGGCTCGATGGGTCGGAAAAGCCTTTCTCGCTTTCGGGTTTCTACTTGGGATCTATGGGCTCACGGAAGAAAGTCCGGTCGTCATGAGAACAGGGTTGGGGCTGCTGGCGGCCGGGATTGCGGCCATGAGCTATGGCCTGTTCCTGGCGCTAGTTGCGCGATCGCACCAGCCGGACAAGTGAGACAATGAGCACGGCGGTTCTCGAACCCAAAGACATGGATTGGGTCGGCAAGGGCGTGCTCGGGATCGAGTGGAGCGACGGCCACAAGGGAATCTATCCGGTCCGGTACCTCCGGGAGCACTGTCCTTGCGCGGCCTGCACCGATGAATGGACGGGGGAGCTTCGGGTCAAACCGGACGACATTCCGCTCCTGATCATGGTGCAGGATATCGAAGCGGTGGGGCGCTACGCGCTGCGGTTTAAGTGGAGCGACGGCCATGACACCGGCATCTATTCGTACACCTGGCTGCGGCGCATGTGTCAGTGTGATGTCTGTCAACCGGTGAAGCCGGAGCAGCCGAAGAGTCGTCGACTTCTGTGAACGTCTGGTGAGGGGACACCGCATGGCAAACCCGGTCCGGTTGACGTCAGTTCTGTCGGTGCTGCTCGCGTTTCTCGCTCTGACCTTCGGGGCCTGTGAGACCTACCGTAAGATAGTGTATTTGCCTCCGCTGGAGGAACAAAAGGCACACATCCGAAACAATGACATTCGCGTCCACACCCTTTCGGCTGCGGCCTTTGTCGAAACCTGGGGCCCGCCGACTCATGAGCGCCAGGAAAAGACCGCCTTCTTTGTCCTGGAGAGCGGTGAGTACGTGCCGACGTTTCGTGCGCCGCTGGGGGAGGCTCCGCCAGGATGGAATTCCAAGCTTGCGGCCGGGGAAGGACGTTTCTTGCTCTATGCGGACCGAGGGGAGTTGCTCGTGTTCCTGGAAGGCGTCCTGCCTGAGGAACGGCTGGTCTACCGGGAGCAGTTGTCTCCCCAAGACCTTGACGCGGTGGTCAAGTTGTGGAAGCGGGACGACCAGTTCAAGATTCGACTAGAGAAAGACCTGCAACATTCTCACTAGCCTCTCATGCGCGCTTCGCCGAACGCTGGCGCTCCAACGGATCCCAAGCCCCTGAGGCTGCTCCTCGTCTCTCCCGAAGCCGTCCCGTTTGCCAAGACCGGAGGCCTTGCTGACGTCGCAGGCGCCCTTCCGCGTGAGTTGGCTCGGCTCGGCCACGAGGTCAAGCTGGTGATCCCGCGCTACGGCGCGATTGACGGTGCGGTGCATGGTTTCAAGGAATGGAAGCGCCTCAAGGTCTCGACCTTCTCAGGTTCGGTCACGACGATCATCGAGCAGGCGTCCCTGCCCGGCACGGCCGCCTCGGTGCTGGCGGTGAGGCATGACCCCTACTTTGGTCGAGACGGACTCTATCAGCAGGCCGGGGTGGACTATCCCGACAATCTGGAGCGGTTCGCGTTCTTCTGCCGGGCCGTCATGGAGCTTCTCCGGGCTCTCCGGCAGGTCGCCGGCTGGGTCCCGGACCTGATACACGCACACGATTGGCAGACGGCCCTTTGCCCGGTGTACCTGCGCACGCTCTCTGCCGCGCCGGTCGGTATCCAGCGACCCAGGTCCCTCTTCACGGTGCACAATCTGGGCTATCAAGGAATCTTTCCCGCCTCGGACTATCCGAAGTGCGGGTTGGGCCCCGAACTGTTCACGTCGCGGACACTGGAGTTCCATGGGTCTGTCAACCTGATGAAAGGAGGGCTGGTCCTGGCGGATTTTTTGAGCACCGTCAGCCCCACCTACAGCCGGGAAATTCAGACAGTCGAGTTAGGATTCGGTCTTGATGGAGTCGTGGCCGAGCGGAAAGACCGACTGGCCGGGGTGGTCAACGGGATCGATGTCGAGGTGTGGAACCCCGCGACGGATTCATACTTGCCGGTCCGGTACTCCGCCGAGGATCTGGCGAACAAGCCTGCCTGCAAAACGGCGCTTCAACGGGAGATGAAGCTTCCGACGGTCGAGGTTCCATTGTTGGGCGTGGTCTCCCGGCTGGTTTCCCAGAAGGGTTTGGATCTGCTCGCCGATGTCGTGCCGGAGCTCATGGCATTGGAGGTGCAGCTCGTGCTCTTGGGAGCTGGCGACCCGACGTATGAAGCGAGATTCCAATCCCTCCAGACACGATATCCGACGAAAGTCGGGCTGCGGGTCGGGTTCGACGAAGGGCTGGCCCACCGGATCGAGGCGGGGGCCGATATGTTCTTGATGCCGTCTCGATATGAACCATGCGGGTTGAACCAGTTGTACAGCTTGCGATACGGCACCGTTCCGATCGTACGGCGAACCGGCGGGCTGGCTGATACGGTCGTATCCTACTCGCCGCTGGCGGTAAAGGAAGGCCGTGCGACCGGGTTCATCTTCGGTGAGGCCACCTCGGAGGCTCTGTTGAACACCGTGCTGCTGGCCTTGCGAGTCTATCGGGATCCGGAGGAATGGCGGTCGCTCGTGCTGGCGGGTATGCGGACGGATGTCTCCTGGGCTCGGTCCGCGCGCGCGTATGAGGAGTTGTACCGAAGGGTGTTAGCGCTCGAGAGCAAGTGATGAATGCTGAGAGCTGAGAGGAGAAGTCCCCGCTCCCAACTTCGAGCTCAGAACGCTGTTCTTAGGGTCGGGTTAGCGCGGAGCCGAAACCGGAATGACCTTCGGGGTTGAGGCGCGCACCAGCTCGGTTGAAGTTCCTACCTGAGACAGTCCGATCTTGGCCTGCTGCACATAGTAGGCAAATTCTGGCTGAGGCGTCCGTAACACCACCGAGCTGAACATCTCGGTAGCCACATCGTCACGCCCGATGTTCAGGGCAGCCTGGCCAGTATAAAGCGTGCAAGCCACAGCCATGGCTTTCAGGTCCACTGCCAGGCGGGTAGGAGGTTCCGATACCCATCGTTTGATCGGCTTGATCAAGGACTGCAGCGTGGGATTGTCGCGGACCGGCGTTTGGGCGGCGAGGGTCAGTTGCTTCACATCCCCTCGCATCGAGTCCAGATCGTTACTAGACTGGCAGTGGTTGTAGACCTCCCACAAGCCCATAAAGGAAGCATTATCCAGCGTGGTCGAGCTGGTGCGCAGGTTACCGGTCTGGCATCCAGCCAATACCAAGAGTAGACTACAAAAGATCAGCGACTTTCTCATCAGAGGGCGTTCTCCGAACGTGTTAAGGTGACGAACGCAGTTCACTTTTTGAACCACTACACCACCTGGTATCAGCAAGATGCATACCGATTGGTAGCCGTTGTGAATACCAGAAAAATGCTTGTATTTCAACAAGAAATTTCATGGACCTGCCCGGGAAGCCCTTGGGGAGTGTTTCAAAACCCCAATGGGTGAGTCCTTTTTGCAACAGCAGGGCGGTTGTATCCACGCAGTCATTTCAGGCGGTACGAGAGCCAGTAGCAGGCGCCTGGTCTATCAATTGGAGCGAGGTGGGGGGAGGTTTTGCTTCAAGTTAGCGTGGCCGGAGGGTTTCCTCTTCGTATTGGGCGAAAAGCCGTTTGGCCTCGGGGTGCAACGGGGCGCTGTGGCCATGGGGAATGCTCAGCGATCGGAAAAGCGGTACGAGTTTGCCGCTCGGATGCAGGTACGCAGCACGTAGCGGCACGGAGCGGCGGTGATGCCGAACCAGGTGGCAGGGGGTGGGTCTAATGCTGGTGAGCCAGGCGGCGACCTCTTGGGGATTGCCGATTGAGGCGGAGAGCAGGAGAAGCCGCGCTTGCGTGGGACAGAAGATGATCGTCTCCTCCCACACTACGCCCCGTTCAGGATCCGCGAGGTACTGAGACTCATCCATGATGACGAGGCCGAGGGTGTCCAAACGCACGTCAATCTCGCCGCCCGCCGCGTCGTAGAGCAAGTTTCGCAGAATCTCAGTCGTCATGATCAGGAGAGGGGCCTGCGGATTGTCCCGTCGATCTCCGGTCAAGATTCCCACACGCTCCGCCCCGAAAATCTTGGTGAACTCGGTGAATTTGGTGTTCGACAGCGCCTTGAGCGGAGAGGTATAGATCACCGTCCGCTCCGCCTCGATGGCCCGCCGCGTAGCCTCGATCGCCACATAGGTTTTCCCGCTGCCAGTGGGCACGCTGACGACGACGTCGGTCGTGGTCAGGTGCAGGAGCGCTTCCTCCTGCCAGGGGTCCGGGACGAATGGTTGGGCTGGGGGTACCCCGATCCCTTCCAGCAGTGCTGAGAGGTCTGTCGCCGGCTCGGCCGGTTCTGTCTCGCCTGCCCTGAGTGCTATCGAAGGGCCTGTTCTGAGCCCCGCCGAAGGGCCTGTCCGACTCGGCTCCGCTCGTCGCAGGCTGAGCGCGCTGGCACTCTTCGCCTTGCGAGTGGAGCAGGGCGTCGATCAACCGTCGCTTCCCGAGCCGGAAGTGCCGGCGGATGCGCCCTTGCGCCAGCCGGTGCAGCAGGCCAACCGGCTGTTCAGCGAGAAGTTTTTCAAGTTCGTCAGTGGTCATTCTAAGGCTCGTGATGCGTCATGCGTGATGCGTGACGCGTAGGAGTGGAACAATATGTCGCGTGTTCCTGTTTTCTCATCACTCATCACGTATCACTGATCACGGTAGCTCTTCCAGGACGCCCCTCCTCAGGGCCTCGATCGCGCGGCTGGCGGTACCGGCCAGGCCGGGATGGGTGGCGCGCAGCGTGTGAAGCTGGGACAAATACTCCAGGGTCCGCGCCAGGAGACGGTAGATGTCCCCTTCCGCCATCGTCGTGGTGCGGCAAAGGCCGATCCAGGTCAGAGAATGGTCACCCACCCATCGCTCCGTGAGAGCCGCCACGTCGGCGCGGAGCAGAGGTGGGTCCTCATGCGGAGCCAGGGACTCGGCCAGTTGCCGCACCTGTCCGAGGAGCGAAGCCAGTCCCGCACTCATTCGGGGAAAAGCGCCAGGCCGGTCGTCGTCGTGCGCGATGCTCGCCATGACCCCGGCCAACAGCTGCGGCTCTAAACCCTCGAAGGCCTCTGCCCTGATCAACTCCGTGATGAGCAGTGAGTGATCGATCCGGATCAGTCTTGCCCATTCTCCATCCTCGGTCAGATGACAGCTCGGGGTAAGGTAGCCGAAACGCTGCAGTACCTCGGAGCGGACCTGGAAGCGGTGCCAGAGGCCTGTGTGGAGCGCCTGGATCGTCTTCGTGTGGCGCTGGACCTCTTGACGGAGGCGGAGCGCGATGGCGTGATCCTTGTGGCACGCCGGCCGAGATGGACAGGAGGGGCAAGGGAACTCGTCGGTGAGGATCTGTGCGATCTCATTTTCCTGGACCTCTTCCTGAACCAGGATCGGCAGAGTCGGGAGCCGGCTGGGCAGCTCGGACAGATGCTGCGTCAGGTCCTCCATGCTCCGTGGCGTACACCAGGGGTAGACGGGGGCTTCTTCCACCTCGAAGGTCCGGTCGTAGACGTGCGCGATGAGCGAGGCCGGGTATTCGGTCACCGAGCCGCCGGGTCGCAAGAGGGTGACCATCGGATGCCGTTGTCCGCGGCTCTGGTACTGCCGCACGACGATGCCCCGCCCCTTCATCAATCCGACGACCCGTCCGGGCGTCATGAACTGGATGCGGGCGGCCAACTCGGGAGGGTCGCGCCGCCTGACCTGCACTCGGTGGGCCTTCTGCTTCCGGGCATGGTCGTAGATCTGCCACTGCGTGATCCAGTCGGTGCAGACCCGCGGGCCGTAGGGCTCCATCTGGTCATGTAGCGAGTCCAGCTTGCTCTCCAACGCCTCAGCGCGGCGGTTGAGCTGGTACTGCGCAAAGCTCCTCGCGAGGATGGCTTGGATCTGATCCAGTGGATGCGCTTTCAGAAGGTTCAGCACCATCGGATAGGAGATGACGAACTGGCTGTCGATCGCTTCCGTCTGGCCCGTGAGACCTTTGGTGATGACGCTCAGGTCGATGTATGGGGACGGAGTCACCACGGCAAAGCCGACCAGGTCCTTCCCGCGGCGGCCTGCCCGCCCGGCCAGCTGCTGGATTTCGCCGATCGTCAGGTCCGTGAAATCGCGCGTCTTACGCACGCTAGACTGCGTCAACACAACCGTGCGGGCGGGGAAGTCCACGCCGGCGGCCAACGTGGTGGTGGCGAAGACGGCGTCGAGGCAGCCGCGGCGCATGAGTTCTTCAATCGCGATCTTCCAGGATGGCAGGTGGCCGGCGTGATGAGCCGCAACTCCGGCTCGTTTGACGGTGGCTTGGAGGGGATGTTCGGCGATGCTGGGGTACTGTACGGCCAGTTCTTCCAAGACGGCCGCAATGGTGTGCTGGCGTTCCGACGGGAGGTGGACTTGGCTGCGCTCGAAGGCCTGCATGGCATCATCGCAGGCACGGCGTGAGGTCAGGAACACGATGGCCGGTGTGAGGTGCTTATGGCGGAGTGCTGCGATCAGGTCAACCGGATGGATCGAAGGAGGCATGCAGCTTCATTCCCTTGGAAATGGCCACCAGTCCTGACTCGGTCACGGTGAACCGGCTGCGGTCGGCGAAGGGATCGAACCCGATCTCGGTCTTCGGCGGAATGACGACATCTTTGTCGATGATCGCGCGCCTGATCCGGGCCTGCTCGCCGATGAGAACATTCTCCATCAGGATCGATTCCTGCACGGCCGCATGATCCTGCACAATGACGTTTGGGGAGAGGACGGAGTTCTGGACACGGCCGCCGGTAATAATGCACCCTCCGCAGACGATCGAGTCGAGCGCGACTCCCATGCGTCCGCCCTCGAAGTTCTGCGCGAAGACGAACTTGGCTGGAGGGAACTGGCCCTGGTAGGTTCGGATCGGCCAGTTCTGGTCATAGAGGTTGAACAGCGGATCCACCGCGACCAGGTCCATATTGGCTTCCCAGTAGGCATCCAGCGTGCCGATATCCCGCCAGTATTTGACGGCTTTCCGGTTCTCATCCTGGAACTTGAAGGCATAGACGCGACTGCTCTTGATCATGCGGGGCATGATGTTCCTTCCGAAGTCGTGTGCGCTGCCTTCTGCGGCGTCCTGAACCAAATATTCCCTGATCACCTCGCTTTTAAATAGGTAGATTCCCATCGACACGAAGGCTTGTGTGGGATCGCTGGGCAGCGGCGCCGGATGTTTTGGTTTCTCGTCGAAACGCAGGATCTGGCAGTCCTCATCCACTCCGATTACGCCGAACCGGCTTGCCTCCGCCAGCGGAAACTCGATGGCGCCTACCACCGCATCCGCCTGCTTCGCTATCAGGAAATCATACATATCGGCGTAGTTCATCTTGTAGATGTGGTCACCCGCCAAAACGAGTAAATACGGCGACCTTTCATTCTCCAACAGAAAGAGATTTTGGTACACCGCATCTGCCGTGCCTCTGTACCAGTCTTCACTGATGCGCTGCTGCGGCGGGATGGAAGCAATAAACTCGCCTAGTTCGGGGTTCAGCATGCTCCAGCCGGTACGAATATGGCGGTCCAGCGAGTGCGACTTGTATTGGATCAGCACCGCGATCTTCCGGAGGCCGGAATTGAGGCAGTTGCTCAGTGTAAAGTCAATGATGCGATACTTGCCGCCGAACGGGACGGCCGGTTTAGCCCGGTACTGGGTCAGCGGATGCAGACGCTCGCCTCGTCCCCCGGCCAAGATCATCGTGAGAATGTTCTTCATGGTCGACCGATTCTAGCAGGATGGGAATGAAATAGAAAGACGGGACGACCGGTTGACACCACCAGCGCCGACGACGATACTACAGCGAGAGGCGAGCAACAGGCAGCGGAAAGCGACTCGCCAGGAACAGCGTGGCGAGCTGCGAGATGTCCTGGGTGAGTGACTGTCTGATACTGGCTCTGAGCTTGTTCAGAAGGAGGCGCCGATGCCCAGGAGGTTGGCGAAGAGGAAGGCCGTACCAAGTACCCGTAGCCTCAAGAGCGCCAAGGCAGAGGCCGCGGTGCTCGCGGATGTGATCTGGCGAGTCAACCGGCTTGAGCGCCAGGTCCGGACGCTGTCGGAGCTCGTCCGGGATCATGCTGAGGACGCCGACCGTCTCGTCAGGATCGTGAGCGAAGATCATGAGGCCTTGCGCCGCGAGCTGCTCCGGGAGCACCAGGAGCTGCTCCGGGTCCGTAAGCGCGAGCGTGAGGCTGGCGCCGATGCTGCCAGTTCGAAGGCGGGTCTCACCAATTAGCAGACGTTACTCGTGAAACGTGAATCGTTAAACGGGAAGAGGGATTGAGTCTTTCCGGCAACTCACGATTCACGGTTAACGTTGAACGTCTCATGAGTGAGCACAGCGTTGAACTCCGAGAGATCGTCAAGCGCCACGGGACGACCCTGGCAGTTGACCACTTGTCGCTGCAGGTCAAACGTGGGGAATTCTTCTCCATCCTTGGGCCCAGTGGAAGCGGTAAGACCTCGACGTTGCGGCTGCTGGCCGGCTTTGAAGAGCCCGATCAGGGTGAGATCCTGATCGAAGGCCGTTCTATGCGGGGAGTCCCTCCGAACCTTCGGCCCGTTAATCTTGTCTTCCAATCCTATGCCCTCTTTCCCCATCTGACCGTCGCCGGCAATGTGGCATTCGGGCTCGAAATGCGCGGGGTCCCACGCGCGATTATCGCGCCCGAGGTCCGGTCGGCGCTCGACATGGTCAGGCTGGCGGGCAAGGAGGAACGGATCCCATCGCAACTTTCCGGCGGCGAGCAGCAGCGCGTGGCGCTGGCTCGCGCCCTGGTCAACCGTCCTGCGGTCGTGCTCCTGGACGAACCGCTTGGCGCGCTGGACCAGCAGCTCCGCCAGGAGATGCAGCTCGAGCTCAAGACGATTCAGGAACAGGTGGGGCTCACCTTCATCTGCGTGACGCATCATCAGGAAGAGGCGCTGACGATGTCCGACCGGGTCGCGGTCATGAACCACGGGCGCCTCCTGCAGATCGGGACCCCTCGGGATGTGTACGAATCACCCTCGTCCGAGTTCGTCGCCGCCTTCATCGGCGTGTCCAACCGATTGAGCGGCCGGATCGAAATGGTGACGGGTACCCGCTGCACGGTCCGTGTCCCGGATCTTCCGGCCATCGTGGCTCGGGTCCCGCCAGGTACTCCGGAGGGAGCCCTTGTCACGCTGTCCTTGCGCCCGGAGCGCGTGCACCTCTCGGCGGATATCAAGTTGGATGGGTTTGACAACACGTTGCAGGCGCGCATCCACAAAACGATCTACAACGGGAACGAGATCCAGTATCTCCTTCGACTCACCGACGGCCTGATCTGGAAGGCCCGGGTGCCCAACCTGGGTGGGGATCATAAACAATTTCAGGCCGGTGAAGCGGTGTTCGTTCGGTGGCAAGCGGACGAAGGAGTGGTGCTAAGCGAGTGAACCTTCCAACCCCCTCACGCGCGACCACCGGCCAGCCTTCTGCCGGGGTCCTTCCGGGCTGGGCTCTGATGCCTGCGCTGGTCTGGATGGGCGTTTTCCTCTTCCTTCCACTACTCCTGGTTCTGGTCATCAGTTTTGCCGCACGCGGGACGTATGGGGGAGTGGAGTGGACCTTCAGCCTGGCCAATTATCTGAACATGGCCGACCCGCTGTACCTGCGGATCTATGCTCGCTCACTCGCGCTGGCAGCGGCAACGACAGTGGTGTGCTTGCTGCTGGGCTTCCCGCTGGCCTACTACATTGCTCGCGCCCCGGCTCGCTGGCAGGCAGTGTGGTTGATGTTGATCATCATTCCCTTCTGGACTAACTTCCTGGTGAGGACCTATGCGTGGATGTTCATCCTCCGGTCAGAGGGTCTATTCCATACCGTCTTGTCAAGCGTGGGTCTCGTGACAAGTCCGATTGAGATTCTCTATTCGGACACGGCGGTGCTGATCGGGCTGGTGTACGGCTATCTGCCTTTCATGGTCTTGCCGCTGTACGCGGCGATCGAGCGGTTGGACCGCTCGGTCGTGGAAGCGGCCTGGGACCTGTACGCTTCCGGCTGGTCTGTCTTCTGGCGCGTGGTGCTGCCGTTGACGAAACCCGGCGTGATCGCGGGGTGCCTGCTCGTGTTCATCCCGTCGGTCGGGGCTTTCATTACCCCGGATCTCTTGGGAGGCGCCAGGTCGATGATGGTGGGGAATCTGATTCAACATGAATACCTGGTCGTGCGGGATTGGCCGTTTGGCTCGGCGATCTCCTTTGCGTTGATGGCCCTGGTGCTAGTGGGCATAGCAGTATATTTCAAGGTTGAAACAAAGGTGGCGGTCTAGGGTGGGACCGGGCTTTGTGAGAAGAGTATGACTGGACAGAGAAGGTGGTTGCGGAGTGCGAGCCTCGCCAACCTGCTGTTCCTCTATGCGCCGATTGCGGTGCTGGTGGTGTTCTCCTTCAATGCGTCGCGGCTGTCGGCGAGATGGCAGGGGTTTACACTCCAGTGGTACCAGATGCTGGCGTCGGACGAGGCCTTGTTCGCTGCCGTGCAAAATAGCCTGCTCGTGGCGGTCGTCTCCACGATGATCGCGACGATTCTGGGTGTTAGTGCGGCGGTGGGCCTGGAACGGTCTCATTTTCCCGGACAGCGGCTTGTGGACGGGGCGCTGCTGTTGCCGCTTGTGATCCCTGAAGTGATGATGGGCGTGGCGCTGTTGCTCTTCTTTGTCATGATTCAAGTGCCGCTGAGCCTGGTGACGGTCACGATCGGGCACGCGGCCTTCAACGTGCCGGTCGTGATGGTGATCGTGCGGGCCAGGCTCCGCAAGCTCGATCCTGCGCTGGAAGAGGCGGCTCGCGATTTAGGCGCCACCGCGTGGCAGGCGTTCCGCCGCGTGACGCTTCCGCTGCTGAGCCCGGCCATCATCGGCGGGGTGCTGATGGCCTTCACGGTGTCGCTGGACGACTTCATCGTGACCTTTTTCACGGCCGGTCCTGGCTCGACGACGCTCCCATTGAAGGTCTATTCGATGATCAAGAGCGGCGTCTCCCCGGAGATTAATGCGCTCTCGGCCATCCTCGTGCTGGTTTCGATGGCGCTGATCGCCCTGTCGCTGGTCATGCAGCGCGTCAATGGAAAGTGAGATTTGGTGATCTGGTGATTTGGTGATTGGTAGGGGGGAACAAGCGTGGCTCTGACACTTCGCCAAATCACAACATCATCAAATCGTACTTGGATCGCCGCCCTCCTATGTGCGGCGATCCTGGCCTGCCAGCCGACGCCGGAGGATGGGCCGAAGAATGGCCCCCAGGCCGCCACGACGACGCTGCATTACTTTACCTGGTCGGACTACGTTGGCCCGGAGCTGCTCGCGGAGTTCGAGCAACAGGCCGGCGTCAAGGTCGTGGTGGACACCTTCAGCAGCAACGAGGAATTGCTGGCCAAACTGCAAGGCGGCGCTTCCGGGTACGATGTGGCAGTGCCGTCGGATTTCATGGTGTCCATTATGGCGCGGGAGGGCCTTCTGGCCGAACTGGACTTGTCCCAAATCCCGAATGCTCGGTACCTCTCAGAAGGGCTCCAGCGCCTGCCGTTCGATCCGGAGCACCGGTACTCAATCCCGTATCTGTGGGGCACGGTCGGGATCGGGTATGACTCGGCGATCATCTCCACGCCACCGGACAGTTGGTCGGTCCTCTGGGACGCCAAGTACAAGGGGAAGATCAGCATGTTGAACGACCAGCGTGAGGTCTTTGGGGCGGCCCTGCGTTCGATGGGGCAGTCGATGAACACCCGAGACCCGGCGGTTATCGAGGGGGCCAAGGCCAAGCTGATCAGACAGAAGCCGCTAGTCAAAACCTACACCAGCGACCATTACGACCAATTGTTGGCCTCGGGAGACGTGGTCCTGGCCCACGGCTGGGGAGGCCCGGTGGCCCGCGCGATGGCCGAGCGCCCATCAATCAGGTATGTCGTACCCAAGGAGGGTGCGACTATCTGGTCCGACTGCCTGGTTGTCCTCAAGACGTCGCAGAAGAGGGAATTGGCCATGCGATTCGTGAACTTCTTGTTAGATCGTGATATTGCCGCCAGGACTACAAACCGCCTGCTGTTTGCCTCTTCCAATCGGGAAGCCAAGGCGCTGGTTGATCCCAAAGCCCGCGAAAACCCGGCTGTGTACCCGCCGGATACCGCTTTCGATCGGCTGGAGTGGATGGTGGACGTGGGCGAGGCAATCCGTCTCTATGACCGGGCCTGGACCGAGGTGAAGCTACGTTAACGCCGGAGGCCACAGCCCATCTAAATGTATTCCAAACGGCTGGAAAACCCTATATAATGCGGCGAGAACCGCAGGGACCTCACATCAAGGAGAATACTGGTATGAAACCTTGGCTGGCTATAGGCAAATGGCGACGAGGTGCGGCTCCTTCCGTCACGCGCCGCCTCCTGATGGTCTGTGCCGCCATAACCTTCCTCACCGGCTCTCCTGGCGCGGGATCGGGGTCCGCCTCGGCGGCGGGCCAGGAAGAGATGAAACCCGCACCCTCCCCAGCACCGGTCCTGCGCCTCAGCCTGGAGGAGACCCTGGCGCTGTTCCTGCGCCAGAACCTCGATCTGATCATGACTCGGTTCGGGATCGATCATGCCAAGGGCCAGCAGATCACCGCACGGCTCTTTCCGAACCCTGTGCTGACCGTCGGCACCTTGAGCGCCTACACGCAGGGCCAGACTGCCGCACGCAGCGGCCAGGTCTATCCGTACGTTCAGCAACTGTTCGAAATGGCCGGCAAGCGGGGCTATCGCATCGAGAGCGCCGACTTCGGGACGCAATCGGCTGAAGCAAACTTTGAAGATGCCATCCGGCAGTTGAGTTTCACGGTCAGGGACACCTACTTTCGCGTACAATTAGCTCAGCGACGGCTGGCGCTCGCTCAAGAAAACCGGGACCGGTTCACGCGGATCTTGGAAGTGAACACGATCCGGTTCAAGAAGGGGTTCATCGCCGAGGTTGATCTGATCCGGATCCGTCTCCAGGTCGTGGATTTCCAGTCACAGGTGATCCAGGCAATCCAGGATGCGGAGGTGGCCCGCGCGGATCTCCGTGTCCTCTTACGCCTCTCCGCGATGACTCAACTTGAACTGACGACGGATCTCGAGTTCCGCCGCGTCGATCCGGACATCGCGGTCCTGCGGCGCGTTGCCCTGGAGGCTAGGCCGGACCTTCGACAGAGGCGTTTGTCTCAATCTCAGCGCATGGCCGATCTGAAACTGGCTAAGGCGTATCGGTATCCGGATGTGACGGCCATGGCCGGCTACGCAGTCCAGGGTCCGCAGGGACCCGACAATCAGCAACAGGTGGGGATGGGACTCAGCCTCCCGGTTCCGCTCTTCAACCGGAACCAGGGCGGCATTGTGCAGGCTGAAGTGGGCGTGAAGGTGGCCGAAGCTGAGTTACAGAAAACGATGATCCAGGTCGAAAACCAAGTGGACCTGGCGTACGTCAATCTCTTACAGACCCGCCGCCTGGTGGAGACCTATCTGGGCGGTGTTCTGGATGATGCCCGCTCGACCTTGACCATCGTCGAACGGGCGTACGAACGCGGGGGGGCGACAATACTTGACCTGCTGGATGCCGCCCGGACGTCGCGGACCATTCAACAAAATTATATCGAAGCCCTGTTCAATTACCAGCGCAGTTTCTTCCTGCTCGAGAGTGCGGTGGGACGGGAGATCACTTCATGAAGGTTCAGGTTCAGGCTGAGGCTAAGGTGAAACACGAGATCCGAAATGGTCTGGGCTTGACCTTGACCTTAACCTTGATCTTAACCTCAGCCTTGTCTCTCCTATCTGCCTGTGGACGTCCAGAAGAGCCCACGGCCTCCAACGCCGCAACCCCTCCGCCGTCCAACGTGCCGGTCGAGATCCAGAGTCGTATCGAGACCGCCGTCGTGGCGTACAGTCCGGGGAAGCCGTTGCTCACGCTGGCGGGGAAGGTCGCCTATGGAGAAGACCGGTACTCCAGAATTTCCTCCCCGTTGCAGGGGCGAGTCGTGGAAGTCCGGGCGCATCTCGGCGACCGTGTGAAGCAAGGAAGTGTGCTCCTGGTGATTGATAGCCCGGATATCAGTTCGGCCTATTCCGAATTTGTGAAAGAAGCGTCCGAACTGGAGTACGCCCAGCGTGCCTATGAGCTGGCGAAGGATCTTTTTGAGAACAGGGCCCTCGCTATGAAGGATCTCAAACACGCCGAGAACGATGCGATCAAAGCCCGGGCGGAGTTCCGCCGGGCTAAAGAGCGCTTGCTTTCGCTCAGAGTGCCGGCGGAAGAACTGGAGAAGCCGCTGGCCGATCAGAAGATCACGGCGCGGTTCGAATTAAAGAGCCCCCTAGCCGGGACTGTAGTAGAGCGGACCGTGACGCCAGGCCAATCGGTGGGAGGGGATCCCTCCCAGGTGCTCTTCACGGTGGCGGATCTGGATACGTTGCAGGTCGTGGCCGATGTGTATGAGCGGGATCTGGACCTCGTCAAAGTCGCTCAGGTGGCGACGGTGACGGTCGAGGCCTATCCCGGAGTGAAATTCCCGGCCGCCATCGCGATGGTCGGGGACGTGGTGGATCCCAATACCCGGACGATCAAGGTCCGGGCGTGGGTCACCAACGAGGCTCATAAGTTGAAGCCAGAAATGTTCGCCCGATTGAACATCCAGGTGGGCGAGGGTACGCAATTCTTGTCCGTGCCCAAGGAGGCGGTGCTGGAGATCGACGGCAAGCAATTCATCTACGTCGTGGCAGCGGAGGGCCAATACATAAAGCGAGAAGTCAAGGCTGCTCCGGCCGCGGCGGATGAGGTGCGGATTCTCGAAGGGCTTCGGCCGGGAGAGCGAATCGTGACGAAAGGAGCGGTGTTGATCAAAGGCCAGGAAGCCAAAGGATGAGACTTATTTGTACCATGCATGTGACCGACCGTGACGGTCACGTTGCGACACGATGATCACCCGGCTGGTTGAGTTCGCCCTTGTCCAGCGTATCTTTGTCTGCATTTTCGGCCTGATCCTGCTCTTCGGCGGCCTCTACGCATTTCACATCCTCGACGTGGTCGCCTATCCCGATCCTTCCCCTCCGATGGTTGAGGTGATCACCCAATATCCGGGGTGGTCAGCCGAGGAAATCGAACGGCAAATCACGATCCCCATCGAAACCACTCTTCTCGGCATGCCGGGGCTCAACGATATCCGCTCTTTGTCCATTTTCGGACTGAGCGACATTAAGTTCTATTTCGACTTCGACACCAACTATTTTGTGGATCGTCAGGAGGTGCTGAACCGCCTGGCGTTGTTGAGTTTACCGGCTGCGATCGAACCGGCCCTCTCCCCGTGGTGGGCGATCGCCGAGATCTACCGATACGAGTTGGTCGGGGACAGCGTGTCGCTGACCGATCTCAAGACACTCCAGGACTGGAGGCTGCAACGGGAGTTCAGACGCGTGCCAGGCGTGATTGACGTGACCGCGTTCGGCGGGACGACCAAGCAGTATCACGTCGACCTGGATCCTGGGGCGTTGATCAGTTATGGCGTGAGCTTGCCCCAGGTGATGACGGCCCTGGCCAACAGCAACGCCAACGTAGGGGGTAATTACCTTACCGTCGGTGCGCAGAACTTCAATGTCCGCGGGCTGGGATTGATCAACAGTCTCGATGACATTGAGAACGTGATGGTCGCCGAGAAGAACGGCACGCCGATATTTGTCAGGAATCTGGGCAAGGTCAACGTGGGCTATCGGGTACGCCTCGGTAAGGTGGGCATCGACGAGCGGGACGATGTGGTGGAGGGCGTAGTCCTACTCCAGCGCGGATACCAGGCACTGCCGGTGCTCGAGCGGGTCAAGAAAAGGGTCGAGGACCTCAACACCTGGAAGCTTCCGAAAGGTGTCCAGGTGAAGACTTTTTACGATCGCACCGTGTTGATCCATACCACCATCGAGACGGTGGTGAACATCTTGATCAGCGGGATTCTGCTCGTCTTCCTGGTTCTGTACGGCTTTCTCGGCCATGTCCGAACCGCGGTGATCGTCGCGCTGACGGTGCCGATGGCACTACTGTTCACCTTCAGCATGATGGTCTTTCTGGGAGAGTCGGCCAATCTGATCTCCCTGGGCGCGATTGATTTCGGCATCATCGTCGATTCAACCCTGATCATGGTGGAAAGCATCTTCTACCACATCACGCAGCGTGCCGGCCACGGTCTGACGGTACCGATGCACATCGTTCGAGCCGCGCGCGAGGTCGGACGGCCGATTTTCTTCGCCACCACCATTATCCTGGTGGCGTTTATCCCTCTGTTCACGATGACCGGCGTACCGGGAAAAATCTTTGCGCCGATGTCGCTCACATACGGCCTGGCGCTGATCGGCGCGCTCATCATGGCGTTTACCCTGGCGCCGTCTTTGTGCATGTTGCTCCTGATGGGTCCCATCCGCGAGGAGGAAACGCCATTCGTGCGCGGCATCCGCCGCCGCTATCTCTGGTTTCTGCAGTGGGCCCTTGGACACAGGACTCGCGTGGTGGCTATGGCGGCCGGGCTGTTCCTCTTGGCGCTGGTGGCGGTGCCGTTCCTGGGCGGTGAGTTCATGCCGGCCTTGGAGGAGGGCAATCTCTGGGTTCGGGCGACGATGCCGGTGGACATCTCGTTCGAGCAGGCGAGCCGGTTGTCGACGGAGATTCGCGGCATCTTTCTGGGATTTCAGGAGGTGACCGGCGCGGTGTCTCAGCTTGGTCGGCCGGATGATGGCACAGATCCGACCAGCTTCTTCAATGCCGAGTTCCTGGTCAATTTGAAGCCTGTAAAGGAATGGCGTCGCGAGATTACCTCGAAAGACAAGCTGATCGAGGAGATCGAGAAGGATCTGGCGAAAATTCCCGGTTTGACGTTCAACTTTTCTCAAGTCATCCAAGACAATGTGCAAGAAGCGATGTCCGGGGTGAAGGGGGAGAACTCGATCAAGCTGTATGGCACGGATCTCAAGGTCTTGGAAGCGAAGGCCGTGGAAATTGAACGGGTCATGAAACAGATCCGTGGTGTCAAGGACCTGGGGATTTTCCGTCTGCTGGGGCAACCCAACCTGCTGATCCAGGTCGATCGGGAGGCCTGCGCAAGGTACGGACTCCTGGTTTCCGACGTCAACGCGGCGGTTCAGGCAGCGGTCGGGGGGCAGGCTCTCACCCGAGTATTTGAGGGCGAGCGCTGGTTCGATCTGGTCGTCCGGTTTCTGCCGGAGTTTCGAAAAGACATGGAGACGATCGCGAACATCCTGGTGAGTACGCCGGACGGCGCGCGAATTCCGCTCAAGCAGTTGACCACCATATCGACACAGACGGGCGCGTTCATTATTTATCGGGAAAACAACGAACGGTACATTCCGATCAAGTTCAGCGTTCGTGGCCGGGACCTGGAGAGTACGGTGAGGGAGGCGCAGGCTCGTCTCCGGGAACAGGTCTCCCTGCCGGAGCGCTATCGGCTGGAATGGCATGGTGAGTACGATCAGCTCCAGGAGGAGAAGCAGCGGCTCGCCACCATCGTCCCGGCCAGCCTCGTCATCATTCTCTTTCTGGTCTACCTGGCCGTAGGCTCCTTCGGGGATGCGGGACTCGTGCTCATGGCGGTTCCATTTGCCTTGATCGGCGGTGTATTTTCCCTGCTCCTCACAGGGACCGAGTTCAGCATTTCGGCGGCGGTAGGGTTTATCTCGCTCTTCGGTGTAGCAGTTCAGGGAGCACTCATCCTGATGGTCAGGATCAGAGATCTCATGCTGGAGGGCCTTGATGTGGAGACGGCGATTGTGAAAGGGGCGGACGCGCGGATGAGGCCGGTGCTGATGACCACGTTGGCCGCCGCAATCGGCCTGTTGCCGGCGGCGGTGGCCACGGGCATCGGTGCGCAGGCGCAGCAGCCGCTGGCCCGCGTGGTAGTCGGAGGCATGCTCACCTCGGCGGTCCTCATCTTGCTCGTGCTTCCGGTTCTCTTCTCTCTCGTGCATGGCAGGCGGAGCGGTTCATCAGGCGAGCGCCAGAATGACCCTGCCTAGCTTGTCAACGGGCGAAGGCGCCCCGGTGGCCAGCGTCAGGGAGGGGTCTCCTCAGCAATGAACCCGGGTGATCACATCGTGCCATGATTATGCGTATGATCGAATTTGCCCTGGTGCAGAAGGTCCTCGTCTGCGCCCTGGGCCTCGTGCTTCTCTTCGGAGGGCTGTACGCCTTCCACGTCCTCGACATTGTCGCCTATCCGGATCCGTCTCCTCCCATGGTTGAGGTGATCACCCAGTTTCCGGGGTGGTCAGCCGAAGAAATCGAACGGCAGGTGACGATCCCCATCGAGACCGCGCTCACGGGTATGCCCGGGCTCAAGGATATGCGGTCGCTGTCCATTTTCGGATTGAGCGACATCAAATTCTATTTCAACTTCGGAACCAACTATTTCAGAGACCGGCAGGAGGTCCTGAACCGGCTGGCGATGATGACCTTGCCGGAAACCATTCAGCCGACCCTGTCACCCTGGTGGGCCATTGCCGAGATCTACCGGTACGAGCTGGTCGGGGAGGGCACCTCGCTGACGGACCTGAAAACGCTCCAGGACTGGAAGCTACAGCGCGAGTTTAAGCGGGTGCCGGGGGTGGTGGATGTCGTCGCGTTCGGCGGCACCACCAAGCAATACCACGTGGATCTCAATCCAGGGGCCTTGATCGGCTATGGAGTCAGCTTACCTCAGGTAATGACGGCGCTCGCAAACAGCAACGCGAACGTGGGAGGGAATTACCTCACCGTCGGTGCACAGAACTTCAATGTCCGGGGGCTCGGATTGATCGACAGTCTGAGCGATATCGAGAAAGTGATGGTCGTTCAGAAGAACGGGACGCCGGTGTTCATCAAGAACCTCGGGAATGTCAGCGTGGGCCATAGAATCCGGCTGGGCAAGGTGGGTATCGACGACCGGGATGATGTGGTGGAGGGCGTGGTCCTGCTTCAGCGGGGCTATAAGGCGCTCCCGGTGCTCGAGCGGGTCAAGAACAAGGTCGAAGAGCTCAACACCTGGAAGCTCCCGAAGGGGGTCCAGGTGAAGACCTTTTACGACCGGACCGTACTGATCCATACCACCATCGAGACGGTGACGGACATTGTACTGAGCGGCATTGGGTTGGTGTTTGTGATTTTGTTCATCTTTCTGGGGCACCTCAGGGCTGCTTTGATCGTCGCGCTGACCATCCCGTTCTCGCTCCTGTTCACCTTCGCCATGATGGTCATGTTCCGCCAATCGGCGAACCTTATCTCCCTCGGAGCGATCGATTTCGGCATCATCGTGGATGCGACGCTGATCATGGTAGAAAGTGTCTTCTATCATCTCAGTCATCACGTAGGGACGGGATTGACGCCGCCTCAACAAATTATGCGAGCGGCGAGGCAGGTCGGTCGCCCGATCTTTTTCTCCACGGCCATCATTGTAGTGGCTTTCATCCCGCTCTTCACCATGACCGGTGTGCCGGGCAAAATCTTCGCGCCGATGTCGATCACCTACGGATTCGCCTTGTTGGGAGCGCTCATGATGGCCTTTACCTTAGCGCCACTGTTATGTTCGCTCCTCCTAACAGGACCGATTCGGGAAGAGGAGACGGTTGTCGTCCGGGTAATCCGCCGGGTATACCTGTCACTTCTTGACTGGGCCCTGAGACATCAGGTGATCGTGGTCGGCACTGCGCTTGCCCTGCTGCTGCTGGCGGTGATCGCGCTCCAGTTCATGGGAGGAGAATTCATGCCGGCCCTGGAGGAAGGCAATCTCTGGGTCCGGGCGACGATGCCGGTGGATATCTCCTTCGAGCAAGCCGCTGGCCTGGCCACTGAAATCCGGGGTATCTTTCGGACGTTTCCTGAGGTGAGCAATGCGGTTTCGCAACTTGGCCGGCCCGATGACGGCACTGATCCGACAAGTTTTTTTAATGCTGAATTCCTGGTGAATCTGAAGCAGGCCAAGGAATGGAGACGGGAGGTGACGTCAAAAGAAAAGCTGATTGAGGAGATCGAGAAGGTCCTGGCGAGGATCCCCGGCATGACCTTCAATTTTTCACAAATGATTCAGGATAATGTCCAAGAGGCGATGTCGGGCGTCAAGGGTGAGAACTCGATCAAGCTGTTCGGCCCGGATCTGAAGGTCTTGGAATCCACTGCTGCCAAGATCGAAAAGGTGATGAACCAGGTCAGGGGTATCAAGGATCTCGGAGTGCTGCGCCTTCTGGGCCAGCCGAACCTCATGATCCAGGTGGATCGGCAGGCGTGCGCGCGGTATGGGTTGCTGGTCTCAGACGTCAACGCGGTCATCCAAGCGGCCATCGGCGGAAAGGTGCTCACCCATGTGTTCGAAGGCGAGCGGTGGTTCGAGTTAGTGACTCGGTTTCTGCCGGAGTACCGGCAGGATCTTGACGCGATCGGGAACGTCCTGGTGAACACCCCGGATGGAGCCCGTATTCCGCTGAAGCAACTGGCTTCTATTTCCATGCAAACCGGCGCCTTTATCATTTACCGGGAGAACAATGAACGCTACATCCCGATCAAGTTCAGCGTTCGGGGGCGTGACCTTGAGAGTACCGTTCAGGAGGCCCAGGCGCGGCTCTCCGAAGTGGTGGAGCTTCCGGAACGCTATCGGACCGAATGGGCCGGAGAGTATGATCAGTTGAAGGACGAGCAGAAGCGTCTCGCCATCATCGTACCGCTTGCGCTCGTACTTATTCTGTTTCTCTTGTACATTGCGTTTCAGTCGGTTCTGGACGCGGTCCTGGTGTTGGTCACGATCCCTTTCGCCCTGATCGGCGGCGTCTTCTCGCTGGTCGCAACCGGTACCCCATTCAGCATCTCGGCAGCCGTGGGCGTGATCTCAACCCTCGGGGTCGCCATCCTGGGAGGGGTCCTCCTCGTGTCGCGTCTTCGCGAATACCGGACGGAAGGACTGCCCTTATCCGAATCGATCCTGAAAGGCGCGGATGTCCAACTGAGGCCGATCCTCATGGCCACCCTGGCTGCAGCTATTGGGCTTCTCCCGGCAGCCGTCGCGACCGGAATCGGTTCCCAAGCTCAACAGCCGCTTGCTCGTGTGGTAGTAGGCGGGATGCTTACCTCGGCGGTGCTTATTCTGATCGTGCTGCCGGTCCTCTACCAGATCGTGCATCGGGGGCGAGCCGGTGAGGAGGTGGACAACGGGGCGAGCGGCGGAGCTGAGTGAGGAGCAGGTGACGCGGTATTTGATGGTGTGTGCGGCTGACGACGGGCGGGTCCTTCGCTCGCGCCCTGATGCGATGGTGTCCCTAGGTCTCTGATGTCCGTGGTTATCGCCGGGCGCCTTATCGGATTAGGCGGAACGGCGCCCGGCAGCAGGGTTCCCAGTGGAACTGCATTCGACGCCAGGTCGCGTGCGCTCAGGACCCATCCCGTCCAGCCGCTTCCGCGCCCGGCCGCGACGAGGAGACAGGGGAGGGTGAGGGGACAAGAGAAAGAGGGCGGCGGTGGACAATGGGGCGGGCGAGTCTGGAGGCGACAGCTGTGGAGATCTGCAGCAGGTCCGCGCGTCCTCGGTGCCTGGTCGCCAAGGCGGTTGCATTGTCGTCGGCCCACCAGTAGGATGGCGCAAGAGGCGATTCGGGTGAAGATTCAGGGATGTCTTCCGTCAGACAGAAAGGCAAAGTTCTGGCTAGGCGGGTGGCATCGTTCCGGAGGGCGGGCAGTATGATTCGAATCTTGTTGAGTGGCTGGCTCCTCGGGGTCGGCGCGTTCGCGACTCCACTCGCGGAGCATGTCGCGCTCGCATCATGGAATGATGCGCTGTCCGTGCAGATGCCCTATGAGGCCCCTCCGAAACCGCAGCCGGCGCCTGATACCTCGGTGCCTCCCAACACCACTCCTCTCACCCCGGAAGAGCTTCGGAGGGCCGAGGCGTTGCTCCCGCTGCTGGAGGGGAAACAGGAGCTCTGGGCGATCGGCGAGTTTGTGCATCTCGGCCCTCCGGCGGTTCCGGTGTTGGTCAAGGCCCTGAAGATGCCCGGTCCGCGAATCCGGTACAATGCCATCGAGGCCATGTTGATCATCAAGGATCAGAGCGCAGTACCGGCGTTGATCGAAACCGCCAGAGAGCCGGCGGAAATGCCGCGAATCCGCGAGCACGCTCTGCGAGCTGCCGTGCGTCTTGACGCATCACGGGGCGCGCTGGCCATCGAGACCATGACCAAGGATCCCGAGCCCGCGATCAGAAAGGCGGCCGCGTTTGAAGCTCGATACGTCCGGAACAAGGCCGTCGTGCCGCTTCTGATCGAGGTGCTTCGTGATGATCAGGAACGATTCGTCGCGATCACGGCCGTTCAATCGCTGTGGCTGCTCACCCGACACACGACTGAGATGCACGACTGGGAGACTTCAACTCCACAAGATCGCGCAGAGTGGGCGCAGGAATGGAGCGACTGGTGGAAGGCAAGCCAGGAGACCTTTGAGCTGCCGGACTCTTCCCGTCAGAAGAAAGGATTGTAACGGGTCGCAGGGCTGAGGACTGTCATGCAACAATTCGCAATTGAAAATTATTCGTGCTGAGTCCGGAACTTGGCCAATCTTGCGAGCGCGGGAGAGGCTATGGTATACAGTCCTAAGTTTTGCAGTGAGTGCACGCATTGCGTGCTTGCAGGCTGGAGAAGGGAGATAGAGGGATGGCTGTGCTCAAGATCGCGAAATTGGGGAATCCGGTGCTGCGCTCCATCGCTCAGCCGGTGCCTTCTGAGGAAATCAACACCAGGGCTTTTCAGCGCCTCATCGACGAGATGTTCGAGACGATGAACGACGCCCAGGGTATTGGTCTGGCGGCGCCGCAGGTGTCACGGTCGCAGCAACTGATTGTGATGGAATGCCGTGGGGAGGACGGCTTTCCTCAAACGGTGCTGATTAATCCCAGGATTGTGTATTACGGTCCCAACCAGGTTGAGAATTGGGAGGGCTGCCTCAGCGTGGACGGGCTCCGCGGGAAGGTGACGCGTCCCTCGATGGTTCGGGTCCAGGGCTTCGACCGTCATGGATCGCCGCTTGATCTTGAAGCGAACAGGCTGTTTGC